>NZ_JNJN01000006.1 GCF_000701665.1 Agathobaculum desmolans ATCC 43058 | reverse complement strand
CCTCTGCACGTAGACGCTGATTTTCTGCAATGAGGTCTTCCTCTACATCCTTGGAAATCTTATGAGGACGGCCTGTAGCTGCTCGACCACGCCGCTCAATATACAAGCCTTCTGGACCTTCGGTCAGATAGATTCGTTCCCAGTCCTGTACTCGCTTGTGGCGGATCCCGAATCTCTCAGCTGTTTCTGTGCAGCTGAGATTTTCTTTCCTCATAGTTTCCACTACCAGTTTCTTGAATTCTGGTGCATATCGTTTTTGTGAAACTCCCTTTGGCATAAAAAATCACCCCATCTGTTAGATAGTATATCATACTGTCTAACAAATGGGGTGCAGTTCAGTTTCCGCTGCTTTTTTATTTTTTGCTTGCGGATGGATGGTATATAGGGTGATAAAAAATTATTGCACTTAGACAATATGTATAATGTATTGCCGGTTCGTAAAAATATTTTAGAAATTTTCGATAAAAAGTGTTTGCCTTTTTCCTCTTGTTAGGTATAATAGAAACGATATGCGGGAGAGGGAGCAGTTGATTTAAAAGGATAAACTGTACTCGAATATCAAATCTGGTATAACGGGGGAATGCGGTTGCAAAAAGGAAAGGGTAATTGGAGCGTGCTGCGCTATCTGATTTATTTCAGTCAGGTAGGTATTACGGTGGTCGTGCCGCCGGTGCTCTGCTGCTTCGGTGCGGTTTGGCTTCGGAACCGCTTCGGATGGGGCAACTGGGCCGTGATCGCCGGTATCCTGCTCGGTATTGCAGTTGCAGCCTGCAGTCTGCGGGATTTCCTGCGGTTTACCGAGCGCAAAGCCAGAGAACGCGAAAAGGAGGAAAAGCTGCCGTGACGGGAATGGAGATCGTGCGCGAGGAAACAAGGCGGATGCTGCGTGGGATGCTGCCGCTGACGGTGATCGCCTTCGGTGTTTTTATCCTGTGCGGAGTCAGTCCGGTGAAAGCGGGCGTCAGTCTGCTGGCAGGTGCGTGCTATTCGCTACTGCTGTTTCGGATGATCGGCAAAAGCGCTGCCAAGGCCGTGCTGTTTCCGCCGGCACAGGGCACGCGGATCGTGCGGCGCGGATATTTTTTCCGCTATGTGCTGACCGGGGCGGTTGTGGTCGCGGCGATCAAAATGCCATTTCTGCATGCACTGGCGGTGGTTATACCGTTGTTTTTCCCAAAAATCATTATTCTCTGGTCCGATGCAGTCCATAGGAAAGGAGGTTGAACCGTGGGAGGAATAAATATTACCGGCCCCGAAATATTGTGGGAGCTGCCGGAAAGCATTCCGCTGATCGGGGGACAGCCAATTACGGAAACCATGCGCAATGCGTGGATTGTTATGCTGTTCATCTTCTTGTTATGTGTGTTTTTAACCCATCGGATGGAAAAAGTTCCGAAGGGCAAGCAGGCATTGGCAGAAAAGGCGGTCATGATGATCGACAATCTGGTGGACGGTACCATGGGACCGGGCTGCCGTTCGTTCTCGCCTTACATTGCAACGCTGCTGATGTTCTCGTTCTGCGGCTCGCTGGCATCGCTGTTTTTCATGCGCCCTGTCACGGGCGACCTGAACACAACGCTGGGCTGGGCGCTGATTACCTTTGTACTGATTACTTTCAATAAGATTAAGTACAACGGTATCGGCGGTTATCTTAAGGGGTTCCTTGAGCCGGTATTTGTTATGGCGCCTCTGAATGTGCTCAGTGAGGTTGCAACGCCGGTTGCAATGTCGTTCCGTCATTTCGGTAATATTGCAGGCGGTCTGGTTATTTCCACCCTGCTGATGGCGGCAATGGGCGCGCTGAGCGACCTGATCCTCGGCTTTTTGCCGGTGCCGCTTCTGCAAATCGGTTTGCCGGGTATTTTATCACTGTATTTTGATGTATTTACCTCGGCGATGCAGGCGTTCATTTTCAGTATGCTGACAATGGCCTACGTTGGTGATGCGCGCAGCAGTTAAAAGCAGCTGCCGTACCATTTATTCAAATTTATCTAAAAACAAAGGAAAATTTCAGGAGGAATAAACTATGGATCCCAAAGCTTTTGTAGCAGGTATGTCCGCTCTGGGTGCTGGTCTGGCCATGATCGCCGGTATCGGCCCTGGTATTGGTGAGGGCTATACGGCTGGTCAGGCCTGTGCAGCCATCGGCCGTCAGCCGGAAGCACAGGGCGATATCACCCGTACGATGATCCTCGGTATCGCAATGGCCGAGTCCACCGGTATTTACGCGCTGGTTGTAGCGCTGATCCTGCTGTTTGCCAACCCGTTTGTTGATATGTCTGCGGGCAAGTTCTGATCGAACACGGCAAGGATCACTTCCACCCAGGAAGGAGGGTAAACCTGTGGGAAATGTTTTGCCGTTTGTAGGTTTTACACCGTGGGAGATCATCGTAACGATCTGCAACACGCTGATTACCTTTTTGGTCATCAAAAAGTTCCTGTTTAAGCCGGTGCGCAAAATGATGGCCGCCCGCGAGGAGGAAGTGCAGACCATGTACACCGCCGCGGAAAAGGCGCAGACAGAGGCTGAACAGCTTCGCAGCGAATACACCGAGCGCCTGTCCAAGGCGAAGGAGGAAGCAGCCGAGATCGTCGGCTCTGCCACCCGCCGTGCAACGGTGCGCAGTGAGGAGATCCTCAAGGAGTCTTCGCAGCAGGCTGCCGCAATGATGAAGAAGGCAGAGAGCACCATTGAGCAGGAGCGCAAAAAGGCGATGAACGAGCTGAAGGATGAGGTCGCCAGCCTGTCGGTGATGATTGCCTCCAAGGTTGTCGAGCGTGATGTCAACGAGGCGGATCACGAGCGCTTCATCGAAGACTTTATCGACAAGGTAGGGTGAGTACGTGGCTGATATTGTAAGCGAACGCTACGCCCTGTCGCTGTACGAGGTGGCAGCGGAAGACGGGAAGGCCAAGGCCTTTCTCGACGAGCTGACCGCGGTCTGCGAGGTGTTCAAGCGGGAACCCGATTTTTTGAAAATGCTCACAACGCCTTCGATCGGTCTGGAGGACAAGCATAAGGTGCTCCGCACGGTATTGGAGGGCAAAATCGAGCCTTTTCTGCTCAATTTCCTCATGCTGATCACGGAAAAGGGCCGCGTCGGTCTGATCCACGATATGCGGGAGGCATATAAAGAGCATTATTATTTTGAAAACGGCATTGTAGAGGTGCGCGCGATCACGGCAAAGCCGCTGAGCGCCGCATTGACAGACAAGCTGAAGAGCAAAATGAGCGCCGTGACCGGCAAACAGGTGGTGCTGGAAACCTCCGTGGATGAGAATCTCCTCGGCGGTATTGTGGTCAAGCTGGGTAATGAACAGTTTGATACCAGCCTGCGCACCCGCCTGCATGAAATTGCCGCACGGCTGACCAATACGATTGCATAGGCGGAACTTCGGCACGCCGCAGCGGCGGCTCTCCCGACAGGGGGGTACGGTGCGGCCGGCAGAAGTTTGTCTGAGAAAGTAGGTGACATGATGGAATTACGCCCCGAAGAGATAAGCAATATTATCAAAGAGCAGATCACGCATTATCAAAGCCAGATCAAGCTGACTGACGTGGGCACGGTCGTCACCGTAGGTGACGGTATCGCGCACGTGCACGGGCTGGAGAACTGCATGTCCGGTGAGCTGCTCGAGTTTCCGGGCGGTGTATACGGTATGGCGCAGAACCTGGAAGAGGATCTGGTCGGTGCTGTTATTCTGGGTTCGGATCAGGAGATCCGCGAGGGCGATACAGTAAAGCGTACCAAGCGTATTGTAGAGGTGCCGGTAGGCGAAGCAATGCTTGGCCGCGTGGTAGACGCGCTGGGCAAGCCGATCGACGGCAAGGGCCCGATCCATACGACCGAGGCGCGGCCGATCGAAAGCCCGGCGCCCGGTATTATCGAGCGTGCGCCGGTTAATGTGCCGCTGCAGACCGGTATTAAGGCGATCGACTCCATGATCCCGATCGGCCGCGGGCAGCGTGAGCTGATCATCGGCGACCGTCAGACCGGCAAAACCGCGATCGGTCTGGATACGATCATCAACCAGAAGGGGACTGGCGTAATCTGTATCTATGTTGCGATCGGACAGAAGCGTTCGACCGTGGCACAGGTGGCGGAAACGCTGCAGCAGAACGGTGCGATGGATTATACCTGCATCGTTGCGGCAACGGCATCCGAATCCGCGCCGCTGCAGTATATCGCACCGTATGCGGGCTGCTCGATCGGCGAATATTTTATGCATAAGGGCAAGGATGTCTTGGTCATTTATGATGATCTGTCCAAGCACGCGGTTGCTTACCGCGCCCTTTCGCTGCTGCTTCACCGTCCGCCAGGACGTGAGGCTTATCCCGGCGATGTATTTTATCTGCATTCCCGTTTGCTGGAACGCGCGGCCAACATTCAGGACGGCGGCTCGCTTACCGCACTGCCGATCATCGAGACGCAGGCCGGTGACGTTTCGGCATATATCCCGACCAATGTCATTTCGATCACGGACGGTCAGATCTTCTTGGAGACCGAATTGTTCAACTCGGGCATTCGTCCAGCGGTCAACCCGGGTATTTCGGTATCCCGTGTCGGCGGTAATGCGCAGATCAAGGCCATGAAAAAGGTTTCGGGCACGCTGAAGCTGGCGTATTCGCAGTATCGTGAGCTGCAGGCCTTTTCGCAGTTCGGTTCGGATCTGGATGCGGACACCAAAAAGCGTCTGGCACAGGGCGAACGTATCGTGGAGGTGCTCAAGCAGCCGCAAAACAGCCCGATCCCGGTTGAAAAGCAGGTTATCATTATTTTCGCTGTGGTTTCGGGACAGCTGCTGGATATTCCGTCCGACCAGATCGGCGCATTCGAGCGCGAGCTGTTCGAGTTTGTGGACAGCGTATACGGCGATATCCCGGAGACCATCCGTGCGACCCGGCAGATCGACGATGACATCAAGGAAAAGCTGACGAAGGCCATCGAGGAATTCAAGGTCAAGTTCCTTTCCGAGCATTGAGGCGGAAGGAGGACTGAACAATGGCTTCCGGAAACATGAAGGACATCAAGCGCCGTATTAAGTCGGTGCAGTCGACCATGCAGATCACCAAGGCGATGGAGCTGGTAGCCTCGTCCAAAATGCGCCGTGCGAAGGAGCGCGCGCTGGCGGCGCGGCCGTATTTCAACACGATCTATCAAACGATCACGCGGCTGGCTGCGGCAACGCGGGATAACAGCTCGGTTTATACCCGTCCGCGTGAGGTGAAAAACAGCCTGTTCGTGGTGATCGCGGGTGACCGCGGTCTGGCAGGCGGCTACAATGCCAACCTGTTCAAGCTGGCAGCGGCGCAGATGGACGGAAAAAACGCGCAGGTCATCACAATCGGCAAAAAGGCGCAGGAGCATTATGCCAAGCGCGCTTGGCCGGTGACGCAGGATTACCCCGGCATTGCCGAGACGATGAAGATCAGCGATACGCATGAGATCGTCTCGCAAATGCTTGAGTTGTTCCGCGGCGGCGCGGTCGATGAGGTTTACCTTTGCTATACGCGTTTTATTTCGCCCCTGCAGCAGGAGCCAACCTGTATTCAGGTGCTTCCCGCAAGGTTTGATGCGCAGGAGACCGAACCGGCGTCCGGCCCGCAGGTGCTGACGGAATATGATCCGTCGCCTGAGGCGGTGTTTGATGCGGTCATCCCGGAGTATCTGTACGGCGTGCTGTACGGCGCAGTGGTGGAAAGCTACTGCTCGGAGCAGTCCGCGCGCCGTATGGCGATGGAGGCAGCGTCCGATAATGCGGGTGAGATGATCGAAAATCTGAACCTGTCCTATAACCGTGCCCGTCAGGCGGCCATCACGCAGGAGATCACCGAGATCGTTGCAGGCTCGGGCGAGGTCGGCGCGTAGGATTGATAAGAATTAGGAGTTTTGCCAATGAGTGAGCAGAATATTGGCACCGTTGTCCAGATTATTGGACCGGTGCTGGACATTAAATTTGCTGCTGACGCACTGCCCAAGCTGCTCAATGCCATCACGATCGACAACAGCGGCCGCGTGATCACGGTCGAGGTTGCGCAGCACATCGGTCAGGATACCGTGCGCTGCATTGCGATGGAATCGACGGACGGCTTGGTGCGCGGCATGCAGGCGGTCGATACCGGCGGACCGATCACGGTGCCGGTAGGCGATAAGAATTTGGGCCGTATTTTCAACCTGCTCGGTCAGCCGGTGGATAATAAGCCGGCGGTCGAGGGGGAGGAGCGCTGGCCGATCCATCGTCCCGCGCCCTCGTATGAGGAGCAGGAATCCACGACCGAGATCCTTGAGACCGGCATCAAGGTCATTGACCTGATCGCCCCGTATGCCAAGGGCGGTAAAATCGGCCTGTTTGGCGGCGCAGGCGTCGGCAAGACGGTCATTATCATGGAGCTGATCAATAACATTGCCAAGCAGCACGGCGGTATTTCGGTATTTACCGGCGTTGGTGAACGCACCCGTGAAGGCAATGACCTGTATAACGAGATGCAGGAATCCGGCGTTATCAACAAGACGGCGCTGGTTTACGGTCAGATGAATGAGCCGCCCGGCGCGCGTATGCGCGTGGCGCTGAGCGGTCTTACTATGGCGGAGTACTTCCGCGATGTGGAAGGGCAGGACGTGCTGCTGTTCATCGATAATATCTTCCGTTTCACGCAGGCGGGTTCCGAGGTTTCCGCGCTGCTCGGCCGTATGCCGAGCGCCGTAGGTTATCAGCCGACGCTGGCGACCGAGATGGGCGCTCTGCAGGAGCGCATCACCTCGACCAAAAAGGGTTCGATCACTTCCGTACAGGCGGTTTACGTGCCTGCGGATGACCTGACCGACCCTGCGCCGGCAACTACCTTCTCGCATTTGGATGCAAAGGTCGTTCTGTCGCGTGATATTGCGTCGATGGGTATTTATCCGGCGGTGGATCCGCTGGACTCTTCCTCGCGTATCCTGACGGCGGATGTAGTCGGCATCGAGCATTATGAGGTTGCGCGTGCGGTGCAGTCTATTTTGCAGAAGTACAAGGATCTGCAGGATATCATTGCTATTTTGGGTATGGATGAGCTTTCCGATGAGGATAAGCTGACGGTAGCGCGTGCCCGTAAGATCCAGAACTTCCTGTCGCAACCGTTCAGCGTGGCAGAGCAGTTTACGGGCTTTGAAGGCAAGTATGTGCCGGTAGCGGAGACCATCCGCGGCTTCCGCGAGATTCTGGACGGTAAGCACGATGATCTGCCCGAGTCGGCGTTCCTGTTTGCCGGCACCATCGACGAGGTCGTGGAGAAGGCAAAGAAGGGGGCATAATATGGCTACCTTTCATCTCAAGGTGATGACGGTGGACCGCTGCTTCTGTGATGAAGAGGTCGACCGGATCGTGATCCGCACGACACAAGGCGATGTGGGCATCCTGCCCGGCCATGTGCCGTATGTTGCGGCGCTGGGGATCGGCGGGCTGACGATCATTCAGGATGGCAAGCCGCGAACCGCAGCAGTTTCGGGCGGTTTTGTGGATGTGACGCGGGAGCAGACCGTGGTTCTGGCCCGCACCTGTGAATGGGCGGATGAGATCGACGTCAATCGTGCCCGCGAGGCGGCAGAGCGTGCCCGCGCTGTTTTGAAGCAGCATGAAAGCGAGCATGAGCAGAATGTGGCGCAGGTGCGTTTTAAGAAAGCGATCAACCGCATCCGCATTGCCGAGAACAAGTGAATTTTTCCGTGTGAAGACGGAACCGAACAGGGGTCTGCCTGCCGCATTTGCGGCAGGCAGACCCTTTCGTTTTGCCGCAGATAGACGATGATGGCTTACCAGATGCGTACCGCTGTGGTATAATAGCCGCAGGGCGGCTACCATACAACTATTTTACAATGATAACAACAGCGGCGCTCATCAGATGCTCAGGGCAGAGAAATATGTGCCGCTGTGGTATGATACAAAAGAACGATGCAGCAGGCTCTGCTGTGATATGTTGGAACAGGAAATGGGGAGCACAATGAAACAAATGGATGGACAAATGTCGGAATCACTGCTGCTGGGCGCTTTGCTGGCGCTGGCCGGCGGTTTTTTTGATGCCTATACTTTTTTGTGTAGGGGCGGCGTGTTTGCCAATGCGCAAACAGGCAATATCGTGCTGTTCGGTCTGCGGCTTGCGGAGCGCGAGTGGATGGCGGCGCTGTCGTATCTTCTGCCGGTTGCTGCATTTGTGCTGGGGGTTGTGGCGGCGGAGTATATCCGGCGGAAGAGCCGTGCCGGTGCAGGATCGGACGGATGGCACTGGCGGCAGAGTGTGGTGCTGATGGAAGCAGTAGTGCTGGCTGCTGTGGCATTTTGGCCGCAGCGGTGGAATGCGGCTGCGAACATTGCGATCTCGTTTGTGTGTGCACTGCAGGTGGAAGCCTTCCGCAAGGTGCGCGGCAGTGCATTTGCTTCCACCATGTGCACGGGAAATCTGCGGTCGGGTACGGAGCAACTGGTGATTTGGCGGCAGACCGGCAGCCGGACCGCAGCCCGAAGAGCGAGACATTATTATGGGATCATTCTGTTTTTTGCGCTGGGTGCTGCGGCAGGCGGGATTAGCACTGTCTGGCTGAGCGAACGTGCGCTGCTGCTGACGCTGCTGCCGCTGGCCGCAGTGGTTTTTATCATGTTTATCGGGAAGGATGACGGACACGGAGGTTGCACGTAGCGTGCAGCAGCCGCATGTTGAAAGGGAATCTGTAAAAAATGCGGCTTTGGGAAGAAAACACATGACACAGAGCGAAGAAAATGCTATAATATTTTTGTTCGTCGGATTACGTACCGGAGGGATAAGATGATTGCGGTATGGATCATAGCGTGCAGCTTTATGCTGGCAGGAGCGCTGTATGCACTGCCGAAATATTATATAAAATATGTACATGCAAAAGCAAAACAGAGGGACGCATCCTCTCGGTAAGCAGCACCGCCGGTGCGGAGAAGCATACGGCTGTATCCGCGGTATATGTGTATTACGTGAATGGTGTGCGGTATGCAGCGAAAACCGGATGGACAACATTTGGTTGCTTTGCCGGTGGGCGGTCGTGCAGTGTGCGATATAATGCAAATCATCCGCAGCGTTCCTTTCTCTGTAAAAGCGGTATTTATATCAACTGCGCGATTGGCACGGTTTTTTTCCTGATCGGGATTGGCGCGGGGCTGCCCGGCCTGTTATTGCCGGTGCTGATACCGGGTATATAGAGTGCACGGACAGACAGAACATACGATGAATCAAGTGCATCGGGGGACAAGCATGAAGACACTGAATAACTTAAAGCCGGGGCAAAGCGGCGTAGTCGATCGAATTACGGCGGAGGGCGCTCTGAAACGGCACTTTCTTGATATGGGCATTACCAAAGGCGTGGTCATAACGATGGAGCGGGTTGCGCCGTTCGGCGATCCGGTTGCGGTGCGCCTGCGGGGGTACAGTCTTTCTCTGCGCCGCGTGGAGGCAAAGAAAATCGTACTGGAGGCAGGCGCATGAGTGGAAAACGTACCATTGCGATCATTGGTAATCCGAATAGCGGCAAGACCACACTGTTCAACCGGTTGACCGGTTCGAATCAGCATGTCGGCAACTGGCCGGGCGTTACTGTGGACCGCAAGACCGGCCATATCTGCCACGATGGGATCGGGATCGATATCGTCGATCTGCCCGGTATTTACTCATTGTCGCCCTATACGCAGGAGGAGATCATCGCGCGCGAGTTCGTCCTGTCCAATGAGATTGACGGCATCCTGAACATCGTAGATGCAGCGAATATCGAACGAAACCTGTATTTGACGCTGCAGCTGATCTCTCTCGGCCTGCCGATGGTGGTAGCGCTTGGATTTATGGATGATGCCCGGGCGCAGGGCATCGAGGTGGACTGCGGCGAACTAAGCCGCCGACTTGGCGTACCGGTTGTGCCGATTTCGGCTAAAAAGGGCGAAAACATTCATGATCTGCTCGACGAGCTGGCGCACGGGATGTGCGCGCCGATGCAGCAGCCGACTTATCTGCACGGTGTGGGGGCGGCGATCCGCAGGGCGGCGGAACTGCTGCGTCCGCTGCCGCTGCGCCCGTGCAGCCTGCCGTTTTATGCGGCGAAGCTGCTTGAGGGTGATCGGGCGCTTTGGGCACAGTACGGCGGTGATATGTCAAACACCATGCGGGAACAGTTGGATGCATTGGCTGAGGGAATGCACAGCCATGCCAATTCGACCGATAATGAAATGGTGCTGGCGGATGCACTGTATGATTATATCGAAGAAATCGTGCGTGCCAGCTTTATTCATCCGCGTGAGCATAAGCTGACTGTGACCGAACGGATCGACAGCATTGTGCTGCATCGGATTTGGGCACTGCCGATTTTTGCGTTTTTCATGTTTCTGATGTTCTGGACGACCTTTGGTCCCTTTGGGAGCTGGCTGGGCGATGGGATGGAATATCTCATTCAGGGGGTCATCAGTCCGGCGGTGCAGAGCGGCCTGACCGCCATCCATACGCAGCCTTGGCTGATCGGCTTAATTTGCGACGGCGTGATCGGCGGTGTGGGCGGCGTGCTCAGCTTTTTGCCGCAGATCGTGATCCTGTTCTTTTTCCTTTCTGTTTTAGAAGATACCGGCTATCTGGCACGTGTAGCCTTTATTATGGATACGCTGCTGCGCCGGATTGGGTTGTCGGGCAAGTCGTTTGTGCCAATGCTGATGGGATTTGGCTGCACAACACCGGCGGTTATGGCGGCGCGTACAATGGAAAACGACGATGACCGCCGTATGACGATCATGCTGACGCCGTTTATGTCCTGCGGGGCTAAGCTGCCGGTGTATGCGCTGGTGGCGGGTGCACTGTTTCCGAAGCATCAGGGACTGGTTACGATCAGCCTGTATGTGCTGGGTATCCTGATGGGTGTTGTGGCCGGTGTGATTTTGAAAAAAACCGTGTTCCGCAGTGTTTCTTCGGGCTTTGTGCTGGAACTGCCGACGTACCGCCTGCCGTCCTTTAAGGGCACGGTGCTCAATATGTGGCAAAAGGCAAAGGATTTTATCACCAAGGCCGGTACCGTGATCTTCTTAATGAGTGTGGTCATCTGGCTGATGCAGAACTTTACCCCGATGCTGACCGTGGCAGGGGACGCGGGCGAAAGCATCCTCGGTGTGATCGGTACGCTGATCGCGCCGGTTTTTGCGCCGCTTGGCTTTGATCAGTGGCAGGAAGCGGTGGCGCTGCTGACCGGTCTGGTCGCTAAGGAGGCGGTTGTTTCCACCATGAGCGTGCTGTATGGCGCGGGGGGAGACAGCGCACTGCTTTCCGGCATACTGGCAACGGTGTTCACACCGCTGTCGGGCTATTCCTTTTTGGTGTTTACCCTGTTGTACATGCCGTGTATGTCGGCTTTTGCTACGATCAAGCGTGAAATGGGCGGATGGCGCTGGGCGTTTGGCGCGGCGGCCTTCCAAACGATATTGGCGTACTTGACCGCAATGGCGGTCTATCAGGTCGGCAGTCTATTTTTGTGACACTGCCCGGTATTTTTGGCAGAGAAAGGAGAACCGATTGATGGCGATTAAACTGATTGCCGCAGATATGGACGGCACACTTTTAACCAGTGACGGACAGCTTCCGAAAGGCTTGTTTCCCCTTATCCACACGCTGTGGGCGCGCGGTGTGCGGTTCGCGCCGGCCTCCGGGCGGCAGTATTATACGCTGTATGAACAGTTTGGTGAGATTGCGGATGAGCTGATGTACATCAGTGAAAACGGCGCTGTGGTCGCGGACGGTGCGGAGATCATTTCCTTCGAGGCGATGCCGATGGAAGAGGTCTGCCGCGCAGTGGAAACCGTGCGGCAGCTGCCCGGCGTGTATGCAATCGTATCCGCCCGGCACGGCGGCTTTTATGAGGATGATGCGGATCCGGCTTTTATGAAGAGCATGGCGATTTATTCCACCCGCCGCACCAAGGTGCCTGACTTGCTGGAATTTGTCCGCCGGGAGCCGGTGTGCAAAATCGCTGTGTTCTGCGAGGGACGGGCTGAACAGGTGCTGTTGCCTGCGTTTGGTTCGTTTGCACAAAGCTCGCAGCTTGCTGTTTCCGGTGCAGATTGGATGGATCTGATGCGCCCCGGCATGAATAAGGGCTTGGCGCTGCACGCCATGTGCCGGAAGCTGGGGATCGCGCCGGAGGAGTGTATGGTGTTTGGGGATTACCTGAATGATTTGGAGCTGCTGCAGGCGGCAGGGGAGTCCTACGCAATGGCGAGCGGGCACGAAGCGCTGAAAGCGGCGGCAAAGCACATAGCGCCGGGCAACGATGAGGACGGCGTGTGCCGCACCATCCGGGACGTTTTCGGTATTGACAAGTGCTGAAAGCGTGATACAATAAGAGCAGAAAAAGCAGAGTAGACCACAATGCGTAAAGTGCCGCCGAGACGGGGAGTTGTTCGGTGGACGAAAGGGAGTTTTCCCTGCGGTATTGTGATCGCATCCCGCTGCTGCAACTGTTTAGGCATTTCCTAAATCGCTGTGGCAACAGATGAATTTTTTTAGGAGGTGTCTTTTTCTATGTCTAAAAACGAAAATATCTTTGTCCGCTCCCTGAAGGAACTCAAATCCACCCGTTGCCTTGCGCTGACGGCGCTGTTGATTTCGATCAACATTGCGCTCGATTTGATGGGGCTGCAGATCAAGCTGCCGCCCAACCTGCGCATTGGCTTTGGCTTTCTGTGCAACGCGGCGATCGGTATGCTGTTCGGCCCGGCGGTGGGCATGACGGCCGGTGTGTGCACCGATGTGCTTGGCTATTTCGCCGGAAACCTGACCATGGGTGCCTATTTCCCGGGCTTCACGCTGACAGCGGTCGTTGGCGGTTTGCTGTGGGGCTTGTGGCTGTATCCGCGCAAGCTGTCTGTTGGGCGGGCGATCGGCGCCAAGCTGTGCGTTAACGTGATCTGCAATATCGGCCTCAATACCTTGTGGCTGACGATCACCGGCGGCAAGGCGATGAGTGTGCTGCTTGCCCTGCGTGTGCCGAAAAACCTGTTGATTTTACCGGCGGAGGTCGCAATTTTGTATTTTGCCATGAAGCTGGTGCTGCGGATGTATTATGCGCTGCCGGGTACACCGTCCGAAAAATGCGTGCCGGAGAGCAATACGCAGTAATCCGGCTGCCCGCGCGGCTGATAAACGGATGTGTCTTAAGCCGCCTGTTAAACAGGCGGCTTTTGGTTTGTGTATCCTTCGGATGAATTTGTCAAGATTTCCGATTTTCCCTATGCAAGGCGCGGAAAATTTGGTATACTATATGACAATGGAAGCAGAACGGAGTTTTCCGTTCACGAAAAGGGAGTGACCGCTTTATGAAATTGACAAAAGAAAGCTTAAAGCATAATGCGTCCTGGAAGAGCTACCGCCTGCCGCAGTATGATATCGACGCGGTGCGTGACAATACGCGCAAAGCGCCGGCGTGGCTGCATTTTGGCGCCGGCAACCTGTTCCGGGCTTTTCCCGCCGTGCTGGCACAGCGGATGCTGACAGCCGGCCTGTCGGATACCGGCGTGATCTGCTGTGACGGTTATGATGAAGAACTGATCGACCGCTGCTACCGTGCGTGCGATCACCTGTCGCTGGTGGTGACCCTGTATTCGAACGGCACGATCAACAAGGAAGTTATCGCTTCGGTTACCGAAAGCCTTAAGCTGAGCGAGGATATGGCACGGCTGCAGGAGATCTTTCTGGCGCCTTCGCTGCAGATGGTCAGCTTTACGCTGACCGAAAAGGGTTATGTGTTCCAGAATGATATGAATGAATTCCTGCCGGATTATGCGCATGACCGCGACGGCGGACCGGAGGGATGCCGCTCCTTCTTCGGTAAGCTGACGGCTCTGTGCCTGATGCGTGCCCGCGCCGGCTTGCCGCCGCTTGCGCTGGTTTCGCTGGACAACTGTCAGGACAACGGGATGCGGCTGGAGCGTGCAGTGCGGTATATGGCGCGTGGCTGGCAGAAAAACGGCTTTATTTCCGAGGATGAGTATTTCGCATTGCTCAAGAAGAATACCTTCCCGCTGTCGATGATCGATAAGATCACACCGCATCCGGATGCCCGTATCGCGGAAAAGCTGGCGGCGGACGGTTTGGAGAATGCGCGTCCGTTCGTAACAGAAAAGGGAACGTATGCGGCGGTTTACGTCAACTCGGAAAGTCCGCACTATCTGCTGATCGAGGATGCGTTCCCGAACGGTCATCCGCCGCTGGAGCAGTGCGGCGTGATCCTGACGCGCCGTGATATCGTGGAAAAATCTGCGATGATGAAGGTAAGCACCTGTATGAACCCGATGGATACCGCGCTTGGCGTTTTCGGCTGCCTGCTGGGCTACACCCAGATCAGTGCGGAAATGAAGGATAAGGAACTAGTCAATCTGGTGACGCGCCTGAGCGAGCAGGAGGCAATGCCGATGGTTGCCGATCCGGGCGTGATCGATCCGGTGGCATTCCTGCATGAGGTGCTCGGTGAACGTTACCCCAATCCTTTCCTGCAGGATTCGCCGCAGCGTACGGCGACCGATACGTCGCGTAAGATCGCGCCGCGTTTCGGTACAACGCTGTATGCGTATTACAATTCCATGCTGCCGGCGCACCGTGCGACCAAGCTGGTGTATATCCCGCTGGTGTTGGCAGGATGGCTGCGCTATCTGGTCGGTGTGGATGACCGCGGCGAGGCGTTTGAACTGAGCCCGGATGCGAACATCGATGCAGTCCGCGCTTTGATGGGCAATCCCAAACTGGGAGAAGAAGCGACGGAGGAGCAGCTGTACCCGCTGTTGTCCAACCGGTATTACTTCGGCGTGAACCTGTTTGAGATCGGTGTAGGCGAAACGGTCGTCCGCATGTTCAATGAACTGAACCGCGGGCCGCGTGCGATCCGAGAAACGCTGTGCAAGTATTGCGGCGAGGAAAAAGAACAGGAATGGATCCTCTGATTGCGCATAACATGAAAGCAACAAAAGGCTTGGAGCTGGACTCCAAGCCTTAGCTTTTCGAAAAAGTATTTTGTCGATGGACGTCAGCAATACGCGCGGCAGCGCGCATGAAACAGCATTTGCAGCGCAAATGCATAAAAAGTCAGGACATGTGCCTGACTTTTTATACTTTGAGAGAGAAAAAGTTTCTGTACAGGAACTTTTTTCTCGTTCATGTTTGGCATAGTCCAAACATAGATTGTCGAAAAACAAAGTTTTTCGACAATCTCAGGCTTGGAGCCGGACTCCAAGCCTTTTGTTGCGGATCAGCCGATATTTTATCAGAAGCTTAAACCGGGCGGGTGTGGAATAGTATTCGACTTCCTTTATGGGATATGTTATACTGAGAATATCAATTTACAGATTGGCGCATATAAACGGTGCGTGAAAGGAAGAGAATGATGACGATCCTGAACTGCTCCTGCGGCAATGAGATCTATATTATGGACGAAACGGCGGCTGCGGCTTGGCAATGTGAGGTCTGCGGTCAATGGTATGATTTTTTTGGCGTAAAAGTGCCGCCTCCGGGCCAGCAGAAGAAAACGGTTTCCCCGCATTTGATCAACTGGAGTGCAGGAGAGGAATTGTAAGGGTAAAGAGGGGATGAAAATGAATCAACAGAAAATCGCGTTGCTGACCGATTCGTGCGCCGATATTCCACAGGCGCTGCTGCATCGTTACGATATTCATGTAGTACCGCTCAAGCTGATTTTTTCGGACGGCGAATATGCAGATGGCGTGGATATCACACCGACAGAGGTATACCGCCGATTGCCGACGGAGATACCCAAGACGACCTTGCCGGACGGGGCGTCAGTAGAGCGGGCGTTCGCACGGATTCGGGAAGCGGGTTACACCAAGGTGCTGGCGATCAACTTTTCAAGCGGCCTGAGCGGGACACATAATCTGGTGCGCCTGATCGGAGAGCAGACGCCCGGGTTGGAGGTCGCTGCGTTTGATACCTTGAGCGGCTCGCTGGGAACCGGTATGACGGTTTTGCAGGCAGCCCGCTGGATCGAAGAGGGATGGACTTGGGAAGAATTGCTGCGCGCTCTGCCGCCGCTGATGCAGGATACGACGGTGTTTTTCTGTGTGGATACGCTGGAATATTTGCAAAAGGGAGGCCGTATCGGCCGTATTACGGCGGTGGCCGGTACGCTGCTGCAAATCAAGCCCATTATTTCCTTTACGGAAGAGGGAGAGCTGGTCAATACAGCGAAAATGCGCGGGCGCAAGGCGGCGATGCAGAAGATGGTGCAGCTGGCAGCAGCCTGTGTGCCGCGCGGCATCCGGTTTAATCTGGCGGTAGCTCACGGGGATTCGCCGGCTGAGCTGAAAGAGATCCGCAGCTTGGCGCAGCAAAGCCTGCCGGATTATCAAAACTGTATGGAGGGCGAGATCGACTGTACGCTGGGGGCTTATGTTGGACCGCATTTGTTGGGGATTGGTGTGCAGATGATGGAAAATGCGCTGAAAGCCGCAGGAAAAGAAAAGTAACGGTTATGTAACTTTATTTTGCGTCAAGGGGTGCTATAATGAGTAAATAGAGACACAAATATACCAATAAAGATAGGAAGGGATGAGGAAAATGGCGTATCAGTCGGCGTATCGGTCCAGCTACCGTCGTCATCGCCGCCGTCGCCGCAACAGTCACTATGGGGTGCTGATCGCCCTGATTCTGCTGGTTGTAATTGCGGTGCCGGTCATATTTCGTATGGTAACGGGGGCCGCGGGCGCGCTGTTCGGCGGCGGATCCTCGCAGATCGTGTATCAGCTGCAAACCCCACGCGCCCTGATGCAGGGAAAAGCAGTGGATCTGGGCGGCACGCCTTATCGGGATCAGAGCGGCAGCGCACTGGTTCCTATGCAGTCTCTTTGCGAGAACATGGATATGGATTTTGCATGGGATGCGGCAGCGGGGACAGCCACGGCAACCCGCAAAAAGGATACTGTGCAGATGAAGGCCGGCAGCAAGAATATGCTGCTGAATGGAGAAAAACATTCGATGTCCGTTGCAGCCGATGCAAAGGACGGGGTGCTGTATGTGCCTGTGCGGGATTTTTGCACGGCGCTTTCGTGGCAGAGCAGTGAACTGGGGGCGGATCAGGGAGATCTGATCGTGATTTCCCAGTCGAAAAAACCACTGGATGAGGATAAGATCGGAAAAGCGGCAGAAGAAGCACTGGCGGTGCTCGGCCCGTCTGAGCAGCAGCTTGCAGCAACCAGCGTGCTGCTGCGTGCGGATTCGGATAAGCTGCTGTCTGCGGGTGAGACGGTGCAGATGTCCGAGGAAGAGGGCAAGCGCGGCAAGGCGGCGCTTGACCGTGGCGGTATGAAATACGTACCGCTCAAAGCGGCGGTACATGCGCTGGGCGGCACGGCATCGTTTGACGGCAAGCATGAATGGACGGTGGATTGCAGTGGGCTCCAGTCGACCGTGCAGGATGATGGCAAAACCAAGGTGAACGGTGAAAAGGTGAAGGGCGACCATATCGATGCCTATCAGGATGAAGCGTCCGGCAGCTTTTATGTTTCGGCGCCGGTATTTGCCGCGGTGATCGGCAAGCACTTTACCGATTTGGGCGACGGCGCCTTTGCATTCACCACTGTATCGCTGGATGGCTTTGACAGCCAGAAGGCATATTTGGATTCTTTGAAGGAGGGCTTGACGCAGGCTGTCGGCGGGAATATCCCGGAGGCGGACGTGTATATCGCCCTGACCTTTGACGATGGGCCGACTGGGCGCACGGGCGAGTACCCCGAAGGATTGACCGCAACGCTGCTGGACGGCCTGAAGGAGCGCGGCGCACACGCGACGTTCTTTATGTGCGGCTACCGTTTGCAGGATTTCAATTCGCATTGCAGCCGTTATCTGGCGGAGGGGCATGAACTGGGCAACCACACCATGAACCATCCGATGAGTATGCTGCCGGCGCTGGGCGAGGATGAGATCCGCAAGGAGATCAATGACAACAACGATCTGATCGAGAAATATTGCGGCGCACGGCCAACGGTGATGCGACCGGTTGGCGGTGCTTATGATGATAAGGTGCAGGCGGTGATGAAGGAACTGGGTCTGCCGATCATCAACTGGGATGCGGATACGCTGGACTGGAAGACCAAGACCGATCCGTCGAGTGTGAAGAATAATCTGATCGATCTGGCGAAGGACGGATCGATCGTCCTGATGCATGATATGTATACCGGTACGGTGCAGGGCGTTTTACAGGCGATCGATGAGCTGCAGAGCAGAACGGATAAGACCTATGCATTTGTGACGGTTTCCGAACTGGCTGCGGTCAAAGGAATCACGCTGGAACCGGGCAAGGTATACACGAATATCAAGGAATCGGCGGCGTGATCCTTACACGGACTGGCAGCAGAAAGAGAACACAAAAAAACGCCCTTCCGGTGCGAACCGGAGGGGCGGCGGAGTGTCTTTTTGGCAGACCGAAAAGCTGCTCGATACGAACCCCCGGGGCATAAGCCATCGGGGGTTCGTGCATCTGCGCTGCCGATACCGTTTGCGGCGTGCAGCTCGGGGTACGTTGTGCCGCGGGATCGGTTGTTTTCAGGGAGCGGATAAAATAGCATTACAGCTGAAATGACGGGAAATATTTGCGTACAAAAGGGATTTCCTTTGCTGTGAATGTCCGCCCGTTTAGATAGGACAGCACACCGGCGTCTTCTTCAAATCGGAAAGTGAGTGAGTAGGCATACAGCGCCTGCCCGGTTTCATTGTAGGGGCGGTTCAATTCATTTGTGCCGTATTTGCCGTCGCCCAGCAGCGGGCAGCCGATTGAAGCCATGTGTGCACGGATCTGATGGGTGCGGCCGGTCAGCAGTTCACATTCAACGAGTGACAGCTTATCCTGCGATGCCAGTGTGCGGTAGCGTGTGCGCGCGGTTTTGGCGCCGGGTACACGCTGGCGGTGCAGGGTGACCTGCTTGCGCTTTTCGTCCCGCCGTAAATAATTCTCGATCAGTCCGGCGGCGGGCTGCGGACGGCCGTGTACAATGCACAAATAGCGTTTTTCCAGCTCCCGTTCCTTGATCTTATCATTGAGGATGCGCAGCGCCTCGGCGGTTTTGGCGGCAATAACAATGCCGCCGGTGTTGCGGTCGATACGATTGCACAGGGCAGGGGCGAAGGAGGCGGCATCTGCCGGATTCCATGCGCCGGTTTGATACAGGTAGGCTTGGATATGAGCGATCAGGGTATCAGCGCCGCCGCGTTCATCGGCATGCACGACCATGCCGGGCGCTTTGTCGGCCAGCAGGATATGGTCATCCTCGTAGACGATACGCAGCCGCGGCTGTGTGATGCGGCGAAAGGCTTCCTCCTCGCGCGGTGCGTCAAAGTATTCGTCGTTCAGGTAAAGCTGAACCGCGTCGCCCTCGGCCAACCGGTAGGCGGCATCCGTGCGTTTGCCGTTGACTTTGATGCGTTTGAGCCGCAGGTACTTGTGCATTATGCCGCCGGGCAGCAGGGGGACGGCTTTTTCAAGAAATTTGTTCAGACGTTGTCCGCTGTCGTTTTTTGTGATATAATATTCTCTCAAGGCAGGGGTTCCTTTTCTGTGTGATGGTGTTTTCTCCACTCAGTATACCGCATTTGCGCAAGAAAGGGAAGTGCCTGCAAACGTTCGGTGAAATATGCTGGAAGCACGCATTTTTTGGTTGACAAAGCCTGATTACTTGTAGTATACTATTTTAGTACCATGTGAGGTTAACATGAAGATTGATTTGAAAAAGCTAACTGCTTCGCAGCATGCAGTGATCCCGTTCGATGAGGAAATCGACCTGAAGGAAGAAACGCTGTATGGTGCAAAGCCGTTTCAAAGCCCTGTCCGAATCAGCGGAGAGGTTTCGAGTGACAACGGTGTTTTG
The DNA here is from genome assembly GCF_000701665.1 of Agathobaculum desmolans ATCC 43058. Lineage (GTDB taxonomy): Bacteria > Bacillota > Clostridia > Oscillospirales > Butyricicoccaceae > Agathobaculum > Agathobaculum desmolans. The sequence continues at coordinate 52,546 of NZ_JNJN01000006.1, read as the reverse complement.
CGGCTGCGCGGGTCGATCAAAACGATTTATTCTACCGCTTGTGCACGTTGTTTGAAGCCGCTCGATATTCTGCTGTCCGCCGAGGCCGATATGATTTTGTCGGATGATCCGGGGGCAGAGGAAGAGGACGATCTTTTCGTGCTGACCGGTGACAGCGTGGATCCTGCGGACGTACTTGTGCCGGCATTGATCCTGCAGGTACAGATGACATATCTGTGCAAGGAGGACTGTAAAGGCCTCTGTCCGCACTGCGGCGCTGACCGCAACGAGGTCGATTGCGATTGTGATAAAAAGCAGATCGATCCGCGTTTTGCCGCGCTGCGCGCCCTGCTCAACTCGGATGAGGACGAGGGCAAATCATAATTTACTGATAAAATACAGAAGACAGAGTAGGAGGTGTATCCACCATGGCAGTACCGAAGAGAAAGGTATCCAAAGCCCGCCGCGACAAGCGCCGTAACTCCCACTGGAAGCTCTCTCTGCCCGGCATGACCAAGTGCCCCAAGTGCGGCGAGATGAAGCTGGCTCACAGAATGTGCAAGGCCTGCGGCTACTACAATGGCCGTGAGGTTGTCGCCGTTAAGGAAGCGTAAGGCTAAAACAGAACAAAAAATGGAGAAGGCGGCAACGACTTCTCCATTTTTTTTGCTTTCGGTCGGGGTATCTTGCCGGGCAGATGCCCGGACAAGCCGCAGGTGCGGAAAGGCTCCGGAGAACTTTTTCGCGTGTTGGCATCTAAATGCAGGGATATGCTCTGCGTTTGGATGAAAAAACGGTTTTTGCTTTGCAGCAGCCACTTTTTCTATGGGATATCCGTGCAAAAGCGCGGCAGTCTGTGAATCACAGAGGGGAGGGCGCACGATGGCGTCGAAAATTATCAGTGTAGATGCGGGAAGTCCGGCAGAACGGGCGGGGCTGCAGGCAGGAGAGGTTCTGCTGCAGATCGACGGTACGGCGATCCGTGATGTGCTGGATTACAAGTTTTACAGCTACGATGCGCGTTTGATGCTCAAGGTGTTGGAGCAGGACGGTGTGACAATGCGCGAAGTGCGGGTGCGCAAACGGGAGGGAGAGCCGCTTGGCTTGAATTTTGAGCACTACCTGATGGACGGTATGAAGCAGTGCTCGAATAAATGCGTGTTCTGCTTTATCGATCAACTCCCCAAAGGGATGCGTAAAACGCTGTATGTCAAGGATGACGATGCCCGGATGTCCTTTCTGATGGGCAACTATATTTCCATGACCAACCTGTCCGAGGCAGACGTGGATCGCATCCTGCGGATGCATATTTCGCCGGTCAATATTTCGGTGCAGACAACCAACCCCGAATTGCGTGTGAAAATGCTGCAAAACAAGCGTGCAGGTGAAGCGCTGCGGATCATGGATCGTTTCGCAGAGGGCGGCATTACGATGAACTGCCAGCTTGTGGTATGCAAGGGCTTGAATGATGGAGAAGAGCTGCGCCGTTCGCTGTACGATCTGAAAAAGCTGTATCCTGCTGTCAATACGATCTCGGTCGTGCCGTTTGGTATGACGCGCCACCGCGCAGGCTTGTATCCGCTGGAGGCCACCGACCGGGCTTGTGCGCAAGCAATTCTGGATATTGTGGAGCCGTTTGCGGAGGAATGCCGGCAGGAGTTAGGGACGCGTCTGGCTTGGTGCGGGGATGAGCTTTACCTGAAGGCAGAGCGTCCGCTGCTGGATACAGCGTATTATGAGGAATTTACGCAGTTTGAAAACGGCATCGGCATGCTGCCGTTGTTTATGGAAGAGTTTCGCCTTGCCTTGCCGGATTACGCCGGACGTACGCCGCGGCCGTTTACCATCGCAACCGGGGCGGCGGCTGCGCCCTCAATGCGGGTGCTGCTTGACGAAGCTGCCGCTGCATGCGATAATTTGAAGGGAGCGGTTGCGGAGATTCGTAATGATTTTTTCGGGCCTCTGGTTTCCGTAGCCGGTCTGATCACCGGGCAGGATCTGGTAGCGCAGCTGCGCGGACGGGAATTGGGGGAGCGTGTGCTGATTTCCGCCAATATGCTGCGGGACGGCGGCGACGTGTTTTTGGATGATTATACCCTGCCGCAGGTGGCAGAGGCCATCGGTGTACCGGTCATACCGGTCGAGATCGACGGCGCGGATCTGCTGGCAAAGATATTTGAGGATTGATAAGCGGAGAGACAAAGGAGGGATTCCCCTATGCCAAAACCGATCATGGCCATCGTGGGACGGCCGAATGTGGGCAAATCGCAGCTTTTTAACCGTTTGGCAGGCAAGCGCCTGTCTATTGTGGAGGACACGCCGGGTGTTACCCGTGACCGCTTGTATGCGGAAAGCGATTGGCGCGGCCGCGATTTTACCATTATCGATACGGGCGGCATCGAGCCGTCCAATGATAACGAAATTTTGCAGTTTATGCGTTATCAGGCGGAAACGGCGATTTCGCACGCGGATGTGATCGTACTGATCACCGATCTGCGCACCGGTGTGACGGCGGCAGATCAGGACGTGGCTTCCATGCTGCTGCGTTCGGGCAAGCCGATCGTGCTTGCGGTGAACAAATGCGATAAGCCGGGTGACCCGCCGGCGGAATTTTACGAATTTTATAACCTTGGTTTGGGTGAGCCGTATGGTATTTCGGCACTGCACGGCTATGGTGTGGGCGAACTGTTGGATGCAGCCTATGAATATTTTCCGGCCGAGGAGGAAAATGAAGCGGATGATGAACGCATTCGCGTTGCGCTCATTGGCAAGCCAAATGTCGGCAAATCCAGCCTGCTCAACCGCGTGCTGGGAGAGGAACGGGTCATCGTTTCCAATGTGGCCGGAACCACGCGCGACAGCGTGGATGCGGATCTGGACAATGCGCACGGCAAGTTCACCTTCATCGATACAGCGGGTATCCGCAAAAAGAGCAAGGTGGATGAGGCGATCGAGAAATATTCGGTCATGCGGTCGCTTCTGGCAGTGGAGCGCGCGGATGTCTGCGTTATCATGATCGACGCGACCGAAGGTGTGACCGAGCAGGATACAAAGGTTGCCGGAGAAGCGCATAACGCGGGCAAGGCCTGCATTATTGTGGTCAATAAGTGGGATCTGGTCGAAAAGGACGGATCGACCATGAAGGAGTATACGCTCCGTGTCCGCGAGGGGCTGGCATATATGCCCTATGCACCGGTGCTGTTTATTTCGGCACAGACCGGACAGCGCGTGGACAAGCTGTTTGCCCTGATCCATGAGGTATATGAGCAGAACCATATGCGGATCCCGACCGGCCGCCTGAATTCCATTTTGGCAGAAGCGACAGCCCGCGTGCAGCCGCCGACCGATAAGGGACGCCGCCTGCGTATTTTCTATATGACGCAGGCATCCACCTGCCCGCCGACGTTTGTGTGCTTCTGCAATGATGCGCGGCTGTTCCACTTTTCCTATCAGCGGTATTTGGAAAACCAGATCCGTGAGGTGTTCGGATTGACCGGCACACCGGTGCGCATGGTGATCCGCGAACGCGGGGATAAGGACTAAAATCACATCTGGGGGAGATGAATATGACACTGACGCACTTTGCTATCATTGCTGTTTGCGGCTACCTGCTCGGCTCGCTGAGTTTTGCGATCATCGTCAGCAAGGTAACGCTTGGCAAGGATATTCGGGATTACGGCAGCGGGAATGCCGGGCTGACCAATGCTTACCGCACGATGGGAGCGGGAAAAACGCTGTTTGTCCTGCTGGGTGATATCGCCAAGGGCGCGGCGGCGGTTTCAATCGGCGCCCTGCTGGCGGGGCCGGTCGGCAAGCTGGTCGCAGGTATTTTCGTCATACTCGGCCATATGTTTCCGTTGTATTTCGGCTTTCGCGGCGGAAAGGGTGTATTGGTTGGTGCGGTTATGCTGGTGCTGTTCGACTGGCGTATTTTCCTGATCGCCTTTGTGCTGTTTTTCGGTGCGGTGCTGCTGACACGCTGGATTTCGCTCGGCTCGATTCTGGGGGCGGTCAGCTTTCCGATTACGACACTGCTGTTTTACCGTGATCCGGTACTGACGGCGATGGCATTTGGTATGGCGGTGGCGGTGGTGTTTATGCACCGCGCCAATATTATGCGCATCCTGCGCGGGGAAGAGAATAAATTCTCATTCAAAAGCAAAAAAACGATCGAAAAGACCGTTTCAGACGGAGAGGAGAACGAAACATGAAGGTTTTCGTGCTTGGCACCGGCGGTTGGGGCATTGCTCTTGCCATGCTGCTGCACCAGAATGGTCACGAAGTGACGTCGTGGACCTATTTGCAGGAGGAATGTGATCTGCTGCTGCGCGAACGTGCGCATGAAAAACTGCTGCCGGGCGTGCATATCCCGGAGGGCATTGACATTACGACCGATATGTCGGGCGCAGCACAGGCGGATTTGATTGTGATGGCGGTGCCGTCCTTCGCAGTTGCTTCGACCGCAGAACAGCTTGCTGCAATCGTACCGGCCGGTACGGTGATCGTCAACGTCGGCAAGGGGCTGGATTCGGGGCATGGTTACTGCCGCTTTTCGCAGACGATCGACCGCGCGATGGGCGGACGCAATCCGGTGGTCGCGCTGACCGGGCCGACCCATGCGGAGGAAGTTGCACGCAACGTGCCGACGGCGATCGTTGCGGCCTCTGCGAGCCGTGCAGCGGCTGAGCTGACCCAGTCGGCTTTTATGAATGATCACTCGTTCCGTGTTTATACCTCGGCAGATATTGTTGGCTGCGAACTGGGCGGCGCGTTTAAGAATATCATTGCGCTGGGTGCGGGTATTTCGGATGGCTTGGGCTTGGGGGATAATTCCAAGGCCGCTTTTATGACCCGCGGCTTAACGGAAATCGCGCGCCTTGGTGTAACGCTGGGTGCAAAGCAGGAAACCTTTGCCGGCCTGTCCGGTGTAGGAGACCTGATCGTGACCTGCTGCTCGATGCATTCACGCAACCGCCGTGCCGGTATCCTGATCGGCAAGGGTGCAACGGCGCAGCAGGCGATGCGGGAGGTAGGCGCGACGGTCGAAGGGTATTATGCGACCGAGGCCGGTTATCATTTGGCAAAGCAGCAGGGGGTATCCATGCCGATTACAGAGGCTATGTATGAGGTGCTGTACCATGACCTGCCGGCGCAGGAAGCGATTCGGATGCTGCTGGGCCGCCCGCGCCGCGGGGAGCATGAAGAAGTTTGGGTGCGCTAAAACTTAATAGGAAAATAGCATAAAAATCACTTAAAAAAATTGTCTTCTATTATTGGGGAATGTCTTTACATTTTGTACGCTTTCGGCTATAATGCAAATACAATCTTGCAAATAAAAAAGTAAGGAGAATGGAATGTGAAGAAGAATATTACCAAGCGTCTTTTGGCGGCGTTATTGGTAGCTGTGCTGGCACTTTCGCTGGCGGCATGCGGCGGAAACGATGCTGGAACAGGCGAAAGCGGTGGGGCTGCACCGGCAGCGCTGACGGAGGAAGAGTATCAGCAGGCAGCCGAAAAGCTCAGCGCTGATATGAATGAGATTCAGACCAATGTTAGTACGGCGATCAGCGATCCGGAATCCGCAAAGAAAGTCCTCGACGATATGAAGGCTTCGATTAACGAATTTGCATCTGTTACGCCGCCTGAGTCTTATGCTGATGCACATGCTAAGCTCAAGTCCGGCTGTGAGTCGCTGATTGCGTTTATTGATACGGTTGCCGCGATGACGGAAGAAACCGATCAAACGAAGCTGGCCGAATTGTCTGCGCAGATGAGTGAGCAGCTGGAAACGGCTATGACTGACATGGCAGAAGGCGCAAGCATGTTGGAAGCGGTAAGCGAATAACACTGCTATAGGTTACATAGGATAAAAGGCACCCGAAAGGGTGCCTTTTATTTGCACTTTGTGAGTATCTTTGTTATAATAACCTTGAATTGAATACTTACTGCCACTGGGCGGCTGCTGTTGTCGATTATATGCGGCTGCTGCTGTGGTGTTATTTTGCGAATAGATCGTTTGCATATGGAGGGAACTATGGAAAAAACCAAGAGATGTATGGCTGCACTGCATGAGGCGGCGCCTGAAATAGAGGTTATGGCGGGGGAGCCGATGTGCCGCCACACGACATTCGCAATCGGCGGAGCGGCCGATCTGTTTGTGGTTCCTAAAACGCCAGAACAGCTGGCAAAGGCGCTGCAGGTGATCCGTGATTGCGGCCTGCCGTTGCTGATGCTGGGTAATGGGTCGAACATGTTGGTGTCTGATGCGGGCTATCGCGGCGCGGTAGTGTGCACGACGGAGATGGATGACGTACGCGCGGTTGAGGAGAACCGCTTGATTGTGCAGGCCGGCGCTTTGCTCAGCCGGGTGTCGCGGTATGCACAGCGCGCAGGGCTGACTGGTGCGGAGTTTGCCGGCGGGATTCCGGGCAGCCTGGGCGGTGCAGTGTTTATGAATGCAGGAGCATATGACGGTCAGATGGCCGCTATTGTGGAGCAGACTGAATATCTGGACGGCAGCGGTACGGTGCACACACTGACCGGTGAGGAGCACTGTTTTGCTTATCGTGGCAGCGCGTTCCGGGCGCATCCGGATTGGGTTGTGCTGCGCTCGGTGCTGCGGCTGCAGCCGGGGGATCCCGCTGCCATTTTGGATAAAATGAACGATTTTGCGCAGCGCCGGCGCGATAAGCAGCCGCTGAATTATCCGTCCGCCGGATCAACCTTCAAACGGCCGGAAGGGTATTTTGCCGGCCGGCTGATTGAGGACGCGGGACTGAAGGGCGTTTCGGTCGGCGCAGCGCAGGTATCGGAAAAGCATGCGGGATTTTTGATCAACCGCGGCGGGGCAACCTGTGAGGAGATGCTTCGCCTGATCGAACTGGTGCAGCAGCGTGTGCGCGAGAAATTTGGCGTGGAACTGGAATGTGAGGTCCGCATTATCCGGTAAGCGGACAAGGAGAGAGGCATACATGAATTTTCTGATTGTTTCGGGCATGTCGGGTGCGGGTAAGAGCCGCGCGATCGCAACTTTGGAGGACTTGGGTTATTACTGCGTGGATAATCTGCCGATTGCCCTGATCCCCCGCTTTGCAGAGATCTGTCTGGCAGCGACCGAGCGGTACGAGCGGGTCGCGCTGGTGACCGATGTGCGTGCGGGCGGGGATTTTCAGCAGTTGTTCGATTCTCTGGCTTCCATCCGCGATATGGGATGCGATTTTCGGATCCTGTTTCTGGATACGGATACGCCCACGCTGATTCGCCGCTACAAGGAGACCCGGCGCAAGCATCCGCTGATGGAGCGTGGTATTTCCATGACAGCCGCGATCGACAAGGAGCGCGAGCTGCTGTCCGCATTGCGCGACCGTGCGGATTTTATGGTCGATACGACTGGCTTGTCCACCGCCGGCCTGCGTGAGCGGCTGCTGACGCTCTTTTCCGGGGCAGAGGGCAGCGGCGCTTTTGAAGTGATCGTGCAGTCGTTTGGTTTCAAATACGGTATCCCGGCAGAATCGGACTTGGTATTTGATGTGCGTTTTTTGCCGAATCCCTATTATGAGATGGAACTGCGCGAAAAGAACGGTACCGATCCCGATGTGCGGGACTATGTGTTTCAGGGCGGCACAGCGGATGCACTGATGGGGCATTTGACCTCGCTGGTGGATTTTCTGCTGCCGCGCTATATGGCAGAGGGAAAAACCAATGTGGTCATCAGCATCGGCTGCACGGGCGGCAAGCACCGTTCGGTTGCGATCACAGAGGCACTGTCCGGGCATCTGCGCGGGCGGGAATACGGTGTGGTGACCATGCACCGCGATTATCACAAGTAAACAGAACAGTGGGAGAAAACGATGTCCTTTTCATCCGAGGTAAAAAATGAGCTGTGCCGTATATCCATGCAGCGCAGTTGCTGCACACGGGCAGAGGCATACGGTGCATTGCTTCATGCTTCGGTGTTTTCGCATAAGGAGATCCGTCTCTCTGCGGAGAACACCGCTGTGGTGCGCCGCTTGCAGGCGCTGCTGCAGCGGGCGTTTTTCGTTTTGTGCGAGCCGCAGCAGGCGGGCAGGAAACAGCAGCTTGTGATCACGCAAAGCGGAGAGATCGGTCGGATCTTTGACGGGCTGGGATATGACCGCAAAAGCCATATTGCCTATCACCTGAATCGGAATATCATTGAGGAGGACTGCTGCATTGCTGCGTTCCTGCGTGGGGCATTCCTGATGGCAGGAACGGTAGCCGGGCCGGATAAGAAAAGCCATTTGGAGCTGAAAAGCACACGGCAGAGCTTGTCCGGAGAAGAGACAAGCCTGCTGCTCGAGCTGGGTCTGTCGCCCAAGCAGGCGCGGCGCGGCAGCGCATGGCTGCTCTATTTCAAAGACAATGCCGGTGTGGAGGATTTTTTAACGCACATCGGCGCGCCGCATGCAGCAATGGAATTGATGGAAGCCAAGGTGGAAAAGAATCTGCGCAATACGATCAACCGGCAGGTCAACTGCGAAACAGCGAATCTGGTCAAAACCGCGGATGCCGCAGCACGGCAGATCGCCGCGATCCGTGCAGTGCTGGAGAGCGGCGGGGAGGAGGCCTTCCCGGAAGCGCTGCGTGAAACGGTGCGGCTGCGTCTTGCTTACCCAACGGACAGCCTTGCGGAGCTGGCACAGCGGTTTGATCCGCCGATTTCAAAGCCGGGGCTGAGCCATCGATTGAAAAAGATTACCGAATTTGCAATAAAGGAGAGCTAAATGGTACCATTTGCGCATTTGCATGTACATAGTGAATATAGCCTGCTGGACGGCGCATGCCGGATCGAGGGGTTGGTCGATCGGGTGGCGGCACTCGGGCAGACCGCCTGCGCACTGACCGATCATGGTGTGATGTACGGTGTGATTGATTTTTATCGTGCCTGCAAGGCCAAGGGGATCCATCCGGTCATCGGCTGTGAGGTTTATTTGGCGCCTCATTCGCGTTTCGACCGCAGCTATGTGAATGGGGAGTGGCACAGCCATTTGATCCTGCTGTGCGAAAATATGACCGGCTACCGCAACCTGATCCATATGGTATCGCTGGGTTTCTCCGAAGGCTTTTACATGAAGCCGCGCATTGATATGGAATTGCTGCGGCAGCACAGCGAGGGGCTGATCTGCCTGTCGGCTTGTTTGGCGGGTGCTGTTCCGCGGGCGTTGGCAGACGGGGATATGGACGGGGCCTATGAACTGTGTGAGGAGTTCCTTGAAATATTCGACCGTGATCATTTTTATCTGGAGGTACAGGATCACGGAATCGATATCCAGAAAAAAGTAAACGACGGGCTGTTTCAGCTCGCAAAGGAATTGGATATCGGTCTTGTTGCAACAAATGACGCGCACTACCTTTCCCGTCAGGATGCCAGAATACAGGATGTTCTCATGTCCATCCAGATGGGAAAAACCGTGGATGATCCCACGCGGATGAAGTTTGAAACGCAGGAGTTTTACATCAAGGACGCGGACGAGATGGCAGCGCTGTTTCCTGAGCATCCCGAGGCACTGGCCAATACGGTAAAGATCGCGGAGCGCTGTCAGGTGGAATTTGAATTCGGCAAATATCATCTGCCTGAATTTGATGTGCCTGCGGGATACACAGCACTGGAATACCTGCAAAAGCTGTGTGCGGAAGGCTTTGCGCAGCGTTATCCGGAGGATGACGGCACGGTGCGTAAGCGTTTGCAATATGAAATCGATATGATTGCCAAGATGGGGTTTGTCGATTACTTTCTGATCGTTTCGGATTTTATCGGCTATGCCAAGCGGCAGGGCATACCGGTCGGACCGGGGCGCGGGTCGGCCGCAGGTTCGATCGTGTCGTACTGTCTGGGTATCACAGATCTGGATCCGATCCACTATTCGCTGTATTTTGAACGGTTCCTCAATCCGGAGCGCGTTTCCATGCCGGATATCGACGTGGACTTCTGCTATGTGCGCCGGCCGGAGGTCATTGAATACGTTACGAGCAAATACGGCAAGGACCGGGTGGCACAGATCGTTACCTTTGGCACGATGGCGGCGCGCGGCGCGATCCGCGATGTGGGACGGGCGCTGAACATTCCCTATAACGAGGTGGACGCCGTTGCCAAGCAGGTGCCGAACGAACTGCATATCACGATCGATAAGGCGCTGGCGATCAATCCTGAGCTGAAAAAAATGTATGATGAAGCGCCGCAGGTACGCGAGCTGATCGATACTGCGCGCGCACTGGAAGGCATGCCGCGGCACGCTTCGACTCATGCCGCAGGCGTGGTTATCACCAAGGATCCGGTGGATACCTATGTGCCGCTGGCGCGCAACGATGAGCAGATGGTTACACAGTTTACCATGGTTACACTGGAGGAGCTGGGGCTGCTCAAGATGGATTTCCTTGGTCTGCGCAACCTGACGGTTATCGCGGATGCAGAAAAGATGATCCGCCGCCATACGCCGGATTTTGACATTGAAAAGGTGGATATGAATGATCCGGCGACCTATGAGATGCTCGGCCGCGGCTCAACAATGGGTGTGTTCCAGCTGGAAAGTGCGGGCATCACCAATGTCGTTACCGGTTTGCGCCCGCAGTCGATCGAGGATATCACGGCGGTTGTGGCGCTGTACCGGCCGGGGCCGATGCAGTCGATCCCGCGGTATATCGAGTGCCGCCATCACCCGGAGAAGGTGACGTACAAGCATCCGCTGCTGGAACCGATCCTCAAAGTCACTTACGGCTGCATGATCTATCAGGAGCAGGTCATGCAGGTGTTTCAGTCGCTCGCGGGGTATTCGCTCGGCAAGGCGGATATGGTGCGCCGCGCGATGAGCAAAAAGAAAATGAAGGAGCTGGAAAAGGAACGCGTCACGTTTATCCACGGCGACGAGACGCAGGGGATCGACGGGGCGGTCAAACGCGGTGTGCCCGAGTCGGTTGCGGCCAGCCTGTTTGATGAAATTATGGATTTTGCCAACTATGCCTTCAACAAGGCGCATGCCGTGTGCTATGCAGTGGTCTCATTCCGCACTGCGTATCTGAAGTGTCACTATCCGCGGGAGTATATGGCGGCGCTGCTGACCAGTGTGCTGGATTCATCGGACAAAATTTCGGAATACATTCAGGCCGCGCGGGAAATGGCTATTCGCGTGCTGCCACCGGATGTGAATGAGTCTTACGACAGCTTTTCGGTTTCCGGGCAGGATATCCGATTTGGTTTGGCGGCGGTTAAGGGCGTGGGGCGCAGCTTCATGCGGCAGTTGGTTGAAGAGCGGGAGAGCGGCGGGCTGTTTGGCTCGTTTCAGGATTTTTGTGAGCGGATGTACGACCGCGAGCTCAACCGTCGGGCACTCGAGAGTATGATCAAGGCGGGGGCGTTTGATTCCATGGGCTACCGCCGCAGCCAACTGCTGAAAATCGCAGGTGCGGTCGTGGACGCGGTCGCGCAGAGCAGGAAAAAGAATATTGAAGGGCAGATGGATCTGTTCGGCATGGGGAATGACGCCGTGCAGGACAGCCAGATCGCGCTGCCCGATATCCCCGAGGTGTCCAAGCGTGAGCTGCTTTCGATGGAGAAGGAAACGACCGGTCTGTATTTGTCCGGGCATCCGATGGACGAATACCGCACGCTGGCGCGTAAGGCGGATGCCGCCGCGATCCGCCGGATCATTGACGATCTGGGCGGCGAGAGCGAAAAACCGGTGTTCCGCGACGGGATGACCGTGCGGCTGGCCTGCGTTATCACGGCGGTGCGGCTCAAATCCACCAAAAACGGTGCGATGATGGCTTACGTGACCGTGGAGGATGAGACGGCTTCGATTGAACTGGTCGTATTCCCGCGTTCGCTGCAGCAGTGCGGCGCATACCTGACGGAGGACAGCGCGGTGCTGCTGACCGGGCGGATTGACACCCGTGAGGACGAAGCCCCCAAGGTGCTGCTGGACGAAGCACAGCCGCTGACCGAAAGTGCGGTGGACAGTATGCAGGCGCGCAGTGACCCGGCTCGGTCGGTGTATACCGATCAGCAGGCGGCCAAGCTGGCACCGCATAAGCTGTTTCTGCGTATTGGCAGCATGAAGAGCGATGAGTGGCCGCGGATCAAAGCAGCGCTGCTGACGCAGCCGGGGGATACGCCGGTTTATCTGTATCCAATGGATACCAGAAAAAAAACATTGGCCAAGCGCACGTACTGGTGCCGCCCGGATGTGGCGTTTTTGGAAAAATTACGCTTCCTCTTGGGCGAAGAAAATGTTATACTACAATAAAAGGATACGGCAACAATACAGCACCGATACAGGAGGTTTATTATGGAAAAACAGATTCGCAGAATTGGCGTGCTGACGAGCGGCGGCGACGCGCCCGGGATGAACGCAATGATCCGGTCGGTCGTTCGTACAGCATCGGCGCATGATATTTCCGTGCTGGGCATCCGGCGCGGATACAGCGGCCTGATCAACGGCGATATCATTGAGATGGGCGCGCGCAGCGTGGACGGCATCATCCGCCGCGGCGGAACCATGCTGTACACTGCGCGCTGCAAGGAAATGCTGACCGAGGAAGGCCTGCAGAAGGCAGCGGATACCTGCAAGTATCTCGGCATTGACGGCCTGATCTGCTGCGGCGGCGACGGTACATTCCGCGGCGCGCAGGCGCTGTCCCGCAAGGGGGTACCCTGCATTGGTGTGCCCGGTACGATTGATAATGATATCGTTTGTACAGACTATACCATCGGCTTTGATACGGCCTGCAATACGGCGATCGAGTGCATCGATAAGCTGCGCGATACCATGCAGTCGCATGAGCGCTGCTCGGTGGTTGAGGTCATGGGACGCCGGGCAGGTCATCTGGCGCTGCAGGTTGGCTGCGCGGTGGGTGCAACAGCGATTTGTCTGCCGGAGCGTAAGCTGGATTTTGACACGGATATCGTGGAAAAAATGCGCATCGGGCGTATCAAAGGCCGCAACCATCATATTATCATCGTGGCGGAGGGGTATGGCTCCGCACAGGAGGTTGCCGACCAGATCCACGAAGCGACCGGCATTGATACCCGCGTGACCATTCTCGGACATATCCAGCGCGGCGGTTCGCCGACGGCAGAGGATCGCGTCATGGCGACCCGCATGGGTTACGCGGCTGTTCGGGCGCTGATGGAGGGCAAGACCAACCGCGTGGTCGTGCTGGATAATAATATCGTGACCGATCTGGATATTGAGGAAGGTCTGTCCCGCAAGAAGGATCTGAACCAGTGCCTGTTTGAAGCGCAGCAGACGGTGGCGATCTGATATGCCGCAGACCGTTTTGATCACCGGCGGCTCCCGCGGGATCGGTGCAGCCTGTGTGCGTGCGTTTGCGGCAGCCGGATGGAATGTGGCGTTTACCTATCGGGAAAGCCGCGCACTGTCCGGTGCGCTGGCGGAAGAGACCGGCGCATTGCCGCTTTGCGCGGATCTGCAGGACAGCCGCGCCGCGGCTCGTGCTGTAAGCGAGGCGCAGAGGCACTTTGGCGCATTGGATGCGGTGATCTGCAACGCGGGTATTGCGCAGCAAAAAATGTTTCAGGACATTACGGATGCGGATTGGCAGCAGATGCTGGATGTGAACCTGCTGGGTGCAGTGCGTACGATCCGGACGGCTCTGCCCGAGCTGCTGCATCGCAAGCGCGGCAGCATTGTAACGATTTCCTCCATGTGGGGACAGACAGGTGCGTCCTGTGAAAGCCACTATGCAGCAAGCAAGGCGGCGCTGATCGGGCTGACCAAATCGCTTGCACTGGAGCTTGGGCCGAGCGGTATCCGTGTTAACTGCGTAGCGCCCGGTGTCATCGGTACGGATATGAATGCCGTGCACAGTGCGCAAACCATGCAGGAGCTGGCGGAGGAGACGCCGTTGGGGCGGATTGGAACGGCGGATGAGGTTGCCGCAGCCGTGCTGTTTCTATGCTCGGAGCAGGCATCGTTTGTGACCGGGCAGGTGCTTGGTGTGACCGGTGGGTTTTGAATAGGATGACATGGTGCTGCGGCAATGCGCCTGCAGCAGAAATTGCAGCTTAAAGCATAAAAACCGGGGACAGAAGCCTCGGTTTTTATGCTTTGGGAGAAAATTGTGTTTTGTGCAGAGCGTTTGCTCAGTGTTTGTCTGCGTTCAGTCGCAGCACGGCAGAAAAAAGGATTTTCCGCGACGGCCACCGGATTACAGCGGCGCAAAGCCGAAATAGCTGAGCAGACCGTTATAGATCCCCTGCGCAAACCCGAAGGGATCGGATTCCAGACGGCGGGCATCCTCCTGGTTGCTCAGATAGGCCAGCTCGACCAGAATTGCCGGCATTTGCGTGCGCCGCAGCACATACAGGGCAGGATTCAGCCGCACACCATTGTCCTTGGTGCCGGTGCGTGCGACAATGCCGTTCAGCACGTGCTGCGCCAGCCAGTAAGGCTGTGAGTTGGTACGGTATACATATACTTCGCTGCCGTTGATGGCCGGATTGGGATTGGAATTGCAGTGGATGCTGATAAAATAATCCGCCGGCCAGTTGTTTGCGGCGCGGACACGGGCAGCCAGACTGGTGCTGTTGCTGGTGCCGAGCACTTCGTCCGGCGTATTGCGGCTCTGCCGCACCTCAAAGCGCGGGTCGTCGCGCAGCAGGCCGGCCAGATACAGGCCGACAGCATAAGTGATGTCCTGTTCGCGCAGTCCATTGCCTTCTGCGCCGGTGTTGGGGCCGCTGGGATTGTGCCCCTGATCAATAAAAATACGGATCGCCAAGCAGATCACACTCCTTCTGTGCATTGTATGCGGCAGAAAGAAGTGTGGTGCGGCGAGAATTGCTGTGGGAGGGGAGCGAAACAGATATGATAGAACTGGATCAGGCCTATATCGACCGTCTGATCCCGCCGCGCCGGGCGGAATCCGATAAAAATGACTACGGACGCGTGCTGTGCGTCTGCGGCTGCGTGGGGTATACCGGCGCAGCATATTTTGCAGCGCAAGGGGCGGTGCGCATGGGAAGCGGTGTGGTAACGCTGGCGGTACCGGAGCAGGCATGGCCGACGCTGGTCGTTAAGCTGAATGAGCCGGTGGTGCGTCCGGTACCCGGCGGAGCGGACGGCACGCTTTCTGCTGATGCGCTGCCGTCTTTGTTGGCATTGGCGGAAAAAGCAGATGCTATGCTGATCGGCTGCGGACTGGGGCGCTCGGCCGGGGTGGAGGCGGTGGTATCCGGCCTGCTGCGGCAGGCAGCGTGCCCGATCGTTTTGGATGCAGACGGCATAAATGCCGTTGCGGCGCATAAGAATATCTTACGGCAGACAGCTAAGCCGGTGATCCTGACACCGCACGCCGGGGAATTTGCGCGCCTGAGCGGAATGCGCACGCCTTCTGCGGAGGAATTGGCGGCTTTTGCCTGTGAAATGCGCTGTGTTCTGCTGTATAAAGGCCACCGCACGCAAATTTATACGCCGGACGGCACGGCTTACCGGAATCATTCGGGCAATCCCGGCATGGCGAAGGGCGGCAGCGGCGATGTACTGGCGGGGATGCTGGTATCGCTTTGCGGACAGGGGCTGCGGGCGGAGGATGCGGCCTGCGCGGCAGCATGGCTGCATGGACGTGCGGGTGACTATGCCGCGAATGCATACAGCGAGTACGGTATGACGCCGGGGGATATGCTCGGGCAGCTTGCGGTGCTGCTCCGGCGTTACAATACGAAGGAGTGGTGAACTTCTGAACAGGTTACGATACGCGGCGGTGCTATTGGTGCTGCTCATGCTGTCCGGATGCGGAAAGCCTGTGGACAGCAGTCAGGTACGGGCGCATTTTGAAACACTGGACGGCTTTACGGCACAATTGAAAATTATTTCCGATCTGGATGGATCGGTGCTGGAATTTGAAAGCGAGTACGCGTATAATAGAGAAGATGCCGATTCCTTTACGATCACGGCACCGGAATCGGTTGCCGGGATCGGCGGGACGATCGCCGGGGAGGACAGCGCTTCTCTGGTGCTGCAGTATGACGGCTTGGCATTGGAGCACGCCATGCCGCAGCGCACCGGATTGACACCGGCGGATGCGCTGTTCTGCTTGCTGTGCGATCTGCGCATGGCTGAACCGGCGCAGATGTGGACCGAGCACACGGACGGACGTGCGCTGCTGGTGCTGCGGTATGAGGGAGAAACGGACGGCGAGCGGGTCGAAAAGCAGGTCTGGCTGACTGAACAGGGCTTGCAGCCCGTTTGTGCGGAGCTGTATGCGGATGGCACGCGGGTGCTGACCTTGCAGGTTACAGCATATCAGGAAACATAAATATGGGGATGAATGAAACATGAAACCGAGCAAACACCGCACTTGGGCGCAGATCGATCTGGGTGCGATCGAACATAATTACCGTGTGATCTGTGCGCAGGCAAAGTCGCCGGTGCTGTGCGTTGTCAAGGCGGATGCCTATGGTCACGGTGCAGTGCCGGTGGCACAGCGGCTGCAGGCGCTGGGAGCGCCGTATTTTGCGGTGGCTACCGTGCCGGAGGCAGTGGAGCTGCGGGAAAACGGCATTACCAAGCCGATTCTTATTTTGGGCTATGTGGATGAAGCGGATATGGATACGATCGCGCGGGAGCACATTACCGCGCCGGTGTATGATGAGGAAACGGCGCAGTTGCTGTCGGCAGCAGCCCGGCGCACGGGAGAAACGATCACCGTGCACATCAAGCTGGATACAGGGATGACCCGGCTTGGCTTCCCTGCGTGGGAGCGGGAGCGCACCGTGCAGCGTATTTTATCCTGTGCAGCTTTGCCCGGTCTGCATGCAGAAGGGATATTTACCCATTTTGCCGTGTCCGATGTGCCGGAGGGGACGGAATACACGGCATTGCAGTATGAACGCTTTGCCGCAGTTTGTGAGGATTTACAGCGCGCCGGTTTAGCGCTGCCGCTGCGGCACTGTGCCAACAGCGGTGCGATACAGCATTATGAGCGGATGCACTGTACGATGACACGGGCGGGCATTATTCTGTACGGCTGCCGCCCGGATTGCTCGGTGCCGCCGGTGCTGGATCTTCATCCGGCGATGACGGTAAAGGCGCGGGTCGTGCAGGTGCGCGAGATCCCGGCACATACCACGATCAGCTATGGACGTACCTTTGAAACCGATGCGCCGACACGGATTGCGGTGGTTTCTATGGGGTATGCGGATGGATTCCTGCGCACAGGCTCAGGACGGGCGCATGTTGTGCTGAACGGGCAGTGCGCTCCTGTGCTGGGGCGGATCTGCATGGATATGTGCATGGTACAGATCCCAGAGGGCGCACAGGTGCGCCGCGGGGATGAGGTAACGGTGTTCGGGCCGTCCGTGTGGACAGCGGAGGATACCGCGCAGGCTGCGGGCACGATTTCGTATGAGGTGATCTGTGCGGTGAGCAGCCGTGTACCACGGTTTTATGTAGGATGACAAGACGGTAAATTGCGGCATAAACTGGGGATGGGAAGCAATGCATTCCCATCCCCTTGTATTTTGCATTGTACAAATTTGCTGTGCCGGTTATATTTTGCGGCAGCACGGGGAAAATAGGTTTGCGGGTAACGCAAATCTATTTTATCGGAGTGTGACCAACGTGGATACTAATATCAAACGGGGCGATATTTACTACGCCGACCTCAGTCCGGTAGTCGGCAGCGAACAGGGAGGGGTTCGTCCGGTGCTGATCGTGCAGAACAACGTCGGCAACCGATACAGCCCGACCGTGATCGCAGCCGCCATTACATCGCAGGTCAATAAGGCGAAAATGCCGACGCATATTACGCTCGGCGCACCGCATTACGGCCTGACCAAGGACTCCATTATTTTGACCGAGCAGATCCGCACGCTGGATAAGCGCCGCCTGCGCGAAAAGATGGGATCACTGGATGCGGGCGCGATGCGGCATGTGGATGAGGCGTTGGCTGTCAGTTTTGGTTTGGGTTCTATACAGGGCTGAAGCGTCATATGTTCAGAACAAAGCGCGTATCCTGTTGGTAGGATACGCGCTGTTTGTTTGCGGTTGGGAAGCGGCAACGTTTGAATCGGGAGGGCTGGAAAATGCAGACGGAAGTGTATTTTGCCGGCGGTTCGGTGGGTAAACTGGACTGGGAGGCGGATGCGCGCGGCGTACAGGTCGATCTGGACTGCACGTTGTGCGGCGAGGGGGAGCTGCTGCGCTGCTATGGGGAGTGGGCGTCCGGCGCGGTGCTGCGGATCGGCCTGCCTGCGCCGGAGGACGGGCGGCTGCGTTTGCGGCGGCGCCTGTCAAGGGAGACCTTGAAAACGGCGGGGTGCCCGGCAGCAGTGCCGCAGCGGGTATATCTGGCGGCTGCACCAGAGCCGCCGGTGATCCGGCGCAATCCGGCATCCAAAGCAGAGGAAATAGAACAAACGGCGGAACCGGCACAGGCGGAACCTTTGTTTACTGTGCAAACCGGGGATACCGTGTTGGATGCGCTGTTGACGGAAGGTGTGGTGCAGATCGAGCGGGAGGGAGATGTATTACGGCTTTCCTGCCCGTTTGCATCCGATCGCCCGTTTGCACTGACCCCGGCTTTTGTGCTGTGCTCGGTGCGGGGAGAGCGGGCGGAGCTGCGGTGGGAAGCAAAGGGGCGCAGTCCGGAGACTGCGCCCTGAAGCGGTTTACTTGACAATGGCCTTGGCTTCCATGTAGTAGCGCTTTTCGTGCGCTTCGCCCATGGAGAAGGTTTTGCGGGGAAGGACACCGTCGAACACAACGCCGCGGAACAGATCGTTTTTCGCAATATCCGGCAGGATAAAGCCCAGATTGCCCGGCTTGGCGGTCAGATCCCGGATCACGTCCTCACCGTGGATATAGTCGATTTTGACTGACGGGTGGGATTCCAGATAAGCGTCCAGACCGGTCTGCATGGTCGCTACCGGAATGGACCACTTGGGATTTTCCACAACCAGCACGCCGGTTCGGTCTGCGGAACGGAATGGATAGCAGTGTGCGCTGTCGTCTGCGGGTACCTGCTCGGCAACATAGGCGCGGCAGCCCTGCGACTGATAGAAGGCGGTCAGTTCAGTCAGCAGGTTTTCGGTCTGCACGCCGAACAGGATACGGTGGATCGGTTCGATGATCAGGCTTTCGTCGTGGATATTGACCACTTCGACCAGCACGTAGCGTGCAGGATGGTCTGCTTGTTCTTCGGCAGTCAGTCCCTGCTTAACCTCCTCCCAGTAGGCCTTGGCGGTCGCCATGGAATGGTTGCCGTCGCCTACTGCGTAGGGCAGGAGGGCTTGTGCATCGGTGCAGCCATATTTGCGGTTGAACGCGCCGCGGTCGCACAGTGCCTCCAAACCAGCTTCGATTGCATCGGTTTCCGCGCCCTGCGGAATGAACCAACCGGTGATATGGCCGCCGTTCTGCATCAGGTCGGTATCATACAGCTTGGAAAACGAAGCGGTTTTATCGAAGAGCGGTTCAATGATGCGGCGATCGGGATCATCGATCAGGATCATAATGTGCGGCAGCTCGATGCAGGCGCCCTGCCGCACTTTTAAGCGGGGCGGGATGCGCTCAACGACGGTTTTTTCGGTCGGGCGGATCAGCGAAGCCGAACCCGCGGTGTATTCATAGGCCTCCAGATCTACGGCCAGCACAACGCCGCGGCGCGGGCAGTTACCGCCCGACCAGCGTTCGGTCAGCACAACACCGGCCGGCAGGGTGCGCAGGGTGCCGTTCTGCATATAGTCCTGCATGGTGCGGTGGATGGTTGCAGTGCGGTCGGCCACATCGGCATCTTCCAGATAGACCTCGGGCAGGGTCAGGCGCAGCGTAGAGGGCGCATCGCCGACCGTGCGGTCGGTTTCTTCCCAGTAATCCGGCTGTGAGGTATACTGGTCACAGGCAATGACAGCCCACTTGGAAAGATCGGTTCCTTCTTTCGGGAACAGGATCGAAGGGATACGGGTGCAACGGTTTGCCATGGTTGGAATTCCTCCTCATAAAGCATTTGGAATGATATCAGTATAGCAGAAAATATCCTGTCCAGCACGCTATTTTTACTTTTTTTCAAAAGGATTTCCCTTTGTGCGGAAAGATTTGGCGAAGCGGACAATTCGGGGGGATGACGTATGTGGAAAACAGGTGAATTACACAAAGGGATGCGATATGCCGGCATTCGGTAATACGAGTAAAAATACAGTAAAATAGAAGATAAATTCAGTAAAAGCGATAGCGAGGAACGTCTTGACGTATTAAACAATTTAACGTAAAATAAAGATAAGGGATTTGTTTATGGCTTACAAGTAGTGGGAGGAAATGTTCATGGTTAAGTTTAAGGCGATCGGTGTTTCGGAAGGCCTTGCACACGCAAAGGCGCTTGTAATTAAGGAAGAAGACCTGAGTGTAGTAAAAAATACGATTACGGATGTTGCGGCGGAGCAGCAGCGCGTGACGGATGCGGTGGACAAAGCGAAACGGCAGATCGAAGCGCTGCGGGATGAGGCGGAAAAGACCATCGGTGCGGCGGAGGCGGAAATTTTTGACGCGCACCTGATGATGCTGGATGATCCCGATTTTGTGGAAGGGATGACAAATCTGGTTGCGGATGATAAGGTGTGTGCAGAATACGCGTGCTTTGTCAACTGCGAGAATTTCCAGGCGATGTTCCGCGCGATGGACAGCGAATATATGCAGGCGCGTGCGGCTGATATCGGTGATATTTCCAAGCGTGTACTGAAAAACCTCAAAGGGATTGCGGATAATGCGATCGATGCGATCACGGAGCCGTGCATCTTGATTGCAAATGATCTGACACCGTCCGATACAGCAAAAATCGGCAGCAAGCCGGTAGTCGGCTTTATCACCCGGATCGGCGGGCGGACGAGCCATTCCGCCATCATGGCGCGTTCGATGGGCATCCCGGCGGTGGCTGGCGCAGGTGATAAGGCGGATGGGATCGCAGATGGAACCAAGCTTCTGCTGGATGGCGCGGCAGGCGAGGTGATCGCGGCGCCGGACGCGGAAACGCTGGCGCAGTTTGAAGAAAAGAAAAAGGCGGAAGATGCACGCCGTGCCATGCTGGCGCAGTTTAAGGACCGCGAGGGCGCAACGAGCGACGGACGCCGCATCGTGATCGAAGGCAATATCGGTACGCCGGATGACGCGGTGCGTGTGGCAGAATTGGGCGGCGAAGGTGTTGGCCTATTCCGTTCGGAATTCCTGTTTATGGACCGCAATGACCTGCCGAGCGAAGAGGAGCAGTTTGAGGCATATAAAACGGCCTGCCAGACAATGGCAGGCAAGCCGGTCATTATCCGCACGCTGGATATCGGCGGCGATAAGGAGGTGCCCGCGCTGGAGCTGGAGAAGGAGCAGAACCCCTTCCTCGGTTACCGTGCGATTCGCATCTGTCTGAATAAGACCGACCTGTTCCTGACCCAGCTGCGCGCCCTGCTGCGTGCGGCGCAGTTTGGTGATCTGCGCATTATGTTCCCGATGATCTCGTCGATCGAGGAGATCCGCAATGCCAAGCAGGTGCTCCAGCAGGCTAAGGATCTGCTGAAGGCAGAAGGGGTGCCGTTTAATCCGGATGTTAAGGTCGGCATTATGGTAGAGATCCCGGTGGCGGCTGTATGTGCGGATATGCTGGCTAAGGAAGTGGATTTCTTCTCAATCGGCACGAACGATTTGATCCAGTATTCCTGCGCGGTGGATCGTATCAACGAGAAAATCTCCTATCTGTATCGTCCGCTGCATCCGGGCGTGCTGCGCCTGATCGCAATGACAGCCAAGGCTGCCAACGAGAATGGTATTGAAGTGGGCGTATGCGGCGAAATGGCCGGCACGCCGGGCATGGCGCCGGTGCTGTGCGGCTTGGGTGTGACCAATCTGTCGATGTCGGCTTCTGCAATGCTGGCAGCCAAGGCGGATTTGGCAGCACATTCTTACGCGGAGTGCAAGGAACTGGCGGATAAACTGGTCATGGCGGCCAGCGCTACCGAGGCGGAGCAGATGTTTGCTGCATGGCGCGGTTAAATTAAAAGGAAAAGCGCGTTGTTTTCGGAATTTCCGAAAACAACGCGCTTTTGCTTATACGGAAGGCTTAGCCCTGACCGGCCAGCTTCTGCTCATAAGATTCGATCATCTTCTTGACCATCTGACCGCCAACAGAACCGGCCTGACGGGATGTCAGATCGCCGTTATAGCCCTGCTTGAGGTTGACGCCGACCTCGGCCGCCGCTTCCATCTTAAAGCGATCCATTGCTTCGCGTGCTTCCGGTACCATACCCTGATTAGAGCCGTTTTTCGTGTTCGTCATGATTTGTTCTCTCCTTTTTGTGTTGGTGTTTTGGGTTTTGCTGATAGTATCTTGTGCGAAAATACTGCACATATGTGATGAAATTGATGTGAATCATGGGAAAAGTTGATCTAAATGTGTGAATTCATCAAGAAATGGTACGCTTATGTGAAAAATGCGTGCGGCAGACATAAAACTTTGAAGAGCTGGTGTATAACAGAACTCGACTGCTGCGGTTCTCTGTGGTATACTAAAAAAGAATATGATTGCGGAAGGAGCGGTGTTTGTGAGCAGACAAGCGCCTGAACCGATAAAAAAACATATATGTGCCGGTCTGTTGGCTCACGTGGATGCGGGTAAAACAACGCTGTCCGAAGCGCTGCTCTATCAGGCCGGAGCGCTGAAAAAGCTCGGCCGTGTGGATCACAAAGATGCTTTTTTAGATACTTTTGCGTTGGAACGGGAACGCGGGATCACGATTTTTTCCAAGCAGGCGGAACTGTCGCTGCCGGGAACCAATTTGACACTGCTGGATACACCGGGACATGTGGACTTTTCTGCAGAAATGGAGCGGACGCTGCAGGTGCTCGATTGCGCGGTGCTTGTGATCAACGGTACGGATGGCGTGCAGGCGCACACGGAAACGCTTTGGCGGCTGTTAGAGCGGCACAGGATCCCGGTTTTTTTGTTTATTAACAAAATGGATCTGCAGGGCACCGACCGTACTGCACGGATGCGTGAGCTCAAGAGCCGGCTGGATGAAGCCTGTGTGGACATGACCGCTCCGGCGGCGCAGGAGGAACTGGCGATGTGCGAGGAAACGCTGTTGGAGCGTTATCTGGAAACAGGAAACATTTGCACAGATGAAATTGCGGCGCTGGTTGGTACGCGGCGTGTCTTTCCGTGTTATTTCGGATCGGCACTCAAGCTGGAAGGGATCGATGCTTTGCTGGATGGCGTGGATCGGTATATGCCCGCCCCGGCATACGGCACGGATTTTGGTGCTCGCGTTTTTAAGATCGCGCGGGATACACAGGGCAACCGCCTGACATATTTGAAAGTGACTGGCGGCGCATTGGCTGTGCGCACCTTATTGTCCGGTGAGGAAGACGGCGGGTGGCAGGAAAAGGTCAATCAGATCCGCATTTACTCGGGTGAAAAGTTCCGTGCGGTGGAACAGGCGGAAGCAGGGATGGTTTGCGCAGTGACGGGGTTGACGCACACCCGGCCGGGGATCGGGCTTGGCAGCGCTGCCGGTGCGATACCGCCGGTGTTGGAACCGGTGCTCGGCTACCGTGTTGTGCTGCCCGAAGACAGTGACGCACATACGATGCTGCAGTATTTTCGGCAGTTGGAAGAAGAGGATCCGCAGCTTCGTGTGGTATGGAATGAACGGCTGGGGGAACTGCATGTGCAGCTGATGGGGGAGGTACAGCTGGAGGTACTGTCCCGCCTTGTTGCTGACCGTTTCGGCGTGCAGGTGTCATTTGACGAGGGGAGCATTGTTTACCGGGAGACGATCACATCACCTGCGCTCGGTGTGGGGCATTTTGAACCGCTGCGGCATTATGCAGAGGTACATCTGCTTTTGGAACCGGGTGAGCGGGGCAGTGGTTTGGTTTTTACGGCGGATTGTCCGACCGATCAGTTGGATTTGAATTGGCAGCGGCTGATTCTAACGCATTTGGCGGAAAAAACACATGTGGGAGTGCTGACCGGTGCGCCCGTAACCGATTTGCACATTACGCTGCTGGCTGGCCGGGCGCATGTGAAGCATACCGAGGGCGGTGATTTCCGCGAGGCGACTTACCGTGCAGTGCGTAACGGCCTGATGCAGGCAGATAGTGTGCTGCTGGAACCGTATTATGCGTTCCGGTTGGAGCTGCCCGAGGATTGCGTGGGGCGTGCGATGACTGATGTACAGCGCATGGACGGCACCTTTGATGCACCGGAGCAGACTGCTGCCGGTGCGGTTTTAACCGGCCGCGCACCGGTTGCCTCGATGCGGAATTATTGGACCGAGGTTGCGGCATACACCAAGGGACGGGGACGCCTATCCTGTGTACCGGATGGTTATGCACCCTGCCATAATGCGGCGCAGGTGATCGAAGCGATGGGGTATGATCCCACACGTGATGTGGAAAATACTCCGGATTCGGTATTCTGTGCACATGGTGCGGGGTACGTTGTGAAATGGGATGAAGTACGCGCACATGCACATGTCGATCCTGGTATGCGGCTGGAAGCAGAGCCGGAATCGGATACGGCTCCAATGTTCCGGCCGGGCAGCAGCACAGCTGGTGTGGCGGATGAACGAGAATTGCGCGCTTTGTTTGAACGCACCTACGGGCCAATCAAGGACCGCGGCTTTGAAGCCTTTCAGCAAAGCCGGAAAAAAGCGGAAACTATGGAACAGCTTTATGTAACCCGGATCCGTGCGGACGATTATCTGCTGGTGGATGGTTATAATATCATTTTTGCGTGGGATGAGCTGCATGCGGTGGCGGACGGAGATATCAATGCAGCACGGGAAATGCTGATCAATCGGCTCAGTGATTATCAGGCGGTGCGCAAATGCCGGCTGATTGTGGTTTTTGATGCCTATAAGGTTAAAGGCGGAACCGGATCGGTTGAAAAACGGCATGGGATGCATGTGGTGTATACCAAAGAGGCGGAAACCGCAGACATGTATATCGAACAGGCGTCTTATGACCTGTCGCGTAAGCATCGGGTGCGTGTGGCCACTTCGGATGGGATGGAGCAGATGATCATTCTTGGTCATGGCGCGGAGCGCATTTCCGCTACTGAGCTGCAATGGGAAGTAGAGCAGGCAGAGCGGCATATTCAGAGTGTTATGAAACGCCTGTAAAATCAGTGACAGGATATCCTTGAAATTGGAGTAAAATTGTGGCATAATAAGGGCGAGGGGGGAAACTGCCTATGAAGATTTCGACAAAAGGAAGGTATGCACTTCGTTTGATGATCGATTTGGCACAGCACGATGCGGCAGGTTATATTCCGCTTCGTGATATCTCCAAACGACAGGAGATATCAGCCAAGTATTTGGAGCAGATCGTCGTGCAGCTATCGCGTGCAGGATTTGTTACCTCTACCCGTGGAGCGCAAGGCGGGTATCAACTGGCGAAACCGGCTGCGGATTATACTGTGGGCGATATTCTGCGAATTACAGAGGGACCGTTGGCACCGGTAGCCTGTTTGGCGAAGGATCCGGTGGAGTGTCCGCGGGCGGATGAATGTGTTACGCTCGAGTTTTGGCGCGGATTGTATGATGTTGTCAATCGGTATGTGGATTCTGTTACGTTGGAAGAATTGGTTAATCAAGGAAAAACATTGAATTTTTCAATCTAAATCAATTGATCATTATATCATAAACGGCGGAGGCATCTTGTAGAATGCCTCCGCCGTTTGGCATATGGTTTGCCGTGTACATTGTTATTGCTCGAAATACCAATATGATATGTGCGGTTTATTGCTGCATGCCGAGTGGTATATGGTGTGAATAGATTATGGATGCGGATAGGATTTTGTGAAAAGGCAGCCACTCTGCCAACCGAAATGGTTAACAGAGTGGCTGCCTTTTTGCTTAGATTGCCGAAAAAACACAGTTTTTTACAGATATTCGTAGGCGATGCTGATATTGGTCAATTTCCAAAAGGACGCAACGCCATCAGAAAAAAGATGATTTGTCAGGGGAGGATATCGTTATTCCCATTCGATCGTGCCGGTCGGCTTAGGCGTCAAATCATACAGAACGCGGTTAATGCCCTTGACTTCGCTTGTAATACGGGCAGTGATTTTTTGCAGAAGGGCGAACGGAACATCCTCCACAGTGGCGGTCATTGCATCAACTGTATTGACTGCACGCAGAATGCAGGGCCATTCATCAGCACGCTTGCCGTCTCGTACACCAACCGATTTCAAATCGGGCACAGCAGTAAAATATTGCCATACCTTGCCTTCCAAACCGTTAGCAGCAAATTCTTCGCGCAGGATCGCGTCCGATTCGCGAACCGCTTCCAGACGGTCGCGCGTGATCGCGCCGAGGCAGCGCACGCCCAAGCCGGGGCCGGGGAAGGGCTGGCGGTATACCATGGAATCCGGCAGACCGAGCGCTTTGCCGCAGGCCCGCACTTCATCCTTGAAGAGCATTTTAAGGGGTTCGACCAGTTCAAAGTCCAGATCCTCCGGCAGACCGCCGACATTGTGATGGCTCTTGACTGCTTTCACCGTTTTGGTACCGGATTCGATGATATCGGGATAGATGGTACCTTGTCCCAAAAATGCGATTCCATCAAGCTTGCGCGCTTCCTCTTCAAATACGCGGATAAATTCTGCGCCGATAATCTTGCGCTTGGATTCCGGATCAGCTACACCGGCCAGCTTGTCCAGAAAACGATCTACGGCATCAACGTAGATCAGATTGGCATCCATTTCATCACGGAAGACGCGGACTACCTCCTCGGGTTCGCCCTTGCGCAGCAGGCCGTGGTTGACATGCACGCAGGTAAGCTGCTTTCCAACGGCTTTGATCAGCAGCGCGGCTACCACGGAGGAATCTACACCGCCGGATAATGCAAGCAGCACCTTTTTGTCGCCTACTTGCTGACGGATCAGGTCTACCTGATCGGCGATAAAGTTTTCCATATTCCAGTTTGCCTGTGCGCCGCAAATGCCGAAAACAAAATTGCTCAGAGCCTCTTTGCGTGCTTCGGCATCTACCGGCCATGGTTTGTCACCTTTGTGGTCGGCCAGCAGCACCGGAACCGGCGCATTGTAAATATCCTTGGCAACATCAATTTCCACCCCATCGACGATGCGGTTCGGGCCGCCGTTTAGAATCACGCCTTTTACATTCGGCAGAGCGGCCAGTTCTTCTGCGGTAATATCGTGCGGGTGGATCTCGCTGTATACGCCCAGCGCGCGGATCTCACGGGCAAGGCGCGGGTTTTCATCGCTGCCCAAATCGAGGATCACAATCATATCCTGCTTCATTGCAGTGCCTCCTAATTTGTTTGTATCTTTTATACTATCATAATCCGAATTTTTCTGCAAGACAGCGTCGTCATCCAATCAACAAAAATACGGATGGAAAGCGGAACGACTGCCTTTAGGGATAGCTGAAAAATTCTTCGGCATACTGGGATGCTTTGGTCTGTGGCAGATAAACGATATGAAACTCGTGTGTGCCGGTCAGTGGGGAAGCGGTAAAGTGGGCAAACGTGGGGTCGGCATCTACAACCGCTTGATATAAAAAACTGATCCCATGTTGCGCCGCGATTAAACGGCGGATGAGGGGAAAGCTGCTGATGGTCAGTACCCGCCGGAACGCTGTGGTCTGGTAACCGCATAAATGCAGCTGGCGCTCCAGAATATCCCGCGTGCCCGAGCCGGGTTCGCGCACGATCAGCGATTCCTGCAATACCTCCTGCAGCGGCACTTCCTGTCCGGCAAATGGGTGTTCCGGAGCGCAGATGCCGATAAACGGTTCGGATCGGAACGGCATCCACCCGTAGCGCTGTTTGTCAAACACGCCTTCCAGCACAAGAAAATCCAGTTCATTACGATCCAGCAGATGCAGCAGGTGTGCAGTATTGTCCACAATCAGGGTCATCTCATGCTGCGGATTAGCTGCAAAGTGGAGAACCGCGTCGGGCAGCACATATTCACCGATGGTTTTGGTGGCGCCGATCCGCAGGTGATGCCGCTTCGCATGGCTCATGGCCTGCCGGAGTGTTTCGTAGTTATATTGGATGGAGCGTGCATACTGCTCCAACGTGCACCCGGCTTCCGTCAGGGAAAGCTGCCGGCCGCAGTATCGGAACAGGTGCGTTCGGTATTCCGCCTCCAACGCTTGTATCTGCCTCGTGACAGCCGGTTGGGTCAGATGCAGAAGATCGGCGGCGGCATGGTAATTCATGGTATCGCACAGGGTGAGAAAGGTTTGCAATTTGATGTCCACAGCGTTCCTCCGTTGATAAAAATATATAATCAGATAATAAAGTAAGATAATTTTATTTTATCATAAATCCCTGTTATAATGCAATCAGAGAAAAACAAAGGAAGAACAGGAAAGGCGGTTTACAAATGGAACAGTATGACATTGTGATCATTGGTGCGGGCCCGGCCGGGATCAGCGCGGGGATTTATGCGGTAAGCAGAGGAAAGCGTGTACTCGTGTTGGAGCAAAACCGGGTTGGCGGTTTGATCGGCACGGTGTCGAGCGTGACCCATTATACCGGCATCGTACCGGGGGAGACGGGACGCAGCTTCGCTATGCGGATGCAGCAGCAGGCACAGAGCGCAGGGGTGCCGGTCGCATATGAAACCGTGCGCAGGGTGTGCCTGCGGGGTGATGTGAAAACCGTGGAGACAGAGCGCGCCGTGTATCAGGCAGCAAAGGTGATTCTGGCAAACGGAACCACCCCGCGCACGCCTGCAATAGAAGGGAATCCGGCATTGCTGTGCCGCCGTGCTGCCGAGAATGGGCCGCAGTTTGACGGGAAGAATATCTATGTGGTCGGCGGTGCAGATGGCGCGGTAAAAGAAGCGTTGTATTTAGCGCAGTTTGCCAAAACGCTGACGATCATCCATTTTGAGGATCAGCTTGGCTGCGTGGCGGAATTTCGTGTGCGCGTGGCACACACGCCGAATATTGTTGTAAAAACAGGTATGCGTCTGCACGGCGTTTACGGCACGCAGCAAATCGAAAAAATCGAGCTGCGCCGGGAGCAGGATGGGGCAATAGAAGTGATCGAGGATGCCGGCTGCGGTGTGTTTGTGTATGCCGGCTCGGTACCGAATACGGCTTTGTATCCGGAACTGCATCTCGAAAACGGGTATATTCCGGTGGACAGCAATATGCAGACTGAGATTCCGGGGGTGTATGCGGCAGGCGATATTTGTGTGAAAGCGGTGCGTCAGGTAGCAACGGCGGTGGCAGATGGTGCCGCAGCCGGGATTCACGCGGCGCAGGGCTGAGTGCGGAGGATATAAGGGATATGATGGATTGGATACAGAAGTATGCACGAGGGGGGCTGCTGTGTCTGCTGATTGCTGTGCCGAGCTGGCTGCTGGGGCAGCGGTTTCCGGTGATCGGCGGACCGGTATTCGGCATTGTGGCCGGCATGGCAATGACGCTGTTTCTCAAGGATAAAAGCGGGCTGCAAAGCGGCATTACGCTTGTATCGAAAAAAGTTTTGCAATATGCGGTTGTGCTGCTTGGATTCGGTATGGATCTGAACGTCGTGCTGGAAACCGGTAGACAGTCACTGCCGATCATTGTGAGCACGATCACGACTTCGCTGGTCATTGCCTATGTCCTGCATCGTGTGATGCGTGTGCCGGGTAATGTTGCAGCACTGGTCGGTGTGGGGTCCTCCATTTGCGGCGGTTCGGCCATTGCAGCGACTGCGCCGGTAATCGATGCAGAGGATGATGATGTCGCACAGGCGATCTCGGTGATCTTCTTTTATAATATGTTGGCGGCGTTGTTGTTTCCGGCGCTGGGCGGCATACTGGGATTTTCCCAGACGAGCGGAGAAGCATTCGGCATTTTTGCGGGTACTGCGGTAAACGATACATCCTCGGTCACCGCGGCAGCCGCTACGTGGGATTCGCTGTACGGGCTTGGCTCGGCTACGCTGGATAAAGCCGTAACGGTAAAGCTGACCCGCACGCTGGCGATCATTCCGATCACGCTGGTGTTGGCGCTGCGCCGCGCCCGCACGGCGGAAGTACGGACCGGGGCTTCGTTCCGTCTGCGGCAGGTCTTTCCGATGTTTATTCTGTATTTTGTCGCGGCGTCTGTGATCACAACGGCAGCGCTGCACATGGGCATGGATGCAGCGGTGTTTGCCCCTTTTAAGGTACTCAGCAAATTTTTTATCGTGCTGGCAATGAGCGCTGTAGGGTTGAACACCAATATTGTTCACTTGATCAAGACCGGCGGAAAGCCGCTGGCAATGGGTTTTGCGTGCTGGGTAGGCATTACTGCGGTAACCTTGGGGATGCAGCATGTGCTGGGAATCTGGTAAAAAGAAAGCGTGAAGCAGACAGTGGAGGGGGCTTATCGGCTGGCGGTGCTTTTTGAAGCGCCGCAGCGCGCATAAAACAGCATTGGCATGGTAAAAGCACAAAAGCTGAAGGCGTGTACCTCAGCTTTTGTGCTTAAAAAGAAAAAGTTTTCGTATTGGGAAGATTTCTTGTCTGCGACCCGTGTAATCCAAACACAGATTATCGGGAAAATGAAGTCTTTCGAAAGTCTCCAAGCAGTGTACAGAAGTGTATACATTGCCACCCTTACAAAGGGCGTGTTTCATCAGCTGCGGCTATGCAGCGGTGAATGGGTCATCGCAGATAAGTGCGGAAAAAGGCAGCGATCTTGTCAAAGGGGATGATATCGATCCGGTCGTACAAATCCGTATGTACGGCATGGGGGAGCAGCAGAAGCTCCTTGTTGTCGGCATACGGGTTATCGCGGATCATAGCAGCATAGGCATCCCGGCTGAAATAGCATGAATGCGCTTTTTCACCGTGAATCATCAGCACCGCGCTGCGGATCTCGCTGCTGTAATGCAGGATGGGCTGATTGAGGAAGGACTGACAGCCGGTTACGTTCCACCCTTGGTTGGAATTGAGCGAGCGGGGATGGTAACCGCGTGTGGTTTTGTAGTAGGCATAATAGTCCCGGACGAAAAAGGGTGCATCCTCCGGCAGCGGATCGACAACACCGCCGGCGGCAGCATAGGTGCCGCTGCGGTAATCCGCGGAACGCTGCGCACTGAGCGCTGCTTTTTTCGCATACCGTGCTTCGGCACTGTTTTCATCATTAAAATAGCCGTTGGCATTGACCCGTGCCATATCGTACATGGTCGAGGTAACGGCAGCCTTGATGCGGGGATCGAGCGCTGCCGCATTCAGTGCCATACCGCCCCAGCCGCAGATGCCGAGAATATCGATCCGCTGGGGATCGCTGTTTTCTATGGTAGAAAGATAGTCTACCGCCGCCAGAAAATCTTCGGTATTGATATCCGGAGAAGCAACATAGCGCGGCGTGCCGCCGCTTTCGCCGGTGAAGGAAGGATCAAAGGCGAGGGTCACAAAGCCATATCCGGCGAGCGTCTGCGCGTACAAACCGGAGGATTGTTCTTTTACTGCGCCAAACGGTCCGCTGACGGCGATGGCGGGCAGCGGGCCGGATGCGCCGCGCGGGGTGTACAGGTCGGCCGCCAGCGTAATGCCGTAGCGGTTGACAAAGGTTATTTTCTGATGGTCAACTTGATCGTTTTTGGGAAAGGTTTTATCCCATTCTGCGGATAAATGCAGATTTTCGGTTTTCATCATGTGGATCACTCCTCGGTTTGCCGTACTCGGCTGATAAGTGTAATACTGTCTATGACATGAGCGTACTTACTGTGAGCAGGCTGCGTGTTTTCCGGTCAAGGTCGGTGTTGTTCCAGTTTTCACCGAACAGAATATCGTCGTTAAAATGGGCAAATGCGGGTGCGAAATTGCCAAGCGTGTCGCGGCTGGCTGTTTGTATGATCTTTTCCATGTAAAACCCCCGTTATTTAATGCTGGCGCCGCATGCATATGCCTACTGCAGCGCAGGATGACCGTCGATTTCCCCGGCGTTGTTGACGCCGCCGGCAAAAACTGTTCCGGCCAGTGCAGCTTTTTCAAAGCAGTCGATCCATCCGCACAGACCGCTTTCCGCACGCTGCGGAACGGTGTCATCTTCCTCTGCCGCAGCGGTCAGCAGTATAGATATCCCGGAAAGCGTAGTCGGAAACATAAAGGGAGTTGGCACGGTCAAGAAGGGTTTTCATCTGTCCGCACATTTCAAAATAATAAATAGGGGTGGCAAATGCGATCACATCCGCACAGCGCATCTTTTCCGTGATCGCATTGGCATCATCTTGGATAACGCATTGCTGCGTGCGCTGGCAGGCAAGGCAGCCAGTGCAGAAAGCAATTGCTTTGCCGCGGAGCGTAACCTTTTCCGCCTGATGACCGGCGGCTTGTGCACCGCTTAAAAAGGCATCTGCCAGCGCTTCGGAGTTGCTGTGTGCACGCAGACTGGTGCTGATAACAAGAACTTTTTTGGACATGGTAAACCTCCGTTCTTTGAGATTGACTGTATGTGTTTTTTCTGTTATATTGATGATAATACCTAAAGTTAACTTTAAGTCAAGGGGAAAACGGAATTTTTTTCAGAAAAGGATGAGGCGGTGTGTATACGATCGGTCAGGTGGCGGAAAAAGTCGGTCTTCCGGTTTCAACGCTGCGGTATTATGATAAGGAAGGGCTGTTTCCGAACTTGCAGCGCAGCGGAGGGATCCGCCGCTTTGGCGAGCAGGAGCTGGAGGCGCTGCGTGTGATCGAATGTCTGAAAAAATCCGGTTTGGAGATTCGGGAGATCAAACAGTTCATGGTGTGGTGCAGCCAGGGCAGCGCTACGTATGCAGATCGGCTGGAGCTGTTTATCCGGCAAAAAGCGCAGGTAGAGGCCGAACTGGAACGGATGAACCGTGTATGGGATATGCTGCGCTTCAAATGCTGGTATTACGGGCAGGCGATCCGGGACGGCAACGAGGATCGCCTGCGTAAAATAATTCCGGACGCATTGCCGGAAGAGATCAGGGATGCGTATTGGAATGCACACCGATAATAAAAAACGCAAAGCGGCCGATGGTTCGCTTTGCGTTTTAGTTATGAGGTGGAAGCTGCAGGGCGGCGGTGCAAATATTCGGCCACAGCAGCGGTCAGAACTGCGCCGCCAAGGGACAGAATGATGACAAGCGCACCGGTGCGTATCCAGAAAGCCTCAGGCAGAATCAAAATGATCTCATCAGTTTGGGGGTCGAACAGCCAGTTGGTTTCTCCGGGGAAGAACGCCTGATGGAAGGTGCGGAACAGGCTGTCAAAGTCGATGGCAGCCCAAGCGGCTGCTGCAAGCAGCAGGATGCACATACCGGCTGCCGTCCAAAAAGCGGGACTGCGGCCCAGCAGACGGGGAAACCGGATATGCCGTTTGCGGTGCAGCCATCCAAACAGGAGCAGCAGAAGGGCAGAGACCCCGAGCAGCATAAAGTTGAGGCGGAACAGGCGCTGGCAGTCGGCAAAGTGCGCTCGGCCGCTGGCTGACCATTGCAGCGTGCCGGTATCAAAGGGGGTACCCCATACCAGAAAATCCATCACATCGTGATATGCTTCCCGGATCGTTGCGGCATCCCATCCGGTTTGGGATACCAGACCGAGCGCATCGATTTGTGCTTCGTAGTACGGACGGAACAGGATCGGCACGGCAATAGATGCGGAGAGAAAGAATACTGCCAGCGTTACAGCAAGAAGAACGGACAGCCATTTTGCTGTTTTCATAAGTTTTTTCCTTTCGGTTCAGCAGAGAGTACAATACATACCTGTGAGGGAAGATAAAACAGCCACATCCCGATGCCGGTAAAGCCGGTCAGCAGCCCCAGCTGAACGGCGCCGACACACAGATCGCAGCACATTAGCAGAAGCAATCCCACGGCAAACAGACGTGCGGCACCACTGTGTGCCGCTGCGCGCAGGGCTTCCCGGACATTGGCGGCCAGGTTGGCAAAGTAAAACAGCGAGAGGGCAGCCAGTTTGGGCAGCGGCAGTGCAAACAAAAGCAGTGGGAGCAGCCGGAGCGGCAGTGCGGGGCGGAACTGCTTTCCCTGTATGTGGCAGAGCCGCAGCGCATAAGCCGCCTGTACGACGCAAAACAACAGCACCCCGACCGGGTAGCTGTGCCCCGGCAGAAGCAAAAACCAATCCGCGCAGACCGCTCCGGCAAGCGCGGCTGCTGTTAAGCGTCCGTCCGCTGTTTGCAGGCAGAGCAGGGAAGAGAAAAAGCACAGTAGGATCGCAGCAAATTTGACCGGCGTGCTGTCCGCAGCGCCTGTCAGATCCAACAGGAGGAAGGTGGCATAAAGCGCGGCGGAAACACAGAGAAACAGGGTGCGGAAACGATGTGCCACGGATCAAGCCTCCTTTTTACCTTATACTATCGTGCAGCGTTTCGTCTGTCAAGCGGGATATGCTGCCGCCGGAGAGAATACGCTTGCTTTTGCAGTCGCTTTCCGCTACAATAGGAGCATATCGTCTGGAGGGGGACTTGCCATGGAATTACATTACGACATTACCAAACAGGATTATATTGATTTTAATTTGAATTACTATACCAACAACGCCGTGGTGCAGCGCAGCATCCTGATCACGCGGATCGCCACTGCGGCAATCGTGATACTGGGCGGTACCGCGCTGATGTATTGGGTAAAGGGACTGAACATATGGTCGGCTGCGGTATATCTGGCGTTGGCAGCCGTGTGCTTTTTCGGAACGCCGTGGTACATGAAACGTAAGGTGGTAAAAAACACGGAACGGATTTTGCGCAATGCAAACAATAAGCAGCTTTGCGGGCCGAAAACGCTCATATTGCGCGAAGAAGAGTTTGAGCTGAAGGGCGAAAACGAAGATATGGTTTATCAGTACGAGGGCGTGCAGCGCACGGCTACGGACGCAGGCCATTATTATATTTTCTTTGATGAATTTTCTGCGATCATTGTACCCTTTTCCGCATTTGCAGATGCGCAGCAGAAGCAGGATTTTTATAACCGCATCACGGCACATATCGAGGATGAGGCGCTCAAGTGCTGAGAGAATACACCCTGCAAAGCGTGAGACTGGCAGACAGCCTTCCCATAGCGTTTTTTTGTGACAAAAGCAAGTTCCCTGTGTTGATGAAAACACAGGGGATTTTTGCATTTTCGGGAACTTTGCGGCGCGGCCTTCGTCTAATCAAGTAAATCACAGTATGGGAGGGATACCGAATGAAGAAAAAGTGGTTGGCGTGGATGTTGGCGGCAGGCATGATGCTGCCGGTGCACGCAGGGGCGGCACAGGCGCCCTGCGGCTATCCTGCGGCAGAGGATTTTCCGAAAACCATGACGCGCGGCGCATTTTTGGAACATCTGGCGCTTTGTGCAGAGGAAGATCTGACGCAGGATACATGGATCCCGATGGAGGAGTATTTTGCAGACGGAGAAACTGCGTCGGCGGCAGTAAAGTGGACATTTGCCAAGTGGATCCTCAATGGCAGCGGCGCGGGGGATAAGGCCACGCTGCGGCTGGACGACCCCATCACCCGGCAGGAAGCGGCGGCTTTTCTGGGACGGTATCTGGATTACCGCTACACCGAGCTGCCCGACGGCTGCGGAACGGGCGCACCCCAAATGGACAACGTTGCCGCATGGGCGCGGGACGGCGTGATGAAATGCTGGCTGTATCGCGTGATCGATACGGGCTATGCGCCGGATTTCCGGCCGGAGGGGCTGGTATCCGGTGCAGAGGCTGCGCAGTGGATCGCAGCGGCAAACGCTGTGCAGGCCAGTGCGATCACTGCGCCGGAACAACCGGCATTTGCCGACGATCTGGTGCGCAAACTGGAAACAAAGGACAACTGGGCGGTTTCCCCGTATTCGATCCGGATGTGTCTGGCGATGCTGGCGAACGGCGCAAAGGGCGAAACGCAGCGCGAGCTGCTGGAAGCGCTGGATATTGCCGACCTGGCGGCGTTTAACGCCCAAACGCGCGACTTGCTGCGTACCTACGATAGCTATGCGCGCATCATGTCGCTGGAAACGGCAAATTCCCTGTGGCTCAACCAGAGCTGGTTTGACGGACGAGGCGAATTCCTGCCGGGGTTTGCGCACAAAATGGAGGAGAATTACCGCGCTACGGCGGAGGAGGTCACCAACCGGGATGCGGTTGAGCGGGTCAACGCATGGGTAAACGAAAAGACGCACGGCAAGATCCCGTCTGTTTTGACCGAGGATGACCGCAAATTTGTAACGGCGCTGGTCAATGCCGTGTATTTCAAGGCGGCATGGGAAAATGAGTTCCCCGCCCAGCGGACGGAAAAGGCGGAGTTCACCAATGCGGACGGTACAAAGTCCAAGGTTGATATGATGCACCAGACCGATTCTTTCGGCTATTATGCGACGCCCGGCGCGCAGGCGCTGAAAATGGATTACCGCAAGTATGCAGTGGACAATGCGGAGGGCGACAACTGGGAATTTTTCCGCGATGCGGATTTCAGCATGTACATCATCAAGGCAGACAAGGGGCTGGACGTGCAGCATTTTCTGGACAGCGCGGACTTTTCCAAGGGCAGCGGGGAGATTCGGGTGGCCGTGCCCAAGTTTAAGGTGGAGTACGGCGCGGCGCTGGATGACGCGCTGCGGGCGCTCGGCGTTCAAACGGCATATGATGCGGAGCAGGCAGACCTGACCGCGATGCTGGACCCCACGGGGCTGCCGGACAAACAGCATTTTCTGGACACGGTGCTGCACAAGACCTACATCGCTGTGGACGAAAAAGGGACGGAAGCGGCCGCTGTGACCGCCGCGATGGACGTCGGCGGTTCGGCGATGCCCGAGCGCCCCGCGCTGGTGCGCGAATTTACTGCGGACGAACCGTTCTACTTTGCCATTCGGGATAACGCGGCAGGGGAGCTTCTGTTTGTCGGCCGGTATGAGAAGGCTGCGTAAGAATAACGGCGGGACGCTTGACAAAGCGGTGTTTTGGGTATAAAATAGGAACATTCATAACAAAAAAGCGATGACGGAAACCCTGTCAGTACCCGGAAAGCGTTTTGGAGAGAGTGAACGCCGCGGCTGAAAGCGTTCGCAGACGCGGGGAGGGCAGAACCGATTCCCGAGCCGCACGGCGGAACCATGCAGTATGCCGTGCCGTCTTGTCCACGTTACGGGCTTCCGAGCGGCTTTCCGCACCTGAAAGGGGCGGAGGGCAAGCAGGGTGGAACCGTGGGATCTATACTCTCACCCCTGACACATCGTTAGGGGTGAGAGTTTTTCTTTTGCCCCGTAAAGTTTAAGGAGGAACTACCATGTCCGAAGAAAACAAGTATACGTTTGAAAATCCGGAATATCGCGATACCTACCGCCACACGGTATCCCATATTCTGGCGCAGGCGGTCAAGCGCCTGTACCCCGAGGTAAAGCTCGCCATCGGCCCTGCCATTGAGAATGGGTTTTACTATGATTTTGACGCGCCGTTCTCTTTCACGCAGGAGCATCTGGACGCGCTCGAAGCTGAGATGAAGAAGATCTGCAAGGAAAAACTGGGGCTTGAGCGGTTTGAGCTGCCGCGTGCAGAAGCGATCAAGTTCATGGAGGAGCGCGATGAGCCGTACAAGGTGGAGCTCATCAACGACCTGCCCGAGGATGCAACGATTTCGTTCTACAAGCAGGGCGATTTTACCGACCTGTGCGCCGGACCGCATCTGGATTCGACCGGCCGCGTAAAAGGCAACGGCATCAAGCTGCAGAATGTGACGGGCGCGTACTGGCGCGGCGATTCTAAGAACAAAATGCTGCAGCGCATTTACGGCACGGCCTTCCCGAAGAAGGATGAGCTGGACGCGTATCTGCAAATGCTGGAGGAGGCCAAGAAGCGCGATCACCGCCGCCTTGGCAAGGAGCTGGGTCTGTTTATGCTGACCGAGGAAGGCCCGGGCTTCCCGTTCTTCCTGCCGAACGGCATGGTGCTGAAGAACACCCTCGTTGATTACTGGCGCGAGGTACACAAGCGCTATGGCTATGTGGAGGTATCCACCCCGGCGATTTTGAGCCGCAAGCTGTGGGAGCGCTCGGGTCACTGGGATCATTATAAGAACAATATGTATACCACGGTCATCGACGAAGAGGATTTTGCCATCAAGCCGATGAACTGCCCGGGCGGTATGCTGGTTTACAAATCGCAGCCGCACTCCTACCGTGAGCTGCCGCTGCGGGTAGGCGAGCTGGGTCTGGTACACCGGCATGAGCTGTCCGGTGCGCTGCACGGCCTGTTCCGTGTGCGCTGCTTTACGCAGGATGACGCGCATATTTTTATGACGCCCGAGCAGATGAAGGACGAGATCAAGAATGTGGTCAAGCTGTTTGACGAGGTCTATTCGGTATTCGGCCTGACCTATGAGATCGAGCTTTCCACCATGCCGGAGGATCATATCGGCACGGTGGAGCAGTGGGAGCATAATCAGGATATCCTGAAGGAAGCAATCACTGAGCTGGGCAAGAGCTATGTCATCAACGAGGGCGACGGCGCATTCTATGGACCCAAGCTGGACTTCCATCTGGCGGATTCGCTCGGCCGTACTTGGCAGTGCGGCACTATTCAGCTGGATTCCCAGCTGCCCGAGCGGTTTGAGCTGGAGTATATCGGCGCGGACGGTGAGAAGCATCGTCCGGTCATGATCCACCGCGTGGTGCTTGGCTCGATTGAACGCTTTATCGGCGTTATCACCGAGCATTTTGCCGGCGCGTTTCCGACTTGGTTGGCGCCCGAGCAGGTGCGCGTGATGCCGATGACCGACCGCAACGTGCCGTGTTCACAGGAAGTGATGGATCAGCTGACGGCGGCGGGCTTCCGCGTTTCCATGGACGACCGCAACGAAAAAATCGGCTACAAGATCCGTGAAGCACAGGTGCATAAGGTGCCGTATATGATTGTCATTGGCGACAAGGATGAGGAAAAGGGTATCATCTCCGTACGCGAACGCAAGACCGGCGAAACCACGCAGATGGAGCTTTCTGAGTTTATCGAAAAGCTGACCTATGAGGTGGAGAAAAAGCTCAAGTAAGCGTTTTCTTTCTGTGTGCCGCTATGGCAGGGGACGGATCTCGTCAGAGGCTTTGAACACGGTGACGTGATACAGCTGCCCTGCCTCGAGCGGGCCAAAAGCAAACCGGCCGAGTTCATCCGTATAGACGGCGCCGACCGGCTTCGTGGGCGCATCGGCAAGGTAAAAGGTGACAAGCGCCGCCTCGACAGGACGCTCGGCGGCATCCAGTACGGTGCCTGTCAGCGCGGGACGCTGATCCGGCGCAAGAATGGATGCCGCATCGACCAGCTCGCGTGCAGCCGGTTTGACATAGAAAGCATGAGAAAAATTCATGAAGCAACCCTCGCATATCGTTTGTTGGCAGCCCCATTCCGGCGGAATGCGGCGCAGGGCTGCCGGAAATGAAGCAGATACCTTATTTTATGAAACAGACAAGGAAAAGGTGAAATACGCATGGCAGATAAGAAAAAACTGGTGAGTGAGATCACATCCATGGATGTGGATTTTGCCCAGTGGTATACCGATATCGTCAAAAAGGCAGAGATGATCGACTATTCCTCGGTCAAGGGCTGTGTGATCATGCGTCCTTACGCGCAGGCGATTTGGGAAAATATTCAGCACACGCTGGACGGCATGTTCAAGGCAACCGGACACGAGAATGTCGCGATGCCGATCTTCATTCCGGAAAGCCTGCTGCAAAAGGAAAAGGATCATGTGGAGGGCTTTGCGCCTGAGGTTGCGTGGGTAACGCACGGCGGTTCGGAAAAGCTGGAGGAACGCCTGTGCGTGCGCCCGACCTCGGAAACGCTGTTCTGCGAGCATTACGCAAAAACCGTCCGCTCGTGGCGCGACCTGCCCAAGCTGTATAACCAGTGGTGCTCGGTCGTCCGCTGGGAAAAGACCACCCGTCCTTTCCTGCGCAGCCGTGAGTTCTGGTGGCAGGAGGGTCACACCGTACACGCGACCGCGGAAGAGGCGATGGAGGAAACGCTGCGCATGCTGAATGTGTATGCTACCTTCTGCGAGGAGTATCTGGCGATCCCTGTGCTCAAGGGTGAAAAAACCGAGAAGGAACGCTTTGCGGGCGCGGAAAAGACGTATACCATCGAGGCGATGATGCACGACGGCAAGGCGCTGCAGTCCGGCACGAGCCATTATTTCGGCAACGGCTTTGCCAAGGCGTTCGATATGCAGTATACGGATAAGAACAACACGCTGCAATATATGGAGCAGACCTCGTGGGGTGTCTCCACCCGTCTGATCGGCGCGATCATCATGACCCACGGCGATAATGAGGGTCTGGTGCTGCCGCCGCGCATCGCGCCGACCCAGTTGGTGGTCATTCCGGTGGCGGCGCATAAGGCCGGCGTTACCGAAAAGGCGCAGGAGCTGCTGGAAACCGTCAAGGCAGCCGGTATCCGTGCCAAGATCGATGTTTCGGACAATTCGCCCGGCTGGAAGTTTGCCGAGTATGAGATGAAGGGCGTGCCGCTCCGTCTGGAGGTCGGCCCGCGCGATATCGAAAACGGTCAGTGCGTGCTTGTCCGCCGTGATACCCGCGAAAAGACGGTCTGCAAGTTCGAGGATCTGGCGGCAACCATTCCGGCGCTGCTGGAGGATATTCAGAAGGCGTTGTTTGAAAAGGCGCTCCGCAACCGCGAGGAGCACACCTATACCGCCAAATCGCTGGATGAGATGAAGGAGATCCTTAAGGATCACATCGGTTTTATCAAGTCCATGTGGTGCGGCGACCGCGCCTGCGAGGAGAAGATCAAGGAAGAGACCGGTATGCCGTCCCGCTGTATGCCGTTTGAGCAGGAGCATATTGCGGATGTTTGCCCGGTATGCGGCAAGCCTGCGAACAAAATGGTCGTTTGGGGCATTGCGTACTGATTGTAAGCGCACGGTAGTGCAGCTGCGTGCCGGGGAGGTAGTGTAATGACAGCGTGGATGGAGAATTTTGTACAAAACCGGCTGCCTGAGTTGGCGCTCGGTGCGCTGTTTGTGGCTGCGTCCGTGGCGGTGACGCTGATCGCCTCCCGGCTGGTTAACCGGCTGATGTGCCGGCTGATCGAACGGCAGAAAAAAGTAAACAGCGGCAGTGCAACGATTTTGGCATTTTTTCGCTATGTTGCGGTGGCTGCGGTGTATTTTGCAGGCTTTGCCGTGATCGTTTCCAATATTCCGGCTTTGAGTGCGGGTGTAAATAAGGTGCTCGCAGCCGGCGGTATTCTGGCAGTGATCGGTGGTTTGGCTGCGCAGGAGGCACTGGGCAGCGTGGTCAGCGGTTTGGTGATTCTTGCCTTTAAGCCGTTTGTCATCGGTGATGTGGTGCGCTGTGTGGATACGAATATCTCCGGTGTGATTGAAGAGATCACGCTGCGGCATACCGCGATCCGCACCTATGAAAATAAGCGTGTGATCGTACCGAACAGCGTGATGAACAGTGCCATCGTGGAAAATGCAGACTATGCGGATAGTCGTGTCTGCGTTTTTCTGGAGGTTGGCGTGACCTACGAATCCAACGTACAGCTTGCCAAGCAGCTGCTGGCGGAGACTGTGGCGGCGCAGCCGGATTATCTGGATGTGCGCACACCCGATCAGAAGGCGGAGGGTGTGCCGGAAGTACAGGTTGTTGTGCTGGCGCTGGCCGACAGCGCGGTCACACTGCGTGCATCGCTGTGGGCCAGAGATAACGCAACAGCATTCAGCTTGAAATGCGCGGTGCAGGAGGAAATCTTGCAGGTGTATGAACGGGCCGGTGTAGAAATTGCGTATCCGCATGTGACAGTTCTTCAAAAATAAGTGCAAAACGCAGCGCTGCGGTGTAAGAATGCCGCAGATGCTGCGTTTTTTGCGGTTGACAGTGAGAAATATGCAGCCGGTATGAAAAAATAAAACGGGAAAGGAGAGCAGAATGGTCTATACGGCATTGACAAGAAAAGCAATGTGTATTGCATACCATGCCCATAGCGGGCAGTTGGATCGGGCGGGCGTGCCTTATATTTTCCATCCGATTCATTTGGCGGAACAGATGGAGGATGAGGTTTCTGCATGTGTTGCGTTGTTGCATGATGTGGCGGAGGATACTGGTGTAATGCTCGAAGTGCTTTCACGGGCGTTCCCGGAGGCGGTGCTTAGGCCGCTCAGACTGCTGACACATGATCCCAATACGCCGTATCTGACGTATATTCGGATACTCCGGTGCGATCCGGTTGCACGGCGGGTAAAACTGGCGGATATAGAGCATAATGCGGATCAAACCCGTCTGGACGGCTGTGCAGAACAGGATGTGGAAAAAATGAACTCACTACAGGTGCGGTATGCTGCGGCGCGGCAGCTTTTATTGGAAGAATAGGTGTGAAACACAGGAATTTCCGGGGGAATGTCCGCGTATCCGAAGCCAAAACAGAAAAATGATTTTACAGGAGTGCGGGAAAACAATCTTGACAAATTTCCCGTTCAATGATACGCTTATACACGCAAGGGAGCTTCTGTTAGGAGGCTGAGAGGAGAATGCAAATTCTCGACCTTACCTGATTTGGATAATGCCAACGTAGGGATGCAGACAAAGTGCATGAACGGGTCAATGCCCGTGCAGAAAACGATGCACAGAAGGGAACATCCTCACGGATGTTCCCTTTTCCTTTTGGCAAAACTTGGGAGGAATGATAAGATTGAAAAAAGTTTTAACCATTGCGGGATCGGACTGCTCCGGCGGCGCCGGTATTCAGGCCGATCTGAAAACCATGGCAGCGCACGGCGTGTTCGGCATGAGTGTGATCGTTTCGGTTGTGGCAGAAAATACAGCGCGTGTGATCGACATTCAGGATATCAGCCCGGAAATGATCGAAAAGCAGATCGATGCAGTATTTGAAGATATTGTGCCGGATGCGGTCAAAATCGGAATGTTGTCCTCGCCGGCCTGCATGCGTGCCGTATCCGGCAAGCTGGCACAGTATTGTCCGCCGCATGTGGTGATCGATCCGGTGATGTTTGCCAAAAACGGCGATGCGCTGATGGATCCGGCTTCGGTGGGAGCATTGATCGAAACCGTGCTGCCGCATGCCGAGCTGCTGACACCCAATATTCCGGAAGCGCAGTATTTGGCCGGTATGGAAATCTTCACACCGGAGGATATGGAGCAGGCTGCCCGCCGCATCTGGGAGAAGGGCTGTAAAAACGTGTTGGTTAAGGGCGGACAGAACATGGCAGGTGCGGTGGATGTTCTGTTTGACGGCAGCGATGTCCGCCGGTTTGAAATTAAGCAGCTTGCAACAAAAAACACGCACGGAACCGGCTGCACATTATCTTCGGCGATTGCATCCAATCTGGCATTGGGTTACACAGTGCCGGATGCGGTTGAGCGCGCCAAAGCGTATGTTACGGAAGCAATCGTGCATGCACCCGGCCT
Source organism: Agathobaculum desmolans ATCC 43058 (assembly GCF_000701665.1). Taxonomy (GTDB): domain Bacteria; phylum Bacillota; class Clostridia; order Oscillospirales; family Butyricicoccaceae; genus Agathobaculum; species Agathobaculum desmolans. The sequence continues at coordinate 9,188 of NZ_JNJN01000006.1, read as the reverse complement.
TGGCCATGGCTGCGGGCCGCTGAACCATTTTTGCCGTACCTATTTTTGAGGAGGTATCATGTGATGAAAAGTAAATCGATTCGTAAATTGACCTTGGCTGGCCTGCTGGTAGCGGTTGCCGTGGTCGGCAGTTTGTTCTCCATTCCGATGTTCGGCGCCAAGTGTTCGCCGGTGCAACACATGGTCAATGTGCTGGCAGCAGTCATGCTGGGGCCGGGCTATGCGTTTGGAATGGGATTTGCCGCGGCACTGATCCGTAATCTGCTGGGGCTGGGCAGCCTGTTGGCATTTCCCGGTTCGATGATCGGCGCGCTGCTGTGCGGGGTGCTGTATAAGCTGTGGCCGCGTCTGTCTGTTGCCTATGTGGGCGAAGTGTTCGGAACAGGAATTTTGGGCGGCATGGCCTCCTATCCGATTGCAGCCGTTTTGATGAACAATGCCACAGCGGCTCTGTTTACCTTTGTGCCATCCTTCCTGGTTTCGACAGCGGTGGGGGCTGCAATTTCGGTATTGGTGCTGGCTGCCCTGAAGCGGACGCATGTGTTTCGTGAGCTGGAAGGAGCGCTGCGGTGACCGAACGCGTTTGCCGGATATGGGAACAGATACGGCGCAGCCGTCCGATGGTACATTCGATTACGAATAATGTGACGATGAACGACTGTGCAAACATCATTCTGGCGGCGGGCGGTACGGCCATTATGGCGCAGGATGAACGCGAGGCAGAAGAGATCACAGCACACAGTCAGGCATTGGCGCTCAATATGGGGGCGCTGCGTGCACAGGATGCGATGCTGGCGGCGGCACGGGCGGCGAAGCGGGATGCCCGCCCGGTCGTGCTCGATCCGGTAGCCGCCGGGGCGAGCCGGCTGCGCAGGGAAATGTGCAGCCGGCTGCTGGAGGAGGGTCTGGTATCTGTGATCCGCGGCAATGCATCCGAGATCCACGCGCTGGCAGCCGCCGAAGGAGCGCATGCAGCCGGTGTGGAGGCGGATGCGCTGGATTGCGTGACGGAAGAAACATTGGCTACCGCCGCTGCATGGGCTGCGGATTTCAGCAGAAGGACCCGTGCAGTCATCCTGCTTTCCGGTGCGATCGATCTGGCAACAGACGGGACACGCACTGTGGCGCTGCGAGGCGGGAGTGAATGGATGTGCCGGATCACCGGAGCGGGCTGTATGCTGACATCGCTTACGGCGGTATGCTGCGGTGCAGTGCCGGACCAAATATTTGACGCCGCAGTTACTGCGGCAGGCGTGATGAAATATTGCGGAGAACGGGCGTATGCGCGCGTGTGTGAAGAGATGGAGGGCACCGCTTCCTTTCGCACGCGCCTGATCGATGCCGTCAGCTTGCTGACAGCGTCTGATCTGGCATCCGGGCTGCGCATACAAGCGCTGTAAGCCAACACACAACAAGTGCTGCCGGCCGACGAGCCGACAGTCTAAAATACGATTCATTGGGGGTACCACCTTGAACAATCAATCCATTACCGAAAGACTGCTGGACGCTGCCCGCCCGATTTGGGAGGGCTATGTGGAGCACCCGTTTGTACGGGGCATTGCGGACGGCAGCCTTGCTGCTCAAAAATTCCGATTCTATTTATTGCAGGATTATGTTTATCTGTTTGACTATGCCAAGGTATTCGCACAGGGCGTCGTCAAGTCGCGCGATCCGGAAGTCATGCGTCTGTTTGCATCCTATGTGGCAAGCATCCTGAACGGAGAGATGGAGATCCACCGCGGCTATATGAAGCGGCTCGGCATTTCGGAATCGCAGGCGGAAGCAGTCTGCCCGGCGCTGAGCAATCAGTCCTATACGGCCTATATGCGGGCAGTGGCAGCGGAGGAAGGGCCTGCGGAGATCATGGCAGCTGTCCTGTCCTGTGCGCTCAGCTATGAATATATCGCACGCTGGATCGTAACGCACTATCCGCAGGCGGATCAGCATGACTTTTACGGCGAATGGGTGCAGGGCTATGCGGGCGCGGCCTATGCAGAAGAAAACCGGCATCTGACGGCGCTGATGGAGCGGCTTGCGGCAGACTGCACTGCATCTCAGCAGCAGCATCTGATCGATATCTTTGTGACCTGTTCCCGATACGAGGCTATGTTCTGGGACATGGCGTGGAATGAGGCGATGTGAGCGATGCTGCGCTTTCAAAATGTCGTTTTCCAGTATGACAGCGAAGAGTTCAATATCATCGACGGGCTTTCCTTTGCTATTGCACCGGGAGAATTTGTTTCGGTCATCGGTCCGTCCGGATGCGGAAAATCCACTATCTTTCGCTTGATCAATCAGCTTTTGCCGTGCAAGGCCGGGGAGATCACCGTCGGTGGTGAACGGATCGACGGGCGGCGCGGCTACTGCGGCTATATGCCCCAGCGGGATCTGTTGTTTCCATGGCGCACGGTGCATGAAAATCTGCGCTTGCCGATGGAGATTCGGGGCGGAATAAGCCGGGAGGAGATGGATCGCCGGGCAGCGGATACGCTGGAGCATGTCGGCTTGTCCGGTTGGGGAGAGAAGCGCCCGGATGAATTGTCCGGCGGGATGCGGCAGCGGGCTGCTTTTGCGCGCACATTGCTGACCGGATCTGAGCTGCTGCTGCTTGACGAACCGTTTTCTGCATTGGATTTTCTCACGCGGATCAGTATGCAGGAATGGCTGCTCCGCCAGTGGGAAAACGATCATAAAACCGTGCTGTTTATTACACATGATGTGGAAGAGGCTATTTTTCTTTCGAGCCGCGTGCTGGTGGTAGAGCAAACCCCGATCCGCCGTCTGGTTTCGTTTACAGTGCCTGCGCCATATCCCCGCACCCGTGCCTGCCTGACAGCGCCCGAGATGCTCTCGCTGCGGGAAAACCTGATCGATATGCTGCGGCGGGAGGTGACGGTATGAAACGGAAAAATGCAAACCTTCCGGCGATGCTTTTTCTGTTCGCCCTGCTGATCCTATGGCAGATCGGTGCAATGGGAATGAACGCCGCCTATATCCTGCCGTCACCGACGCAGATTCTGGTGCGGATGTGGGAATTGCGTGAGCCGCTGCTGACGGCACATCTGCCTGCAACGATGCTGTGCACCGGCATCGGATTGGTGATTTCCGTAGTGCTCGGTTTGCTGCTGGCTATGCTGATGGATGCAAGCCCGTCCGCGGAGAAGATGCTGTACCCGCTGATCGTCGCTTCGCAAACCATCCCAACAACTGCATTGGCGCCGTTGTTTGTGCTGTGGTTTGGCTATACGATTTGGAGCAAGGTGCTGGTTACCGTTCTCATCACGTTTTTCCCGATTGCGATGACGGTGTTTGATGGGTTTCGGTCGGTCAAAACCGATATGGTAGACATGCTGCAAACCTTCGGGGCGGGACGGAAGGAAATATTCCTGAAGCTGAAGCTGCCGGCAGCACTGCCGTACTTTTTTTCAGCGATCAAAATGGCGATCCCGCTGTCGGTGATCGGCGCTGCGATCGGTGAATGGCTGGGCGCACAGGCAGGTCTGGGGTATTTCAGCCGCCGCATGATGACCCAACTGGACGGCGCCGGGGTGTTTGCCCCGATCGTTTTGCTGAGTGTTGTGGCTATGTTGGCAGTGGCTGCCGTATCATGGCTGGAAAAAAAGCTGATCACATGGCGTGGAAGCCTGTAATCGCTGCAATATCGATAGAAAAGGAATGAAATGTATATGAAAAAGAAGATTTTAGCCGCCTTGATGGCAGGGACGATGCTGCTTTCCGGTTGTGCCGGCAGTTCGGATCATACGCAGGAGCCGGCGGCAGGTGGTGAAGCGGATGCGCAGCTTCGCAAACTGACAGTTGTGTTGGACTGGTATCCGAATGCACTGCATGCTTTCTTATATCAGGCTGAGCAGGCGGGTTATTTTGCAGAGGAAGGCCTGACCGTTGATATCCAGCCGCCGGCGGGCGTCAACGATGCCATGAGCATGGTGGCGGCTGGTAAAGCGGATATCGGCCTGTATTACCAGCAGGATCTGATTCAGGCGCGGGCAGAGCAAAATGTACCGATCAAGTCGATTGCGGCGGTCGTACAGGCGCCGCTTAATATTATTTTGTCCCTGAAGGATAAAAACATCACCAAACCGGAAGATTTGGTGGGCAAAACGGTTGGTTATGCGGGCACGGAGCTGTCGGAGGCTTTGGTGCACAGCATTATGCAGAACAGCGGCGCCGATCCGGAATCGGTCAAGCTGGTTGATGTGGGCTTTGACTTAATGGCATCCATGACGACTGGCAATGTGGATGCAACGATCGGCTGTCTGGTCAACCATGAAGTGCCGCAGATGGAGAAAGAAGGCTTTGCCGTCAATTACTTTTTCCCGGATGATTTTGGCGTTCCGCAGTATTATGAGGGGGTATTTCTGGCAAATGACAGCCTGATTGCAGAGGAGCCGGAGGTGCTGGCCGGTTTCCTGCGCGCCTGCGGCAAGGGATTTGCAGATTTCCAAAGTCATACGGATGAGGTGTTGCAGGTACTGCTGGATCATCAGGATAAGGCAAATTTCGCCCTTGACCCGGATGTGGAAAAGCAGTCCTGCGAAACTTTGCTGCCGTTGATGGAAACGGTGGATGCCCCATTCCTCAGCCAGAGCGAAACTTGCTGGCAGGAGAATATCGACTGGATGTATGCGGAGGGGCTGATCACGACCAAACCGCAGGTGTCCGACGTGATGGCGACAATCGAATACTGATGATGCAGCGGCGCACATGCTGCCGCATGGAACAGATCAAACCGGACAAAGGGATACCTTTGTCCGGTTTTTCAGATGGTGTCTGATCTGATCCGAGGTACAGCTCTTGACAGCGTGCGCGGATATGATATACTGAAAACAAACCTACACAAAATTTGTGTAAATATTGCGTTGCAGGAGGTCTTGTTAATGGATCAAAAGGTATCTGTGCTGATCAATGATCAGATCAATAAGGAGTTTTACTCCGCCTATCTGTATTTGGATATGGCAAACTTTTATGCATCCAAGGGGTTGGAGGGATTTGCGAACTGGTATCAGATACAGGCAAAGGAAGAGCAGGATCATGCGATGCTGTTTTACCAGTATATGCATAATAACGGCGAAGCGGTAACGTTGGATGCGATCGCCAAGCCGGATCAGTCTTATGCCACACCGATGGACCCGCTGAAGGCGGCCTTAGCGCATGAAAAATATGTTACGGCATTGATCAATGCGATTTATGCGGCGGCACAGGAATGCCGGGATTTCCGTACCGTGCAGTTCCTCGACTGGTTTGTGAAGGAGCAGGGAGAAGAGGAAAAGAATTCGGCGGATATGATCACCAAGATGGAGCTGTTTGGCGGGGATGCTAAGGGATTGTATATGCTGAACAGTGAAATGGCGGCACGTACATATACAGCGCCGTCTCTCACACTTTGACCGACGCGGCTTGTGTGAAACGCGCTGGCGCTATGATGTGGCCACGCGCGGAGCAAAACACAACGGCAGATATAAAAACAAGAAAAGTCAGGCCGTGGCCTGACTTTTCCTGTTTTATCGCTGCAAATCGGCAGGGGCGGACACGATTGTGATATCAGCGGATAGAAGCAGCGGTTCAACACCGGTGCTGCCGTCAGCGCCGACAAAGAATGACAGCGTATGCGAGCCGGGCTGTGCATCTGCCGGGATCCGAAGTTGATACTGGCTGTCTGCCGCATCATTGATGACAGCAAAGGCCGGATTGGTATAGCCGTCAATCGGTTCGCCATCCCACATCCAGCCGGCGGGCAGGTGGATCGGACTGAGCCCATTGCGGCCTGCGATTGCGGCGGTCACGGTCAAAGCCTTACCCGGATAGACGGCAGCGCTTTGGATATTCAGGGAGCCGGTAAAGGTCAGCGGACGCTGCTCGATCGGTACGACCGCTTCGGCGGATTTTTCACTGCCGTCGGGCATGGTTAATGCAAAACGAACGGTCATCTCCGCTGCGTTCAGCTCGTGCAGGGTATAATGCATGGTGCTGATCTTACCGTTTGCCGCCTGAAAACTGTCATTTCCGTACTGGGCGATCGGCTCATCATTGATATACCATTGTGCCTTTGCGGTATAGGGAACGGATACGCCGCTCAGCTTAACCTGAAAGGACACCGGCTGATACGGGCGGATGCTGTCAGGCTGCGCAAGGAGCTGCACTTGCGTAGCGGCACGGGAAGCATCCCGCAGACGGATCTGCTCAAAACCATAATCCAGCAGCTGGCGGGAATCCGCAAAACGCTGTGTATCGCTGGTAGATTTCATCACTACTGCAATCACACGATGACCATTCCGCACAGCTGTGGTGGTGACGCAGTATCCGGACTCAGCGATCGTACCGGTTTTGAACCCGTCTAAGCCCTCATAGGGTGCCATGGTGTTGAGCATATGGTTGGTATTGTTGTAATATCGCCCATTAAAGGTAACGCCGCTCTTAGATGTGATCCGGAGAATATCCGGGTAGGTGTCGATAAACGCTTTGGTCAGCTTGGCCTGCGAACGGGCAGTGATGTAGTTGGGACGGGCGCCGTGACAATTAAAATAGGTGGCATTCAGCCCGAGCTCTTTGGCGGTTTGATTCATGCGTTCTACAAAGGCGCTTTCACTGCCGCTGATGTGCTCCGCCATTGCAATGCAGGATGCGCTGGCAGAGGGGATCATGATGAGATGCAGAAGGGTGTCCACCGTGTAGGTGCTGCCTTCCTGCAGTGGAACTGCCATGGGATAGCTGCTGTCCCGCGATTTTGCAGCGGCATTTTTGCTGATTTTAACCGCTGTTTCCGGTGTAAGGCGCCCGGCAGCCATCTCCTGATAGGTGATATAGGCGGTCAGTACTTTGGTCATACTGGCGGGTACCCGTGCCTGATCGGCTTGATCGGCGTAAAGCTCCTCGCCGGTATTGCCATCCATCACAAATGCGCTTTCCGCGCGAATTTGCAGCGCCGATGCTTGCGGCAGACAAATGCCAAAGCACAGTACGGCGGCGGAGAATAATGCAATAATTCTGTTTTTCATCTTTATGCCTTCTTTCTCTCCGATTGATCGGCGGCAGGGAGCCGCTGCAAATAGTATAGCAGATTTTCTCGAATAAGGAAATACGTTACATTACGCTGCAACAGGGGGAAGGGAAGATCACGTGGGCAGAGAAAAACGGAAAATTCTTAAAATATCGTGAATAATTGGCTGTTTCTATTGACTTTGCATGAAAAAAGTGTTTGAATGAGATATTATCTGCAAAGAGGGCGGTATATTGGATCTGAACAAGAAAAATATTAAAAAAATCATGGGATTGATCGCTTTTGCGATTCTGTTGTATGTGGGTCTGCAGAATACAAAAATTTTTGCCGGTGCGCTCCGTTATGTCATTGGTCTGATCACACCGTTTTTAATCGGCGGCTGCATTGCATTTGTGCTTAATGTGCCGATGCGCTTTTTTGAGAAAAATATATTTGCGCATAAGAAATGGAGCGCGACCTCTCGGGCGCGCAAGCTGAAGCGGATACTGAGCCTGATTCTGACGATTGTGGTTGTGTTCGGCGTTGTGGTAGTTGTGCTGTTCATGGTCGTTCCCGAGCTGTACAAATCGTTTGCAGCAATCGGGCGGGAATTGTCCTATATGAGTGTGCGCATCCCGCAGATGCTGGATCAGGCGGCTGATATGCTTCCCATATTCCGTGACGAGATCGCATCGCTGCGCGATAATTTTCTTAATGTCGATTGGCGGGAAGTCGGCATACTGATCAAGGACTTTTTGCAGAACAGCAATTTTCTCAGCAGTACGCTCAATATTGCTACTTCGGTGGCCAGCGGCGTGGCCAATACGATTATCGGACTGGTTTTTGCAATTTATATTTTGCTGCAGAAAGAAAATCTGGGCCGTCAGTTCCGCCGACTGTTCTATGCAGTATTTCCGGAGCGGCACGTGGATCGATTCATTGAGGTATGCTACCTGACTTCATCGTCTTTCAACAGCTTTTTATCCGGCCAGTGCTTGGAAGCCTTTATTTTGGGGCTGATGTTTTTTATCACCATGTCGCTGTTTCGCATGCCCTATGCGCTGGTGATTGCTGTGCTGATCGGTGTGACCGCATTGATTCCTATTTTTGGTGCATTTATCGGCTGTATCGTAGGTGCGTTCCTGATTTTGATCGCCAATCCAGTGCAGGCGCTGTGGTTCGTTTTGTTGTTCCTTGTTTTGCAGCAGATTGAGGGCAACATTATTTATCCCCGTGTTGTTGGCAGTTCGGTGGGGTTGCCGTCAATTTGGGTACTGGTTGCGGTTACATTGGGCGCCAGCTTTGCCGGCGTGCTCGGTATTCTGTTTGCGATCCCGATCGTATCTGTGGTATATACGCTGCTGCGCGAATACGTGCGGGAGCAGATTCGTGTACGTGGAATTGAGGAGGCAAAGATACGCTGAAAAGTGCGTTAGTATGCCGATAAAGAGTGTGATTGGCACTGCTTTTTGTTGGAAAACCGAAGGATTTTAACGTTTTTTCAATAATTTGTGCAAAATGAGTTGCTGCACGGGAATTTCTTTTTCGTTCATGTTTGGCGTAGCCCAAACATAGATTGTCAGAAAAACGAAGTTTTTCGACAGTCTCAAGGCTCCACAGGACTTTTGCAGTTCCGTGGAGCCTCATTCATTTTTGCAAATAACCATAGCGGAATGAAAAGGGGCAAGGTGTATTTCAACCTTACCCCTATCGGTCAGTATGTGCTGTTTGGTTTAATAAACTGGAAATTTGTCTACTTGTTTCACTGCACCTATATAGACACAAAACCAGACTGACTTGTTTCAATCTTTCTTAGATTATACAATTTTCTCGGGTTTGCTTCAATGTTTGGAAACGGGATTGATTGGGTAAAATGGACGGAGCCGCGTTCTGATATGTACCCAGGATTCTGGACACATTAAAAATTGAATTAGGTGCACATGGATGCCTCTCTGAATTTTGCGGGAGGCATCCATTTTGTTTTCGCTTGGATTCTTTCGTTGTTGTAGTAATTTATGTAGGTGTCAACGGCCTTAGCAAACGTTTCAAAAGAGGAATACTCTTTTTCATGCCCGTAGAACATCTCGTTTTTCATCCGTCCAAAGAAGGTCTCCATGATGCAATTGTCGTAACAGTTACCCTTCCTTGACATGGATTGAATGATTTTGTGATCTTTAAGTGCCTGCCTGAA
>NZ_JNJN01000005.1 GCF_000701665.1 Agathobaculum desmolans ATCC 43058 | reverse complement strand
AAGACTCCCGAGCAGCAGGCTGAGCTGGCAAATGTTGTTCGCTTCGCGATCGACCGCAGCCGCCTGACCAAGGAGCATCTGGATTACGTTATCGCTGCTGTTGCACAGCTGTACAAGGATCGTGCAACGATCCCGAACATGCGCATCGTTTGGGGCCACAAGCTGCCGATGCGTCACTTCCATGCCTTCCTCGAGCCGTATGCTCCGTCCGCTGACCAGATCTGAGATCAGGTTCCTGACTGACTATACTATCGACAATCTTGCGTAACCTGCGCCGCGCGGAAAGTGCGCAGGGGTGAAAAGTGAACGGCAGCGCCCGCAGACAATTTCATATTTTCTGCGGGCGCTGTTTGATCCATGTAAAGGGGTGTAATCGCATGAAAGAAAACAATGAGCAAAATCGTGATGGATTTAAGAGCAAATGGGGCTTTATTTTAGCCTGTATCGGCTCTGCGGTCGGTATGGCCAACATCTGGCGCTTCCCGTATATGGTGGCGTCATACGGCGGCATGACGTTTCTGCTGCCGTACTTCCTATTCGTCGTATTGATTGGCATGTCCGGCGTTATGGAAGAATTTTCGCTTGGCCGCTGGGGCGGCGCCGGTCCTGTCGGCTCATTCGGCAAAGCCATGGAGGAACGCACCGGCAAAAAAACCTTCGGCGAAGTGATCGGCGCACTGCCGGTCATCGGCTCGATGGGCCTTGCGATCGGCTACTCGGTCGTAATGGGCTGGATTTTTAAGTACACTAAAATGAGCATCACCGGCGAACTGTTCGGTCTTGGTCAGGACATGGATAAAATCGGCGGCGCATTCGGCTCGGTCGCCCCGGAAGCTGAAACTTTGGGCGAGGCTGTCGGCATGATGTTCCAAAATGGTATTTTCGGCATTGGCAACGCATCTTGGATCATTGTGGCCGTCGTTGTATCGGTTGTCATTATGGCGCTGGGTGTTGCGGGCGGTATCGAAAAGGCCTGCAAAATCATGATCCCGCTGCTGTTCGGTCTGTTCCTCGTAATGGCGGTTTACATTGCGTTCCTGCCGGGCGCAAGCGATGGCTATAAATTCATCTTCTCGCTGGATCCGAAGGGGCTGCTCAATCCCGAGGTTTGGGTATTTGCTTTCGGTCAGGCATTCTTCTCTCTGTCTGTTGCCGGTAATGGTTCGGTCATTTACGGCTCGTATCTGGGTAAGGATGTAGAAATTTCCTCCTCTGCCCGCAACGTAGCAATTTTTGATACACTCGCCGCTCTGGTGGCCATGTTCGTTATTATCCCTGCCATGGCCACCACCGGCAGTCTGGTGGAGTCCGGCGGCCCCGGCCTGATGTTTGTTGCACTTCCCGGCGTGTTCAACGGTATGGGCGGCTTCGGCTGGATCATCGGCGCTTTCTTCTTCATCGCCGTACTGTTTGCCGGTACGACTTCGATCATCAACCTGTATGAGACCCCCGTCGCCTTCCTGCAGGAGAAATTCAAGCTGGGCCGTCTGCCCTCTGTTATCATCATTCATGCAGTTGGCCTTGCAATCGCTTTGATGATTCAGCCTTGGACCTCTCAGTGGATGGATATGGTATCCATTTACATCTGCCCGTTTGGCGCAGCGCTGGCCGGTATTATGTTCTTCTGGGTGCTCAAGAAAAAGACTGCATTGGATGCCGTCAACGAGGGCAGCAAAAAGCAGATCGGCGGCTGGTTCCATCCGTTTGGCAAGTGGGTGTATGTACCGCTGTGCATCTTTGCACTGATCGCAGGCGCCGTGCTCGGCGGCATCGGCTGATACCTATTTGATACGCTCATTTTTTATCCTATCCCACTGACAGACCGTCCACAGTTTCTCTGTGGGCGGTCTTCCTTTTACTGTCCATGTATTGAAGTTTTTTCCTGTTTTCCCGCAAACACTGCACTATGATACAGTATCAAAGGTCGTATTTATGGCAGTTGATGCACGATTTTTGTGTATTTTGTGCTATATACTCAAAAACAGGGGGATTTATACTTGACGCAACCGTCTATTTTCGGTAAAATAAAGAGTACTGTGCATGGATCGTTCACGGAATTCTCCCTCCTGCCGAACTGCATGGTAAAAAGAGTGAAAGGAACGAATATTGTGGAAGAGAAAAAATTCCAACCTTATGTTCCGGCCGACAAAGTCATGCCTGAGTTCACGGTGGTATCCGTGCTGCTGGGCGCACTTCTGGCAGTCATTTTCGGCGGAGCAAACGCGTATCTGGGTTTACGCGTTGGTATGACGGTATCTGCCTCCATCCCGGCAGCCGTTATCTCAATGGGTATCATTCGCGCGATCATGAAGCGTGAATCCATTTTGGAGAACAACATGGTGCAGACCATCGGTTCTGCGGGCGAATCCGTAGCGGCCGGTGCAATCTTCACCCTGCCTGCCCTGTTCATGTGGGCGAAGGACGGCCTGTGTGATGTTCCGTCGCTGATTGAGATCGGCCTGATCGCGCTGTGCGGCGGCGTGCTGGGCGTACTGATGATGATCCCGCTGCGTTCGGCGCTGATCGTCAAGGAGCATGGCGTGCTCGCCTATCCGGAAGGACAGGCCTGTGCAGAAGTGCTTATTGCCGGTGAAGAAGGCGGTGCAAAAGCCTCGACCGTATTCTCCGGTCTCGGCATTGCAGCCCTTTACAAGTTTATCGCAGACGGTTTCAAGATTTTCCCGAGTGAAGTGACCTATGATATTCCTGCCTACAAGGGTTCGGGTATCGGCATTGATGTATTGCCCGCGCTGGCAGGTGTCGGTTACATCTGCGGTCCGCGCGTATCCTCGTATCTGTTCGCAGGCGGCGTGCTCGGCTGGTTTGTTATTATGCCTTTGATGGCGCTGTTCGGCGGCGATCTCGTGCTTTTCCCCGCCACCGCAACCATCAACGAGCTGATTGCAGAAGGCGGCGTATCCAGCCTGTGGGGCAGCTTCCTGCGCTATATCGGCGCGGGCGCAGTTGCTGCCGGCGGTGTGATGAGCCTGATCAAATCCCTGCCGCTGATCGTCCGCACCTTTAAGGATGCGCTGGGCGACTACGGCAAGGGACGCACGACCAGCAGCCTGCGCACCGAGCAGGATATCCCGATGAACATTGTGCTGATCGGCATTCTGGCGCTGGCGGTTGCCCTGTGGCTGATCCCGGCTATCCCGCTCAATCTGTTCACTGCGCTGATCGTTATTGTATTCGGTTTCTTCTTTGCCACAGTATCCTCCCGTATGGTCGGCCTGATCGGTTCGTCCAACAACCCGGTATCCGGCATGGCGATCGCTACCCTGCTGATTGCAACGCTGCTGCTCAAGGGCACCGGCACCGAGGGTGCGGAAGGCATGACCGCTGCAATCGTAATCGGCGGCATCATCTGCATCATCGCTGCGATTGCCGGTGACACCTCTCAGGACCTGAAGACCGGCTTCCTCGTTGGCGCGACCCCGCGCAAGCAGCAGATCGGTGAACTGATCGGCGTTGCGGTTTCGGCCATTGCCATCGGCGGTATCCTGTACCTGCTGAGCATGGCTTGGGGCGGCTACGGCTCCAACGACCTGCCGGCACCGCAGGCTATGCTGATGAAGATGATCGTAGAGGGCGTTATGGGCGGCAACCTGCCGTGGAACCTCGTGCTGACCGGCGTATTCATTGCCATTGTTGTCGAAGTGCTCGGCATTCCGGTTCTGCCGTTTGCCATCGGCCTGTATCTGCCTATTTACCTGTCCGTTCCGATGATGCTCGGCGGCGCTGTACGCTGGTATCTGGAAAAGCGCAAGTACGGCTCGGACAAGGAGAAGAACACTGTGGTACAGTCCGGTGTTCTGTACTCCTCCGGTCTGATTGCCGGTGAGGGTATCGTCGGTATTCTGCTGGCGGTTCTGGCGATCATCCCGGCCGGCGCTGAAATGTATGTCAGCGATGTGATCAACCTCAGCACCCGCTTCAATCTCGGCAAAATCGGCGGTTTGATCTTCTTTGCCCTGATCCTGCTCACCATTTATCTCTTTGCAACCAAGGACAGCAAAAAGAAAAATTAAAAAACGATTGCGAAACCGACGACCGGGCTGTATACTTTGTTATACAGCCCGGTTTAAGCAAGTATAGGAGTTTACTATGGCAAAGAAGCAGAAAGAAAACTATCTGGACTTTGTTCCGCTCATCAACCCGCAGAATACGTGGGACGAGGGCGAGGACGGCATTGTTACCATTCATATGGTCCATCGGGGATTTTATGATAAACTGGCGCAGAAGGTGTTCCATACGCCGCGCGTCAGCCACATCAAGCTGGATGAATACGGCAGCTTCCTCTGGAAAAAGATCGACGGCGTGCAAAGTGTGGGCGCGTTGGCACAGCAGATGAAATCACAGTTTGGCGAAGCTGCGGAACCGCTGTATGACCGGTTGGTAAAGTATATGCAGATCCTTCACAACAACCGCTTTGTGCTGTTTGCAGGGAAAGATAAGGTGAAGGCATGAATACCGGCACGATCATTCTGGGAATCATATTATTTGCTCTGGTCACGGCGCTGCTCTATGTCTGGGGGCTGAAAAAAAGCGTTACACAGCCGGAGGATCTGCAGCGAATCCTGCTCGGCAAAGGCGCTGCACGCATCCGCAAATACCTGAAAACACACGAAACCATCGACCTGCCGGAGGTCGCCCGTCAGATCCGCGATATCAAGGCCAGCATGTTCTGGTCGCGCAACCGTGCATCGATACAGGATCCCGCCGCATTCAGCCGGCAGCTTATTACCTTTATGCAGGAGCAGCAGCTTATCGAAGCGGCTGATGCCAAGCGTTATCGCTTAAAACCCTAACTTTTCCACAGTTATTCATTTGATTGCAGCAAGGAGTATGACCCAATATGAAAGTTTTGCAAGCCTTAGAACCGAAGCGCGTATTTTCCTTTTTTGAAGAGATGTGCGCAATTCCGCACGGTTCACGCAATACCAAGGCCATCAGCGACTGGTGCGTTGACTTTGCCCGCCGCCGCGGACTGGAATACCATCAGGACGATGCCAATAACGTTATCATCATCAAACCGGCTTCGCCCGGCTATGAGCAGGCCGCTCCGATCATCCTGCAAGGCCATTTGGATATGGTTTGTGAAAAGACCGCCGACTGCAGCAAGGATATGACCCGCGAAGGGTTGGATCTGGTTGTGGATGGTGACACTGTTTATGCCAAGGGCACTACCTTGGGCAGCGATGACGGCATCGCAGTTGCCATGGCACTGGCCATACTGGAAGCGGAGGATCTTCCCCACCCCCGCATCGAAGCCGTTTTCACTACGGATGAAGAGATCGGACTGCTGGGTGCAGCGGTAATCGATGTCAGCCCGCTGCAGGGGCGCACGATGATCAATATCGATTCCGAGGTGGAAGGTATTTTCACCGTCAGCTGTGCCGGCGGCAATACCAGTGCCTGCCTGCTGCCGATTGCCCGCATGCCGTATAACGGAGAACCGGTTGAAGTCACTGTCAGCGGCCTGATCGGCGGCCACTCCGGTACGGAAATCCATCGCGGCCGCGCCAACGCCAATGTTTTGATGGGCCGTGTACTGCGCCATATTGCAGCGTACACCGACATACGGATCCAGTGCGTCAACGGCGGACTGAAAGATAATGCGATCCCTGTTGAAGCGCATGCGACGATTCTTGCAGCGGATGCACAGTCCGCGCTTTCCGCTGTTGCGGAAATGAACACCACCCTGCAGAATGAGTACCGCAGCACCGATCCCGCGCTTTCGGTCACAGCAGCAGCGGCATCCTCGCAGCAAACCGCTCCCTTGGATGCGGAGACGACACGCAAGGTGCTTTGCATGCTGGCCTGCCTGCCGGGCGGTATTCAAGCGATGAGCGCTGAAATCCCGGGGCTGGTACAAACCTCGCTCAATCTCGGCATCGTTGCTACGGAGGAAGATCAGTTCCGTGCCTCCTTCTGCCTGCGCAGCTCGTTCGACTCCCAGAAGGACATGCTCAAGGACCGCCTTTCCTGCCTGATGGAACAGCTTGGGGGTCATGTGGAATTCGCCGGTGAATACACCGGCTGGCAGTATCAGGAGCACTCCCCGCTGCGCGACCTGATGGTACAGGTATATGAAGAGCAGTACGGCAAGCCGCCGAAAATCGAAGCGATCCATGCCGGACTGGAATGTGGTATGTTTGCCGGTAAGATCCCCGGGTTGGACTGTGTTTCGATCGGCCCTGATCTGCTGGACATCCATACCCCGCGTGAGCATATGGTAATCTCATCTGTACAGCGTGTATGGAACTTCCTGCTGGAAGTGCTCAAGCGCTCCAAATAAGATCACACAGCAAAGTCCGCACCAGCCTGTATCCGGCCGGTGCGGACTTTCCATTTGATGGGATTCTGATTTTTACTCCGTTTTTCACTCAACCACCGATGTAAATCTGCTGCCATCCCAAACCACCTGTTCAAACCGGTATTGCTGTCGCACTTCAGGATACTTTTCATGGTCTACCTCGGAAAGAAACATCTCCAGCGGCCGGGCATACACCGCAAAGCTGCCGTACATAGCCTGATAGATCACCAGCGTTTCCCCGGTTTCGCTGTGCACCGCCAGATGTAACACCTGATACAGCTTGTCCTTGAAATGCCGGTAAAATGCACCGGTCTGAATTTGTCTGTTCTGCATTATATATTCCCGCTCCTTTGCAGCAAAACCGCAGTCCATTCCGGTCGAATGCACTGCGGTTTTTGATTATATCACGATACACACCATTTTAAAATTCCCAGTGCCGCACCAATCAATATAACCGGTACCACAAGCAGTATTCCGCCCGCGAACAGCACTCCTCCGATCAAAAGCGGAAGTGCGACCGCAAACAAAATCGATGCCAGAATTTTAGCTGTTCCCCATGTCAGTTTCAGCGCCAGTCCCACCACCTTCACAGCCAGCCAAAGGAATACCAACACAGCCAGCAAGGTAAACATATTCTCATCTCCTGTCTTTTATGTTTGGAACCGTTTCAAGCAAACGGCTCCTCTGCCCCCAGTTGTCACGATACATTTCGCCCTGACACCGGTTAAACTGCCCCCTGCAGCACCGGTGCCAGCAGCACCTTGCCCGTACCACGATAAACATTTACCAGTCCCTCGCCGGAAGCTGCTGATCCAATCAGGCTTTTGCCCGATCGCTCCACCGTAAAGCGCAGCGAACCGCTCCACGCAATCGCCATATTCCCATCAATTTTAAGCACATCGTCTTGCAGCGTGACCTCCACCAGTTCTTCCTTCGGACAAGCCGATTCCAAACACAGCACACCGCTTCCCTGAATACCCAGATTAAACAGACCCTCGTTTCCCAACGCAGCCGAGGACAGATTGGAGCGCGCCACCGCCTTGTGCCGCAACGTAGACTCACACGCCAGAAACAGGCCGTCATCCAGCACGATCGACCCATCCCATGCCGCAACATCCAGCAGCAAAATATGACGATAAGTAGGCTCCAATACCAGCATGCCGCGACCAGTGTACTCCGGCTTAATGGCCGATTCACCGGTCACGCTGCCCCGCAGCGCTTTTCCAAACAGATCCCCTACGCCCTTCACACCGGTCGTCGTATTGACATCGCCCACCATCCACTGCATGGCGCCAGCCTGCGTGGTAATACTTGCTTTGGATACATCACAAATCACTTGGCGTTTACGCACGTTCATCTCATTGCAGAAATACGCCAGCTGCGCATCATCAGGAGATACGCTCAGATCCCGCTGATACTCGACTACCGTAAAAGCACCCAAGCTGTCCAACACCTTGATATCATCATTATCCGTAAAATTCTTAATCGTGTACATTCTTACTCCTCCTTCTGTTCCATATCATATGTACGGCCACTGTGCTTTCCCCTATACCGGATCAATATCCGCCTGCCGAATCAATCTCTCATGTTCTGCTGTAAGCGCTGTGCGTTCCTCGGTCACCGTTTGAATCATCTGATCCAGCTGCTGCAGAACGGTCTGGATTTGATAACAGGTTGCCTGCACCTGCTCCTGTGACTGGTTGATGCGATTCATTACCGCCCAGTCGGCAAAAATGCCATCAAAAAAGTAATCTGCAAATCGCAGAAATCCCTCTACACTGACCTGGGCGTCCATGTGGATCGTCACATCCGCCAGTTCAGTTTTGAATCTGCGCAGTTGGGACTGTAAAAACTCTATGTTTCCCTGTGCTTCATCCAAATGGCTGTGTTTTGCCAAATCCGCAATCACACCGCCACCAAGCATATCCCAAGTGCTCCAGCCTCCTGCGCTGTCCAAACTGGACAATATCTGTTTAGCAGTTTTCAATGCGCTGTTTCCCGCAGCGATCGCTTCCTGCAATTCCCGCTCCTGACTGGTCAAAAACGCCACACGTTCCTCCAGATGCAAAAGCGCCTCTGCTGCCGCGCCGCCGCTGTCCTTCACCGCCTGTGCCTTATCCTGCATCACCGATTGATACTGCTGCTCACACCCCGCCAAGCGGCTCCGCTCAGTTTCACAGCGCTGCAGATCGGTTTCCACTCCGCGCAGCTCCCGCACAGCCGCATCATATTTCACGCGGGCCGCATACGCTTCCCTGCGTTCTTCATCCAACTTCTCATCCTTTTTTCCGATAACATGATAGAAAAAAGCCGCCAGACTGCGTCCTTCCAACCGCTCCACATCCAGGTTTTCCTTGCTGCAAACCGTGTCCAGCTCCTGCACCCGCTGAGAAAGCATACTGCGCTGCCCGTACAATTCGGAAATCATCGCATCCAACTGTTTTTTTCGCGCCACCCGCTCCTGCAGCTGCCGCAGCATTTCATCATAACCGTTCATCCTATCCCCCTATCCTTTCTTATCATATGCATATCCGGCAACGGACTGTACACCTTCCGTTGTCGCCGCGCAATCTCCTGCCCTGTTTTTATTGTAGCGAAAATATCTTGCAAAATACAGCACGATGTCTGCACAATAAGACACCCTATTTTCACCATTGCAGCAAAATAACCCTCTGTGCTTCATTCCCCCAACTGCTTTTGCTTATAAGCCTGATACTGCTCCGCATCGATCACACCATTGGCCAGCATCTGCTCCGACCATAACTGTAATGTCTCCACGGTAATCGAAATGCGTTCCAATTCCTGCTGAATAAAAATAAAATCCTCGATCTCATCCCCGGATATCTGTCCGTCTGCCGTAATCTCGATCAGTCGCTCCTTTTGCTTATTCATGGCATTTAATGATGCCAACATCTCCAGAACGATTTGTGACAACGCCTTAATTTTCACTTCAGGCACATACTGCTGCCCAATCGGACACTGGTTAGCGCAGTAATAATTGCACAACTCCGGATGTTTATATTTATTTGCCATAACCAGAATCTCCTCCGGATGTGGGAGCGAACGCTCATTTTCGATTTTCTCGATCCGCTCCGATGGAATGGATTCCAGCACAGCCGCTGCGGCTTCGCGGGATAATTTGAGCGCTTCCCGCGTCACCTGATATGGATTTTTATTTTCTTTTGTTGATATTCTCGCCATATGCCATCCCCCTCACAAACTGGTGCAAATTGTTATAGCCATTATAACATAGCCACCGGCAGAATGATAGTGCAAGGAGCACGCACATCCTCTGCCCCATCGCTCCGCATAAATACTATTGACACTTCGGATCAACATGCTATAATGAACAAAGTTCAGTTATATGGGAAGAGGGCCGCCATGAACAACATCGTTACCTCCAAGGATGCCATTCTGCAAACCAGCCGCCAGCTGATCCAACAGGAAGGCTGGTCTGCCATTCATATCCGCAAAGTCGCACAGGCCTGTGGAGTATCCGTAGGCACCCTTTATAATTACTTTGGCAACAAATCCGAATTGGTTGCCGCAACCGTAGAAAGCATCTGGTGTGACATTTTTCATCTGCCGGAGGAACAAACCGCGTTTCACAGCTTTACCGACTGTATCGAATGGGCATTTTCCTGTATGCACCGCGGGGATCAAACGTATCCCGGCTTCTTTTCAATGCATTCCATGAGCTTTATGGATGCCGATAAAGCCGCCGGACAGCAGCGCATGAAACAATCCTGGCATCATATTCAGGACGGCTTTTGCACTGCCCTGCTGAACGATCCTCAAGTGGATCGGCACGTGTTTGACGAGCATTTCACACCGCAGAAATTTGTTAAAATCATTTTTTCCCTGATGGTCGCCGCCATGATCCAACGCGACTATGATCCGTCCTGTGTAATCAGCATGGTGCAGCGCATCCTCTATCCATAAAGACTGCAAACGGATGGGCCTTACCACGGCATACGCCTACGGCCCAATCCGTTTTTCTTCCCACAATAATGAACTATGTTCAGAAAGGAGTATTCCTATTGAAAGTATCCAAGCGAACCCTTTTGCTGCTTGCCTGTCTGGTTTGGAGCATTGCCGGTTTCAACATCCTTCGCATCGGCATACAAGCCTATCCAGCATATTGCAGCGTACCGAATGTACTCTTATCCGTACTAGTATTCGCAGTATTTCAGTTTTTCATCTTCGGCCGGTTGGTTCGTAAGCACACGACCCGTATCCGCAGCTATATGGAAACCCGTCAGTTTTTTCTTAAATTCTTTGATGTCCGTTCCTTCCTCATCATGGCGGTGATGATAACCGGCGGCATCTATCTGCGTGCTTCCGGCCTTGCACCGGAACGATTTATTGCAGTATTCTACACCGGCTTAGGCGCCGCCCTTTTGCTGGCCGGCATTCTTTTCGGCATCCACTATATTAACGAACCACAGGAAAGTGAGTGATTATCATGCAGGCAATTTTTGAAACGTTATTTGACATCGTATATCTGATCTCTGTTATCACCATTGGTATCACGATGGTCATCCGATCCAACGGAAACCGGCAGTACCGCCTGTTCGGCATTATGGCAATCATCCTCGGTGCAGGCGATGCCTTTCATTTGGTTCCGCGTGCGGTAGCGCTTTGCACCACAGGACTGGCTGACTATACAGCCGTATTGGGTGCAGGTAAACTGGTCACATCCATCACCATGACGATTTTTTATGTGATCCTCTACCATGTGTGGCGCACCCGTTATCAAGTCAGCAACCGTCATGCAGTAACAGCCGCAGTATATCTATTGGCGGCTGTACGCATTCTGCTGTGCCTTTGCCCACAAAACGCTTGGCTCAGTGCATCTGCGCCGCTTCGCTGGGGTATCTACCGCAATATCCCCTTTGCTCTTTTGGGACTGCTGATCATCCTGCTGTTCTACCGAAGCACACGCAAATCCGTCGATGATCCGTTCCGTCCCATGTGGCTGACGATTGTTTTAAGCTTTGGTTTTTATATCCCGGTCGTCCTCTGGGCTGATACGATCCCAGTGGTCGGTATGCTGATGATCCCCAAAACACTTGCCTATGTCTGGACTGTTTTGATCGGCTATCGATCCATGCAGCAACACACAGGCAAATAAATTCCATCTGTGCGCCTGCCAAATATCTGCTTGCATCCCAAGCTGTTTTACACCCTTAAGCGACGTAGACTTGCAGGCAATCCTCCCACAATTATGCTGTTTTCTTTACGATTTTTTAGCGTTATAATAATTGTTATCAGAACCGTAAAATGTTATAATAATTATAGCCCCAATTCTTCTCATTGCTGAATTGCGGCTTAACCCCCTTAGAAGAGCACCCCGCCCCCATGGAGTGCTTTTCTTTTACCCCAAATCAGCCGCAGACCAAACCCTCTGCCTGTGCAGCAGTATGCAAAGCACTCTGCTCCCTATGCATCTTTTCTATTTTCAAAAGCGCAGTCATTTTGATGATGGTCAGCCGGTCAACCAGTTAGCATCTACTGTTCGCTCGTCATTCAGCTTGCAATCAACTAAAGAAAAACAAAACAGTCCACATGTATTTCCATGCCTGCTGCGCACAACGCTGCAACCCTTGGAATACATATGGACTGTTTTTTGAATAGCGGCGCTTATACACACGCGCCGCGTGCATAGGCTTAATCAACAAATCGAGCTAAGGCATAATGCCTTAGCTCGATGGATACCGCCTTGACAGACGGGTCTATTTTCTTGCAAACGGTTGCGATTGTTATTCCTCCACAAAAAACGCACCAATTCCCCCACATAAAACGGCATCACATCCGTTTCCGAAATTGTCCGCCCCACGCGGACACCCAGCACGCCCTACCGGGCTATTCCATAGCAACGCAGCCCCATTCTGATAGAGTTTTCAACGGTTTTGATAGAGCATTTATCAATTCCAATAAAATTCCCCCTACTTTTGATACAAATTCCTCCCATCTCAATAGAGTTCCGTCCAATTCTGATAGAGCCTCCACCATTTCCAATGTTGTTTCCATCCATTTCAATAGAGTTTCCATCACCTTTGATAGCGTCTCCATCATTTTAGCTGGCAGCCCATTGACGCACTCACTCCGGCGTGCAGGGCTGCGGTATCGAAGTCCTGTTCATCGGCTCAACCGCCTTCTTCACACTTGGCATGGCACTGAAATGAACTCTCAAGGTACTCTCAACCGGCTCTTCCATGGACAGTGCTCAAAATGCAGATAAAATATCATGGATCAACCGGAATATTACGAAAAGCATAACATTATTGCAGAGTTTGAAAAGCTACTCTCAACTTTCCACTTCCCTACTCTCAATTTTTTCAGGAGCGGCGTCAAATGAGGAACATCAGTTGAGACACTTTTTCTGGCATTGCAGACACATCCGTCCATTTTCCGGCATAGCCTCTGTAACATCGGCAGGCATGATCCACTTGCCGCAGGCAGCGTACCAGTATCCGTTGCATCCATTTCGGCTGTTATCTGCGATCACATGGATGATTTTCTTCTTTGTCATGCCATACAGGTTCACTTAAAATCCCTCCATTCCCTTTTCTGAAATGTGGCTTTCCGGAACAAAGCATGGGTGTAGTCGATCTTGGCGATATCCATGGGAGCAGTCTCCCACTGAATACCGTCGAAGGAGTACATCCATCCAGCCGGATTGCGCCAAATTTCTCGCAGCACATTGATATCGTCATCCGGGAAGACAATCTCTCTATACACTTTCTGATATTTTCTCAGCAGTTCTTCTGCTGTCATAGCTATGAACCTCACATTTCCTCATTTGCCTGCGCTTTTCCCACATTCCATTGCAGGTCTGCCACATTTCAATGCAGCTTTCCCCCATTTTGATAGAGTTCTCACCGTTTTCAATATGGATTTCCCTCATTCTGATGAAGTTCATCCCCCATTTCAATAGAGTTTCCATCACTTTTGATAGAAGTCCAGCGAGGCATTTCGGAAGAATAATATCGGAAATGCGACCGGAATGTGACTAAAATGCTTTTGAGGTCACAATCTTCGTCTGGGACTGTTCTGCAATCTCATCAAGATCAATACCGTAGATGTCCTTGATCCAGTCCTTGATCTGGTGGTCCCAACCAATAATCAAACCATGCTGTTCCAAGACCCATAAAAAGACGTGAGACGGACTCAAGGACTGGAAGTAATCATCGAGATGCGTGTCGTTCCCATTCAGCATCATGCGGAGCCGCAGAAGTCTAATGATTCTCTCAGGGTATCTGCTGTTATTCAGAGCCTGCCATCTCTCCAATTTTCGCTTTCGTATCGTTTTTCGAATCAACTAAAACAACATCGAACACATTGATCCAATCATCGTTCAGATAACAGATTTCCTCGCCAATCGGCACGCTCCCTCTGGGATGCCGGAGATACAGGGAATTACAAGAACGACTGGCTTTGCAAGCGCAGACCAATATCTTATCAAAAATCTTTGCCTCTGCCAGCCTGCATATATCGGAATACCTTATCGGTTGTTCATTAGCCTCTGTATAAACAATGTGATCCAGATTTAACCGGTCAGATACTAACCGAATATAGGTCGGAGACATCATATTGTCGTAATATATAATTGGTTTTTGCATCATAATTAAACTCCTCATCAAAGGAACGTCTGTTCTTTGCGTCGCAGTATGTTTAACACTGTACTCGTGTTCGCACGAATCAAATTATGCTCAATTTGGGCAGCATCACATTTTGATATCGCCTCAGAAAGATGTCTTTGCAAATCAGCATCAGATGCACGATCCAATGAGTGCATTTTAAGCGGCAAAAGGATGCCTACCGATCTTCCGGCTTCAGAATGATCCCAGTCATCATCGTGTGCTGCTCCCCATAACCAAATACGATCCCAGTCTCCAGTGAAGCATTCCAGTTGATAGATGTGATCTGAGCGATAAAACAGTATGGTTATCAAGTCTGTTTTTTGTGAACAGGCAGAAACCGTGTAGCCCATAGATACGATAAGCGATGTGATACGTTCTTTTGGTGTCATATGATTTACCTCATAGCAATTTTGCTTTCACCCATCTTATCTGTCCTTCCCACAAGGACAAAAAAAGACCCGGAGGGTAACATCACGTTACTCTCCGAGCCTTTTCTGCTCATTTTATATGGGTGAATTGGTGCGTTTTTCAGTTAGGAATTACAGTTGCGATGCTTACTTGGTCATCGACGCAACTTCAGCCGCAAAATCGTCCTGCTTCTTCTCAATGCCTTCGCCCTTTTCAAAGCGTACGCACTTGGTCAGCTTGATCTCGCCGCCCAGTTCCTTCGCAACAGCCGCAATGTGCTGCTCCACAGAAACCTTGTTTTCCTTAACGAAAGCCTGCTGCAAGAGGCAGTTTTCCTCGTAGTACTTGCCGATACGGCCCTCTACCATCTTGTGGATGATCTGCTCCGGCTTCGGCTTCGCAGCAGTCTTGTTCTCTTCCAGCGCCTGCACCAGAAGGATCTCCTTCTCCTTGGCCAGCGTCGCTTCGTCTACATCCGACTTGTCAAGGAAGGACGGATTCATAGCAGCAGCCTGCATACCGATATCCTTGCCCAACTCCAGAACGGCCGCATTGCCCTTCAGGCTGTCGGAAACTTCCAGACCAACCAGCACACCGATCACGCCGCCCATGTGGTTGTAGGCCACATTGACAGTGGAATCATCAAAACGCTCGAAACGACGGATCTGGATATTCTCGCCGATGGTAAGAACCTTCTCCTGCAGTGCTTCCTGAACGGTCAAGTCACCCATCTTGCAGGTCTTAAGCGCTTCCACGTCTGCCGGTGCTTCTTTCATTACAACACCTGCCAGATCGGAAACGAACTGCTGGAAATCAGCATTCTTTGCAACAAAGTCGGTCTCCGAGTTGACTTCAATGATCGCACCTACGCCGCAGTCATCGCAAACCGTTGCGCAGACAACGCCCTCAGCCGCGATGCGGTCTGCCTTCTTCGCAGCCTTTGCAAGGCCCTTCTCACGAAGCAGCTCAACAGCCTTGTCAAAATCGCCGTCGGACTCGGTCAGCGCCTTCTTGCAGTCCATCATGCCAACATTGGTCATTTCGCGGAGCTTCTTTACGTCAGCAGCGGTAAAAGCCATTTTATATTCCTCCAAATATCAAATTTCAAACAAAAGGTAGGGCGTGACGACCTCGGCGCGCCGGGGTTGTCGCGCCCTACGAACAACTCATTTATGAACAGCTATGCAGTTGGGAAATTACTCAGCCTTCGCCTCGGTCTCCTCAGCCTTTGCCTCGACCTCAAGCTGCTCGCCCTGCTTGCCTTCCAGAACGGCATTTGCCATGGTCTGGGAGATCAGCTTGATCGCGCGGATCGCGTCATCGTTACCCGGGATCACGTAGTCGATCTCGTCCGGATCGCAGTTGGTGTCAACGATTGCAACGATCGGGATACCCAGCTTGCGAGCTTCTGCGATCGCGTTCTTCTCCTTGCGGGAATCGACCACGAACAGTGCGCCCGGCAGCTTCTTCATTTCCTTTACGCCGCCGAGGTACTTCTCGAGCTTGGCGATCTCGAGCTGAAGCTTGATAACTTCCTTCTTCGGAAGCAGATCGAACGTGCCGTCCGCCTGCATCTTCTGCAGCTGGTTCAGACGGGCAATACGGGTGCGCATGGTCTTGAAGTTGGTCAGCATGCCGCCCAGCCAACGTGCGTTCACGAAGAACTGACCGCAGCGCTCTGCCTCTTCCTTGATCGCGTCCTGCGCCTGCTTCTTGGTGCCGACGAACAGGATGGACTCACCGGCAGCGGCCATATCGCGTACGAAGAAGTAAGCCTCCTCGAGCTTCTTTACGGTCTTCTGCAGGTCAATGATATAGATACCATTGCGCTCAGTGAAGATGTAGGTTGCCATCTTCGGGTTCCAGCGGCGGGTCTGGTGGCCGAAGTGTACGCCGGCCTCCAACAGCTGCTTCATAGAGATTACTGCCATTTTACATTTCCTCCTTGGTTGTTTCCTCCATCCCTGATCATCTGACAGCGGCAACACGCCTTACAGCCTGTCACCGGCCGCTTTCATCACGGGATGTGCGAATTCGTGCTTTAATATTATATTCCTAAATTTGTTCCATGTCAACGATTATTTCACTTATTTACCGGTTTTTCAACGATTTTTCACTTTGATCGGGTTTGGCACTTCCGTCCCCGGCCAACAGCACCATTGCCGCTACGATCAGCGCGATACCGGCAAAGTCCATCGTGCCGAGCGGCACACCCAGCCAGAATACGCTGAGCAGCGCCGAAGCGACCGGTTCCACCGCCGCCAGTATGCTGCCCTTGGAAGCGCCGATGCGCCGCACACCCTCCAAATAACAGCAGAAGGACAGCAGCGTACCGAAAATGACGATAAAAATCAAACCGGCCACCGTCACCCCGTCCCATTCACCGACCAGATGCCACGGCTTGAACAGCACGCACAGCACCAGACCGGCGATCAGCATGCCAAATCCGGTGACAGGCAGCGTGCCGTAACGCAAAATAATGCCGCGCGGCTGCACGCTGTATATGGCAAACGCCGCCGCGCCGACCAGGCACCAAAACAGCGCCGTGGTGGACAGCACCAACTGCGAAGGATCACCATGTGTCGCAAGCAGATACGCGCCGGCCATGGCGCAGGCCACCGCGATCACTTCGCTGCGCCGCGGCAGCCGCCGGTCGGTCACTGCAACCCAGAGCATCACAAGCACTAAGCCAGTATATTGCAGCGTGGTCGCTGTTGCCGCGTTGGACAGCTCAATCGAGCGGAAATACGCATATTGACACAGCCCCAGTCCCATCATGCCGAGCACCAGCAGCGCGCCCACGCTGCGCCACGAGCGGAATACCTCCAGCGCTTTGCCGCGCCAGCGCACCACGGAATACCCCGAAAGCAGCAGCCCGGCCAGCAGCAGACGCATCGTGACCAGCCAGTTGGCATCCAATCCCCGGTTTTCAAACAGGAACTGTCCGCACGCTCCCGAGACCGCCCAGCAAGTTCCGCCGAACACCGTTAAAAAATAGCCCATTCTGTTCTTTTTCTCCACCAATCATCCCCGCCTTCCGCGCTCTTATTAGTCCGATATTAGACTTTAAAACAGTGTATCATATTTTCCGCGGCTTGGCTACCTTTTTTTCCGTTCAGGGACGAATTTTTACCAGAATATAATCTTCCCCCAGCGTTTCAATGCAGTTCCACGGGATCACCCGATCCTCACGCGAAAACAACCCGAACACGCCTCCCTGCCCGGGTACGACCAGCGCAGTGATCTGCCCGCAGACAGGGTCAAACACCAGATCGCACACCTCGCCCATCCGCGCCCCGTCGCACAGGTTGATGACCTCACGGCAGTGCAGCTCGGAAAACCGCATCGTATCCATTCCGCTATCCCTCCAACACCCGATTCAAAAATATTTCCGTGCCCTCTCCTGCCGCGCGGTTAAACCGTCCCATCTGATACAGACAGGCGGGATCGCGTGTTACCGTATTGATTTTCTCCTCGCAGCCCAGCGTACAGGCAAATCCCATCTCCTGCAGGATCTGTTCACTCTCTGCTGAGCATGCTCCGAAGGGATAGGTGTAGCACTGCGGTACCGGCAATCTGGCTTCCGACAGAAGCCGCTGGGTCTGCGCGGTGTCCTCGCGCAGTATATCCCCATACGTCTCTTCCGATTCATCCTGGCGGCGCAGACACCCCCGCCGCGCCCCGTATTCATGCAGGTTCCACGAATGATTCTGCACTTCAAACACATCCTGCATTTCGCACAGCCGGTCCAGCCGCAAATGCGACCAATACGCATTTTCCGTACCGTTCTGCGTATACAGATCGGTCTGTGCACCGATGATTGACACCACTGCCCGCATCCCCCGCTGCTGCAGCAGCGGATAGGCGTAAACATAGTTGTTGTAATACCCGTCATCAAAGGTGATCATCACGGGTTTTTCCGGCAGCGGTGCACCCTGCTGCACAAACGCCAGCAGATCCGACACGGTGACCGTCCGGTATCCGCGCTGCTGCAGCGCATCCAGATCCGCTGCCAGCACCGTAGGGGAAACCACATATTTCCCCTGCCGGGCACTGTCCTTCAAAATACTGTGATACATCAGGATGGGCAGCTCCACCGTCTCCTGTTCTTCCCACACCGGCTGTGCCGCGCCGTGATCCAGCCAAACGATCAGCCCGCACAGCACCAGCACCGTGCCAACGGCCTGCAGTGCAACCTTGCGAAACCCTAATGGCAAAAAAATCCCCCCTTCAGGCTGCTTTCAGAAAAGCATATGCCCTAAGAGGGGGTGGTATGAACCAGATCCCAGAACCGCCTTACCTTTTATATTGTTCCACACCCTGCGTATACAGGTTGCCGCCGACACAGTCCTGCGATACGATCGCACTGAAATTTTCAACCGTCAGCCGCTTGACCGATTCGCAGCCCAACTCATCATAGGCGATCACTTCGACCTTTTTGATGGATGCCGCCTTGGCCGCACCCGCGCCGCCGATTGCAACCATATACACCGCGCCGTTTCGCGCCATCGCCTGCTGCACCGGCTCACTGCGCACACCTTTACCGATCATGCAGCACAGACCCGCATCCAGCAGACGCGGAGCGAACGGATCCATCCGCCCCGATGTAGTCGGCCCGACCGAACCAATTACCTGACCGGGCTTAGCCGGCGTTGGACCGGCATAGTAAATTGCCGCTCCCCGCAGCTCGAACGGAAGCTGCTCTCCTGCATCCATCGCCGCAACAATCCGCTTATGTGCAGCATCCCGCGCCGTGTACACCGTACCGGTCAGCGATACCGTATCGCCCGCGCGCAGCCTGCACGCCATTTCCGCCAATTGGTCGGTCGTCAGATCATAATGTGCCATATCGCTTATTCCTCCGCTTTCGGCCGCAGATTATTAAGCACATCCCGCAGGCCGTTCTTGGCCTTATCCGGTTCCTGTGCAGCTTTTGCCGATTCGTTTTTTGGTTTTCCCAGCGCCGCCGAGATCCGGTCGATCTCCCCCAGCACTTCGCCTGCTTTGCGTGCCATCTCCGCCGATTCCTGCTGGCTGCGCGTCAGTACTGTGCGGTAATTCTCCTTAGCGGCATCCAACTGCCGTTTGACCTGCTCAATCATCTCCTGCGACTGGCGGCGCAGCTTTTGCAGTTCGACCCGCGCGTCTTCATCGATTTGCTTAGCCCGCCGGTAAGCAGACAGCTCCATCTCCGCAATTTTATCTTTAGAGGCATCATATTCGCCGCACTTATCCGCCAGCTTGGCATTTTCCTCACGCAGGCGGTCATTCTCCGCCGCCAGCGCCTCTGCCCGTTCGTTCTGTGCTTCGATCTCGGTTGTCTGGAGGGAGAATCCCTGCTCGATCCGGTCGAGCTGCGCGCGGATCTTATCGGTATCCAGCGTCATCTGCCCGAGACGCTCGAGCAGTTCGGCATTTTTCTCGGTCAGCGTTTCATTCTGCGTGCGCAGCTCACTCATCGCCGTTTGTGCCTCGGTCAGCTGACGGCGCAGCTCTTCGGTTTCGGAATAATATTTACTGTCTGTCTGTTCTATATATTGCAGCACATCCTCACGCTTAAATCCGCCGAAAAAAGCGCTGCGGAAGCCTCTCGTCTGCTCGTCCATCCGGAATGATCCTCCATTTTTTGATATCTGTTTATTTACAGTATAGCAAACCCCTTGCCGGATAGCAACAGAAAATCCGTCTCGCCGCGGCACGCCTTTGCCGCATTTTATCTTGCAATCATGATATTTTGGTGCTATGATACTGATATCTATCACAAGAAACCGGGGAAATCGATCATGTTAGAATTAAAGGATTTTGAAGCGGCGGCCGGCCGCCTGAAAAACGTCATCCACAACATCCCGCTGTCCACCTCCTGCACGTTTTCCGCCATGACCGGCGCAGAGGTTTACCTCAAGTACGAGAACCAGCAGAAAACCGGCTCGTTTAAGGTGCGCGGAGCATACAACAAAATTATGAAACGCTATGCAGAAGGCAATCTGCACGCGGTAGTGGCTTCTTCTGCCGGCAACCACGCGCAGGGCGTTGCATTTGCCGCCAGCTCCGTGGGTGTCAAGTCCACCATTGTTATGCCGCGCTCTACACCGATCGCCAAAGTTTCTGCCACACAGGGTTACGGCGCAGAGGTCGTGCTGGCCGGCAACATTTATGATGAAGCCTATGCCCGTGCCTGCGAGATCTGTGAAGAGACCGGTGCGGAATTCATCCATCCGTTTGATGATGAGGATGTTATGGCGGGTCAGGGGACGATCGCGCTCGAGATCCTGCGTGACCTTCCCTTTGTTGATATGATTTTTGTACCGGCCGGCGGCGGCGGCCTGATTTCAGGCATTGCAGCCTGCGCCAAGCAGATCAATCCCCGCATCCAGATCATCGGTGTGCAGGCGGAAGGGGCGCCTGCCATCGCCAATTCCTTCCGCGCAGGCGTGCTCACCCCGGCGGACTCCGTCCGCACCATTGCGGACGGCATCGCAGTCAAAACGCCCGGTCAGAACACCTTCCATTATATCCAGCAGTACGTGGACCGCGTTGTTACCGTGTCGGATGACGAAATTTCCTCTGCTGTTCTGCTCCTGCTCGAACGCTGCAAGCAGGTCGTGGAAACCTCGGGCGCCGCATCACTGGCAGCCGTCCTGAACAACAAGGTGGATGTGACCGGCAAAAAGGTCGTCTGCGTTTTGTCCGGCGGCAATATCGATGTATCCTTTATCCATAAGATCGTGGAAAAGGGGCTTGTGACCCGCTGCCGCCATTTGAAATTCTCTACCATCATGCCGGATGCACCCGGTGCGCTTGAGCACTTCGCCCATCTGGTTGCAGAGCAGAACGCCAACATCATCCGCTTCCAGCACGACCGCGTGCAGGCCGATCTGGATATCGGGGAAGCGATCATTCAGGTGGTCTGCGAGGTCGGCGGTGTTGAGCATGCCAAACGCCTGCTGGATGAACTGGCACGCAGCGGCTATCAGGTATTCTCATCGCAAATCTGATGTCATACATCCTGTTATTCTAAACAAAAGGGCTTATCCCCGGTGTCATCCGGCGGATAAGCCCTCTTTTGTTTCAACTACTGTCCTATCGTTTACTCATGCGCCCGCATCGCATCATCCTGCCACATTATTTCCACAGAAATATATGCAATCATGTATGCACCCCTTTTCCCGGACGCACAAACACATACGTGCTGTCATCCGAACGCACCGGGTCAAACCGGTGCGCCAAGCGGTCAAACTCCTTCATCTGCTCCGGTTCCGTCACCTGATGCTCCGCCAGAAAGCGCACCATTTCCCCGCGCGCCATCTTGCACATGGTCGCCCGCTCCACGATTTTCCCGTTTTTCTCCTCACCGAACACACAGGTGATCATACGCACGGATGGGGGCAGGTAACGTGATACGCACACACTGTATTCCTTGGATGCCAGATTGATCAAACAATCGCTCTGCGCACACAGCGCAGCCGCCAGCCGCTCGCCCCAATAGGCGTACAGGTCCTTGCTTTCGCCCACATGCAGCTTCGCCTGCATTTCCAGCCGGTACGGCGTTACACCATCAAATGGACGCAGCAGCCCATAAAATCCGGAAAGGATCCGCAGGTGCTCCTGCACATAATCAAACTCCCGGTCGGTAAAAACGCCCGGGCTCATATACTGGTACTGGATACCTTCATAAGCAAGGATTGCCGGCGTCAGCCGTGCCCGCAGATCCATCGTCCGCACCCGCTCGGCATTCAAAACGGCAAGCGACTCACTGCACTTCCAAAGTGCAGCCAGCTCCGCATCGGACAACGCACGCAGCGTGCTGAGCAGCACTTCCGTCTGCGGCAAAAAGGCCGGCAGATCCCGCCACGCCAAGCTGTCCGTATCCTCCCGCATCTTTTTGGCCGGAGATATGATGATCCGCACGTTTGTCACCTCACTTTTCCCAAAGGCTCCTTCGTCACGCTTCCCCCGCAAGGTATGCGAGGATCTCAGCAGCATTGGTATCCGGCTTAACCTTCGGCATGATTTTTTCGATACATCCCTGCTCGTCGATCACAAAAGTGGTACGAACCACACCCATACTGACCTTACCGTACAGCTTTTTCTCCTGCCAGACGCCGTAAGCCTGAATTGCCTGCAGCTCCGGATCAGACAACAAAACAAAGGGGAGCGCATGCTTGGCCGCAAACTTCAGATGCGATGCCACAGAATCCTTGCTGATGCCGATCACCACCACATCCCGCTTGGCAAATTCCTCATATGCGCCCGCAAAAGCGCAGGCCTGACGTGTACAGCCGGGTGTGTTGTCCCTCGGATAGAAGTAAAGCACGACCTTTTTGCCCGCAAAATCCGATAAACAAACCATTTTCCCTTCCTGATCCGGCAATGTAAATACCGGCGCCTTCATTCCTGTTTCCAGCATAGCAGCTTCTCCTTTTCCAGTTGATCATATAATCCCTGCGCAAATGTCCGGTGCCCCTGTGCCGTAAAATGCACTCCGTCATACGATAGCGCGACCTTCCATTCGCCCGCATCCGCAAAACGAGCACCCAACCGCGCTGCAACCGACCGGTATCGTACAGCCAGCTTCTGCGATGCCTCCACCAGCAAGCCCGACGGCACCCATTCCCCCAACTGCAGGGGCGGCGGAGCGATCAGCAGGATGCGCTGCCGCGCAAGAGCAATGCCTGCCAGAAATTTTTCCATGCGCTCTGCCGCCTGCACCGGAGAACCGTATTGCAGCAGGTCATTGGTGCCCAGCATCACCACAAGCAAACCGGTATCTTCCGGAACGGTCAGCGGAAAACGCGGGATCATTCTCCCGTTCTCGCCCTGATTTTCGATCTGCCAGCCAGTTTTCTCCCGCAGCAGATCCACCCACCGGCTTTCCACAGGGTAGCGCCCGCCTATATAGGAGCGCGGATCATACCCATAGGTATTGGAATCGCCGCAGCAAATGACCTTCATTCCGCTTCACCCGCCTTACCGCAGTCATGCCGCACTGTTTTGACCAAATCCCGGTTTCATGCACCCATCTATGGTCATTTCTATCATACCGGTTTTCCGCTTGTTTTGCAACATGGATACCGGAAACCATCACGAACAAAAAAACATCCCTGCACCCGGCTGCCGCAGCCGTTCCGACTGCGCCAGCCATGGGCAGGGATGCCTTTTGCCGTTCCCGGACGCACCGCTTACAGGGTGTGCCCGGAAACCATTTCCGCTGCTGTTTCATCAAATACGGTGGAACCGTGATCGGTATGCACATCTGCCACCGCACGCCACAGACGATCCACCCGCGCCAATCCATCACCCAGATCCGTATAAATCACCAGCTGCTCCATACCGAT
This sequence comes from Agathobaculum desmolans ATCC 43058, assembly GCF_000701665.1. Classification (GTDB taxonomy): domain Bacteria; phylum Bacillota; class Clostridia; order Oscillospirales; family Butyricicoccaceae; genus Agathobaculum; species Agathobaculum desmolans. The sequence goes on along the minus strand of NZ_JNJN01000005.1, from coordinate 52,745 downwards.
CCGGTCATTTTCCAAACGCAGATGCACAGCATACCGTGTGCTGCACAAGCGCAGCGGGCGGGTATACTGGATCAAATGAAATTCATTCGCATCCGCCCAGTGATATAATTCGCTTTCTGCCAGCTCACGCACGGTACCATATTCCCCCATCCGCACCGCCGCGCTGTTAAGCACCAGCTCCGTGCTGACCGATGTGAGCTGATCCTTGTTTCGTGCAGGGGCTTCGCCGGTGTCCAGCGCATACAGGACGGCCATCCTGCCGTCTGCCATCTGCACCCGGCAGCGGACCGGCACTGCCTTATGGTCGGCGCGGCTGTTCCCGCGCCCGGTCGTTGTTCCGATTGCTGTGTCCGTATCGGGCACCTCCATCATCAGGATATCATCCGCACGTCCGTCCGGCACATCCTCCCCAAACGGCTCGCGGAACTGTATTGTATCACAGCCGATCTGCGGTTTCTGACGAATCACGGCCCCGTACCGTGTGCATCATGCAACATTCCGGACACATCTCTCGTGGAACAGCCGGTGCTATCCCACGCCTATTCCACTCTCTGGGTGACAAGCTGGATTTGCTCCACCTGAACCGAACACGCCTCGTCTGAAAGCTCGGCAAGGTGCGGCTGGTAAATCCCCAAAAGCAGTTCATCACCTACCTGTAAATCCACAAATTCCAATCCCTGCACTTGTCCTGTACGATTATCGCAATAAACAATCGGTACCCCGGCACAATCGATCTTTCTGCTTTCACCAAACAGCGACTGTCCCTCCGTATCCTGCACCTGTATTGTTTGATTTTCCGTATCCTTCTCGGTTATTACCGCAGGGATGCCGAGCTGCATCACATCCTGCTCCGCTGTCCCGCACGCGGTCAACAGCAAAGCACTGCACAATATGCCCGCTGCTGCTGTTTTTCTTAACACAGTTATGCCTCCCTTCCACTGTCTTCTGACTTTTCTACAGTATAACATGACAAGTATGCCGTTTCCAGTTTCAGCTCCATAACAAAACAGGAATCCGGACATATGTCCGGATTCCACTCTTTCATCAAACCGAAGGCTCCTCCGTGCGGTTTTTAACAGCCTGCATCCACTTTTGAACCAGCAGGCTGACCAGCACAGCCGCCACCGCGACCGTGACCCACCCCATGCCATAGGAATAGAACGGAAGCAGATGGAACATATCAGAAACCACCCCAAGCGGCACCTTCAACTGTTCCAGCGCATATACCACGCTGACCACTGCAACCGCAGCCGCTGTCAACGGGAATACCAACGTATTCCCCTCCAGATACTTGCCGGCCAGTCCCATCACAATCAATACAATCGCAACCGGATACACTGCGTTCAGCACCGGAACCGAAATGGACAGGATCGTATTCAATCCCTGATTACAAACGAGGAAGGAGAATGCCGTGATCCCAAGCGCCAGCTTGCGGTAAGATACCTTGGGCAGCAGGGTTGCAAAATACTGAGAGATCGAAGTGATCAGGCCGACACAGGTTGTCAGGCAGGCCAGCGTAAAGATCACCGCCAGCAGCACTGCCCCCGGCTCTCCGAAAATCTGGTGCACAATGCAGCGCAGTGTCCACGCGCCGTTGTCCTGCAATTCATAGACCGCAGAGCTTTGCATCCCCATGAACGACAGCATCCCGTAAATCAGCGAGAGGATCGTGCCGGCGATCACGCCGGCACGTATCGTATAGCGCATCACATCTTTTTTCTCTTTAACCTGTAACGTGCGCAGCGTGGTTGCAATGACCAAACCAAAATTCAGCGCCGCAATAGCATCCATCGTATTGTAGCCTTCCAAAAAGCCTGTGACAAGCGCACCGCTCTGATAAGCAGGCTGCGGCGGCGCTACCTTGGTTTCTCCCGCGAACAGGAAGCTGACAAACAGTAATGTCAGCAGCGTCAACAAGCTGGGGGTCAGCACTTTGCCGATGCGGTCCACCAGCTTGTTCGGTGTCAGTGCCAGCCAACCGGCAATCAGGAAAAACACCAGCGAATACAGCAGCATAAACATCGAAAACGATGCGCCCTCCGGCAGATACGGCGCAATCGCCATTTCAAACGGAACCGAAGCTGCACGCGGGATGCCCAGTCCGGGGCCGATAGATACATAGATCAGCACGGTAAACACCATGGCAAACTTAGGGCTGACCTTACCGGCCAAGCGGTCCAAACCGTTATACTTCGCCACCACAACGACCCCCATCACCGGGAGCACAACCGCGGTGATCAGAAAGCCCAACAGTGCCAGCGGCATCTGCTCACCGGCATTCTGCCCCAAAAAGGGCGGAAAAATCAGATTTCCTGCTCCAAAAAAGAGTGAGAACAGCATAAAGCTGACCAACAAAAGCTTACCTTTCTTTAGCTGCATGATAACTTCCTCCTGCATTTTCCAATCTTTTCCCTGTGTGTTGGCGCAGGGTGCCAAAATAACATGTTCTGTGAAATAGGCAACAAAAAAATCGCCCCTTCCACGAAAGGACGATTAAAAAAACCGCGGTACCACCTTGTTTCCGGATCAACACCCGGCACTCTTCTGCATCCAACAATGCATCTCACCGATAACGTGGCTTAACTCCGGCGCACCTACTTTTTTGTTCAGCTTGCTTCTCCGGGATGATTTCGCAAATCGGCCAACCTGATCGTTTTCACCAACCACGATCTCTCTAAAAAAATCAGACGCAGCTACTTGTTCCCGTTCAACGAATTTATTCTTATTTGATATTTTCAGTATATCACCCTTGCACTGCAAAAGCAAGCGGTCACCGCGAAAAAAATTCCGCACATACGTAAAACAACATCCCGTATGCCGAAACATACGGGATGTTGTGGAACATCGCAACACTATAGATGCCACGGCCTTCGCCCATTCGCAAGCGTCCAGTATATTATTTTTTACTCCACAGGAGGCAGTTCTCCGCTATGAGCCTCCAGAGCTTCGATTCGGTGATCCTGCGTCAGAATCTCCATCTGGCTTATGGCGATGGCATTGAGCTTAGCCAGTCGCTCGGCCTGAGACATCCCCTCGTTGATGAACACCGCATTCAGGTTTTCCAGATTGGAGAGGCAGACCAACTGCGAGACATTGGCGTAGTCTCGGATATTTCCTTTCAGATCCGGATGGCTGTCCCGCCACTGTTTTGCAGTCATACCGAACAGGGCCATGTTCAGAACATCGGCTTCACTGGCATACACCATGGAGACCTGCTTTGCGGAAAGCTCCGGCGGAATCAGATTTTCCTTGATGGCGTCCGTATGGATGCGGTAGTTGATCTTGGCCAGGTTTCGCTTAATGTCCCAGCCAAGTTGTTTCATTTCCTCGGCCTTAAGTCGCTCAAACTCTTTGATCAGATAGATTTTGAACTCAGGGCTAATCCACATGCCAAACTCAAAGGCGATGTCCTTGTAGGCGTATGTGCCGCCATATCTTCCAGCCTTTGCCCGCAGTCCAATCGCACGAGTTTTTTCGACCCACTCTTTGACACTGAGCTTGTAGCTGTTCAAGCCAGCCTGACTTCTAATTGCGGCGAATTCGCCATAATTAAAATCCGGGTTGTGGATCTGTTCCCATATCCCGAGAAATTCGACCGTGTTTCTGTTTCGCAGCCAGTCAGAGATGAAAAAGTCACCGTCTTTCGCCTTGAGCATATCCGTCAGGGAAATATAATCCTTGTCATCAATGGTGGTGACTGCAATTTCTGTCCCATGGACAATCAATTTGTTATTCATTTAGAAAACACCTCCGTGGCTGGTTGCGACTGGATATAGCGCAGTAGTCCCTGGCAACCTTCCTCTACATCCCGCCAGGTCGTACCGAAATCCCCGGTGTACCATGGATCGGCTACCTCGCCGGGACGGTTGGTAAAGTCCATCAGCAGATGCATCTTGTCGGCAAAATCGCCGCCGCAGATCTGGTACATACTCCGCAGGTTGGCATGATCCATACCAATCAGAAGGTCGTATTTCTCGTAGTCGCTGTTCAGCAGCTGACGGGCTCTCTTGCCGGAGCAATCGATGCCATGCTCGGACAGTTTGCGGCGAGCCGGCGGATGCACCGGATTGCCGATCTCCTCGGTGCTGGTGGCTGCCGACTCGATCTGAATGCTCTGCTCCAGACCGGCCTTCTTCACCAGATCCTTCATAATGAACTCGGCCATCGGGCTTCTGCAAATATTGCCGTGGCAGAGAAAAAGTATCTTGATCATGCTTTGAACACTCCAATTTGCTGTCTTCGCATTCAGTATAGCACGGAACCTCTGATTCGTCGAGGAGGAGTTCCAGATGGGCCTCTGTCGCAATCTTTTTCTGGAGATCAGTCTTTGACCACCCAAATTGCCGGGCAGCGCGCAAGTACCAGCGCCGTTCTTCCAGATTCAGTTCTGCTTCGAGAATGACTACATTGTGTGTCCAGCTGACCTCCATGGCCAGCTTCAGCAGTTCCGGCTTTCCACCATATATCCGGTAGAAGTCCCGCATCCGACGCAGGTTGCGGGGAGAGAAGCCGGAAGCATCCTGATAACGGTTTTTCAGGTATTCGGCAGCTGCGACAGCGGCGCCCTTTTCCGGTCGGTCACAGACCAAAGCGCCCAGCTGACAGTACAGCTCCATCTGAGACATTCCGGTGGCCATTGCCGTATCCATAGCGGCAAACATGGCAGAGTAATCGATGTTTTTGCGGATGTTCATGGCTTTCTCCTTTCCGGCAGAATCTGCCTTATTCAGAAACAGGCCAACGAGAAACACAGGAGCATTTCCTGTGCTTCTCTTTGGCCTGTTTTACACCACCTGCACCATCTGCTCCCAGAGCAGCACGAAGCGGTCGTCGATGATCCTGTTGTCGTGATAATGTCCGAACAGCCAATAGTGGAACTTAGCTCGTTCTCTGACTTCCTCCAAGAAGTCGGTCAGGTGGTCGTGAACATATCCACCGTTCCCCAGTATGTCAACGATGCTGCTTGGGGCGCAGTGGGTGATCACATAGTCCACCTCATAGTGAATGCGTTCCAGACTGCGCCGAGCTTCTTCATACTCGGACTTACTGGGAAGCTCCTGTTTCCACCAGGAGTGATGGTTGACCCGGAAGCGGGCGCCCATTCTTCGGAGAGCCCAATACTGTTCTTCAAAATCCGGCGCATTGGGATTCAGAATACCATCGTCAATATCGTGACTCCTGGCGCCGCCCATGGTGAAGAAGGAATATCCCTGCAGGTCGAAGACCTGCCCGCGCATCAGATGGATTACATGGGGCCGAATGCGTTGGATTTTCCCGCCGTTCCATTCCTCTACGGGGTATTTTCCCAGCAGGTCGAAGTTTTCGTGGTTGCCGCTGACAAACAGCGTGGTAAACGGTAGTTTTTCCAGCCGGTCCAGGCTGCGGGCATCCTTTTTACCGCCTTCCCATACACCGCCGAAGTCGCCGCAGATGATCATAAAATCATCCCTGGTCATTTGATCCTGCTCTGGGAAGTGTTCTGGAGCAAACCGTTGGAAGTTGCCATGGGTATCGCCTGTGGCATAGATCATGATTTCTTCACCTTCTTTCACTCATTATATCATATCCTGGTCGACTTGAACGCCGCCCCGGAGGTATACCGTGATTTTCTCGGCAGAGTGGACTTTGACCGTATCCACCAGCTGCCGGATGAGGGCTTCATCCCATTCACAGATATGGCAGGATGCCTGTTCCATAGCGGCTGCCGCATCCTCTATGCGCTGGACTGCCTGTGTGTTATTTTGCCGCTGTTCCTCTATGTAGGCTCGCTTTTCTTTTAATTCGGCAGCCTCATTCATAATTCCTCGCAGCTGGGCGGTGTATGCCTCGGCATCCTTAGTTCGTGCGGCTTCTGCCACCAGCTCTCGAGTCAGGTTGTTCAGCTCGTCCAGCCGCTGTTCGATTGCCGCAAGACTTATGCTCTCACCGGGTACCGGGGCCAGCTCCACCTCCATGGCGGCTGTGATTTGCCGGATAAGAGAGCTCTTTTGACTCATGACGGAATTGATAGCGGCGAGGATCGACCGCTGGAGAGGTTCCTCATCCAGCGTGGGCGAGTTGTGGCAGTATTTTGTCCCATAGTCCAGGCGGCTGACACAGCGCCATACCACACGCTTTTTGCCGCCCTTGGACCAGGTGCATCTGCGGTACAGCGTTCCGCATTCACCGCAGACCAGCCGCTCAGAGAGGGCATACTTGCTGGTGTAGGATGTCATGCCGGTAGGTGCATTCTTTTTGGAGGGGCTCTTTCCGGCACTGCGCCGCGCTATCTCTGCCTGTACGGCATCGAAGGTTTTGCGATCTACAATCCCGTCATGGTGATCCTGTACCAGATACATGGGGAGCTGTCCGGTATTGCGAATGACCTTTCGGCTGATGCAGTCGCTGATATAGGTTTTCTGCAGCAGAACATCTCCGCAATATTTCTCGTTTCGCAAGATACTGCGGATAGTTGTGATGGTCCATTGAGCTTTTCCTGACACATTGGGGATCTGTTCAGCCTCCAACCGCTCCTTGATTATCCGAAGGCTGGCACCGGTCAGGTATTGATGGTAAATTGACCGCACCACCTCGGCCTGCTCCGGGATGATTTTAGGATTTCCGTCCTCGCCCTTTTCGTAGGCATAGAGGCGGTCGTACTGAATGATGGCTTTTCCTTCCCGCATGGCCTGGCGCTTGCCCCAGCGGACATTGGCGCTGATGCTCTCACTTTCAGCCTGGGCAAAAGCTCCCAGCATGGTGATGAGGATCTCGCTGTCTGCTTCCAGGGTATTGATGTTTTCTTTTTCGAAGATTACTGCGATGCCAAGCTCTCGCAGGGCACGAATGTAGTTCAGGCAGTCCACCGTATTTCTGGCGAAGCGGGAGATGGATTTGGTCAGGACAATGTCGATTTTCTTTTGCTTGCACATCCAGATCATCTTCAGGAATTCAGGTCGTTTTCGGGCCGAGGTGCCTGTGATACCCTCGTCAGCAAAGATCCCGGCCATAGTCCAGTCGCAGTTGGTCATGATCTTGTCGGTGTAGTGGTTCTGCTGGGCTTCATAGCTGGTGAGCTGCTCCTCATCGTCGGTGGAGACACGGCAGTATGCAGCCACACGAAGCTGCCGCTTAATAGTCTGCTGGGTTGCGGCCTCCGGCTTTGCAGGAATGGTAATCACTTTAGGCGGGCTTTCTCTCATACTGTTTCACTTCTTCCTATTATTTGATGGTTTTTTAATTGGATGTCCATGGTTCCATCTCTATAGCACAGGATGGCTGAGACGGAACTTTGAAGCAATTCAGCGTCCAGCTCGGTCATAAACTCATGCTTGGAGAATAGCTTACGGAGCCGGATGGTTTCATACTGGTTCGGATCTATGGCACTGTATTGTGCTGCAGCGATGGCCAGAATGAGATTCTGAGCTGCATCCTCATCGATTGGCTGTTGGTCCATCACGGTATCCAGTTCCCTTTTCAACGCCTGCACTGGGGTTTGGGGCAGATGTTCCGACTCTGGAAGCGTGATGCGTTCTGGTGATGTAATCAGACCATTGAGCAGGTTCAGCACCTGCTGTTCCATCTGCTCTGTGGCGGTATGGCCGCTCAGCCGGCGCAGGAGCTTTTGCGCTTCTGTTTTTTGTACAGGAGCTTGTTTCGCACTCCGCTTTTCAAGGACTCTATTCAATGTCTCCTGATCGGTAATAGCGGGATAACCACCTTCTCCAGTGTAGCGATGATCCTCCAAAATACGGGCGACCATGTTTTTGTTCCATAGCTTCCCCTCGTCATAGGGAATTGGCTGCTCCCGCAGTTGGGCCACTAATGCGTTGAAGGAGGCACCGGATAGGTACTGTTGGAAGATATACTCCACCAGTTTTGCTTCTTGGGCGTGGAGAACAATTTCCCCCATTTTCACTTGGTAACCAAAGGGCTGCTTTCGGATGCCCATTACCGCACCGTCCTCTCTATGATCTCGACCAGCTCCAATCCGTTTTTCAGGCGGAAGCGGAGCTGTTCGCTGCTGTCTACGATGATTTTGTCAATGAGTTCACCGAACAGCTCCGCATCGAAGTCATCAAGGAAGTCCGGCCCTGCATCCAGTATTTCCATCAGTTCCCGCGTTTGGGCGATGGTGCTATCGCCATCGGCGACCAGCAGGCGTTCCTTTTTCAGCTTTGCGGTACGGAGCTGTTCGGTCAGCTCGTTGTTTTGGGATATAAAAAAGTCAGGATCAATGAGTCCTTGCTCTTTCAGAGCGGCCAGCATTTGATTCTGACTTGTTAATTCAGATATTTGTTTGTTGAGTTCAATGACATCCAGACTCCATAGCATTCGACGGTTGCGGATTGCCTGGAGTGAGTTGAGCATTTGGGTGAGGATAGCTTCACCGTGTATCTTGAGATTGTAATGCAGTCGAAGGAATGCCCTGCGAATTTCTGCATCAGGCACTTGCGTAACAGGGCAGCTCTGGATGTCCTCATTGTGCTTCCTGCAGCTCCAAAAAACTTTCCCATGGCTGACTTTCTTTCGAAAGGATGTTCCGCACTGACCACAGAATACTTTTTGATCGAAGGGGGATCTATTTTCGGGGCATACTTCTCGTTTTGCGCGTTGCCCAAGGAGCATCTGAACTGCGTCAAATTCTTCTTTCGTGATAATTGCTGGGTGTGTTGCCTCGGCATAATACATTTCCTTTTCACCACGGTTTCGCACCATCACGGGAGGAAACGCATCTGTCATATATGTTTTTTGCCATAGCGAATCACCGACATATCGCTCGTTGGAGAGCATATATCGTATGGAGGTTTTATGCCAGATAATTTCGGCATTGTCCTTCCGCTTTGGTATTGATAAGAGCTTTCCCAAATCTTGCTCAGAAAGAGCAACGGCGGTGAACTTGATGAAGGTCAGATAATAAGGGGGATTCAGCAGAGCGAAGACCTCATGGGCATTCTCGGCGCTGTCGATTTGCTTCCCGACCGTACTACGCCATTTAGTACAGTCGTCTGCGTTGTTGACCAGGTCGACTATGGAAAGGCTGCCGTCTTTATTTCGGAGTGCGGTAATTCCGGAGTTCGTGAAGGGGTGGCTCACAATCATGGGGGAAAAGGCAGTCTGTTGAATTCGCACATCCAGGAGGGCGTGCGCCAGCAGCTTTACTCGGCGCAAATCGGTTTCGTGGGCCATCAGGAAAGGCCTCCCATTTCTAACGCCCGCGTTTCTTCTGAGAAGGGACTGCTGCACCGGCGAATAAGGCCGAATTCTGTGCGCCGTACACCATCCTCTGTCATAGCGTCTTCGCCCAGCTTCTCAAAATCCATATACCCGTCGATGGTATCGATCAGCTCGTCATCAGCGCCAATGCGCCGCAAGACGGTTTGGCCGTATTCGTAGGTGTCCTCGGTGATGCGCTCGTAGTTGTCCAAATTCATGGCGTAGTGGAGAGCGTCCTGCATGGTTTCCGGCTGCTCCACAGAAAGAACCGATAGATATTTCATCAACTCGCCGTCTTCAAACCGTATCCCTTCGATTGCCCACGCCAATTCGTTTGCATCTTCCACACAAGCCCCAGCGGTGGGAACATACTCGTCCATGTAGGGTACTGCAAATGACACCTTTGTGATCGCTGCTTCCGCAAAGCATTCGATTCGCAGTATTCTTTTTACTTGCTCCAATTCCTCCTTAGTTGCCGGAAGATAGGCACTCGCTTGCGCTTGGGAGGAGGTGAGTTCAAGCTGAATCTGCGCCTCTTTCTCTCTGACATGCTCCATGTCCTGCCTGCGGAGCACATAACCGGCATGAGTGTAGGCACCGCCATGCTCGGCGTAGTATTCTGCACCGATTTTTGCGAAGTCCAGGTAGGGCCAGGCCGCTTCGGGAAATCTGGGGTCCCCATTCATCTGGCCGGCAACGGCGACATAGCGGCCAAGCGTCACATCTGAATTAACATTGGGAATGAGAATGTAGTCCGACACCTGTTCCGCTACACGGATAACATCATTGAGATTATTGATGCTGCTGCCATCCAATGCACCGGCGTAGATGTTCTGCTCACGGGAGTCCATTTGTGCAATGATGCTGGAGAGCCGATTCAGCTGTGCAAGCTGCGTTCTGGAATCCGGGTCAAGTCCGCTGAGATAGGACGGCAGATTGGCGATAACGCTTTTGATCTCGACAATCTCTGTCTTTCCAGCTCCACTGGCCTGATCAAGCTGGCTGGACGCTTCTGCAATGGCGCTGGAAGATGCAGGCAAATTAAGGTGGACAATGACGGGACTCCCACTTCGTTTTAGAGAGAGTTGGATCATGTCATGCCTCCCATTTGAAAATCCTGTTCCCGCTGGTAGGCTTCTGCTGGATCGTCCGCCATCAATTCCTCCAGGCTCAGCGTACCCTGGTAGGCAATGTAGCCGCGGTCGGTGAACATACCGGATTCCTGATCCATGTGCAGCAGGCCGTATCTCTCGTAGTCATAGAACTCGTCCAAGTTGGGGTCGTATTCAAAATGGCCGGACTTCTGGATCATGTATTTTCCGTATTCCGCAGGGGTATGAGCACCAGGGGCAAATTCAAAGAGATCCAGATTCTCGGCCAGACGACAGATCTGATTGGCACACTCCGGTCCGGCTATGCTCACAGCAGCACCCAGTTTGATGCAGTCATCATGGGAGAGTTTACCCACGGCCTGCGCCAAATCGTTGAGTTCATAGATGTCTTCACAGCGAAAGTCCAGTGCCACATCCACTTCCTCCGGGAACATGCTATCACCCATGCGGAAACACATATCCTTGGAATCGACAATGCCGCTGCGCTGTATGGCACGCTCGATTTGTCCTTTGGATGCGGGGAGGTATATCCAGGTGACATTTTTGGTATTCTCTGGTTCCTGCCGGGAAACCAGCCCCACCATGATCATATCCGCTTCATAGTGGTAGCCGGGGAGATGCTTTCCATCGTAGAGCTGCGAGAGCTGCATACCGTTGTCATAGACCACGCCGTAGCGTGTAACAGTACCTTTGTTGCCTTCAATCAGAAGAATTGCCGTTTCCTCACCATCCAGATGTTCCAACTCATCAGTGCTGGCACATCCACCGTGGGTATTCAGATAGTGGCTGCGGCCAACGGTTGCCAGATCAGAAAAATCTGTAATGACCGTTGCCTGCTGGCAGCAGAAGGTCAGGTTGATGAGATCCTTCATGCTGGTGAGATTCAGCTTTTCAGCCATCGCCTGAAATTGAGAAAACTCACCCACATCAAAGCTGTCCAACCGCTTGGCCAAATAGTCCAGCTCGTCCAAATTGACCTTAGTGCCTGTCAGTCGATTCAGCACAGGCCAGGCGCTGTCGAGCGTGTCCACACGGCAGTCGGCTTCTGAGACATGGCCGATTTCCAGTGTATTCAACAGCTCAATACAGCGGTCGTATTGTCCTCGGGGAATGGGGAACGGGATTGTTGCAACGCCGTATTCCGGGTGGTCGGCGTTGCTCAAAACTGCTTCCATCAACAAATTGCATCACCTTTCTTCCTGTCAAAATTCAATATCACATCTCCGTATTTGGCCAGAAGCAGAGCGCAGATAATCAGTTGGAACGCCTCATCTGTGACCAATTCACGGGATGCGAGATCGGCAATGGTAATGTTTTGGCTGCCGGTAGAAATTGACTTGGCTGCCTGATAAACGCTGTAAAGCTCCGGCACGATGCCGGCGAGCTGGACGGAGTCAAAATCGAAGCCATCATCTTCGACTTTCCAAATCACCCTGCGCCAAATATCATCGTAGGCTGTCAGGAGGAACAGCGCCGCTTGGTTTCGCTGTGATAATCGCCGATAGCGTGTCCGCCAGTGCATCCAGCGGTTGCGGTGTTCGTCAGAACGGAAGGAGCGCAGAGGATACGGGTATATCTCCTGTGCCAATCGCTTCCAAAGCCTCATTCTCAGCTTGCCACGGAGGCAGTCCTGAATTACTTTCTCAAGGCTGAGCGTTCCGGCCTCGATTCGTTCCCCCAGGCAAATGCATTCGCATAACGGGCAGAGATTTTCCTGAGAGTAGTTCGTGCAATACTGGCAATCGACATCTTTGGCCTGATAGCGAAATGCGGGTCGGCGCAGGCCGTGACCTCTGGGCTTGAAATTGGGCGGGGTCATCATCTGCTGCTCCAGATGGAACAGCGGCGTATCCCGCATGAAGTAGCGTGTCATGGGTGGCGAGCTCCTTTCAGTGGAAAAAGCGCCGGAGTCTTACTTCAAAAACTCCGGCGCTCGGTGTATTACATTGTCAGTTCCTGGCTTTGAGAATCCGTAGAGTGCTGCTCCTGCTCATTGATGTGATCCAGAATATTGGGCATTCCGCTCAGGATCTGTTCCTGAACGCCTTTGATGCATTGCTCCTGGTCGTAGGTCAAATCGAATCCGGTGTCCAGGGTATCAGCACAGCAGCGGTAAATTTCAGTAAGCTGTGCCTCATTGAATACCTGCTGTTTCGAGATGAGACCGGACCGGGTGGCAAAGTCCTGCTTGGCGCCCGAATAGTTTTCCTGAAAGTAGCGTCCGTAGCTAAGACCTGTGCGGTCAAAGTTCCAGTCCCAGGTAACAAAGTGGACACCATATTGGGTCGGATGTCCGGCCAGAACCGTTCCGTTGAAATCAGCCAGTACCTTGAAATCTCCCGACAGCCCCTGAGCCTTCAGCGGGGGAGCCTGTTCCATCAAGGTCATGTACTCCTGCACCATGCAGGCCAGATTGGTAGCCCGCTCACAGGCATGGTCCCGTTCCGAAGTGGCCACATCCTCTTGCCAGTAGCGAACACCTCCGCCCTCTGTGATTCGGCAGAGAGGACTGCCGTCCCATTCCACCGGGAGGAGATCATCCTGTTCCGGCTGTGTGGTGAAACCTTCTCGTCCAAGCACCGTGCAAAGCTCTCGGAAAAATTGTTCTCTATCCATCTTGTTTTACCTCCTGAATCTTAGCGCCCTTTTTGAAATGGTCTGAAAATGAAAAAGGGCGCCAATCGATTGGTCCATCACGACCAACAAATTGACGCCCCAAACTTTGTGTATTCTACTGGCAGAAAAATAGCGCCCTTTTTGAAAAATACTGCTTCAAAAAGGGCGCCACATGGTTTTGATTTTGCCAACCTCTGAGCAGAGGAGGGTTCGAGTCCCACCAGTTAGGGGAAAACAGTGGTTGGCATCTATGGAATCATCCGTGAATTTTCGAGGGGAAAAAGCCTGGAAACGGTTGATGCCACTGGCTTTTCGCCAGTGGCATCTATACCGTTTCGCTATTATGGTGCCGGTGACCGGACTCGAACCGGTACGGTGTCGCCACCGGTGGATTTTGAGTCCACTACGTCTACCAATTCCATCACACCGGCATATCAGTGCAGCGCGGGGTGCGATTGGTACTCTACCGCGCCTTGGTTATTATACCACGCTGCACCGCATTATTCAAGAAAAATTTTGCGTTTTACGAGAACAACAGCATGACCTTATCCTTAATGCCAAGTACAAAAATTACCAGCACAATAACTGGCAGGATATAGCTGACATAAAAGCGAATCCCGTCCTTGACCTTAAGGCCGCCGCCCTCGTTGGCCTCCTCCTTGAAATTCTTCCAGCCCCATCCGTAACGGGTGGTACAGAACAGCAGATACACCAGCGAACCCAGCGGTAGCCAGATGTTGGAAACCAAGAAGTCCTCGAGGTCCAGCACGTTCGACCCCGGGCCGAAAGGCGTGAAGCCAGAAAGCACATTAAAGCCCAGTACGCACGGAATGGACAATACAATGACCAATACCGTATTGAACAGCGCAACCTTCTTGCGGGAAGCACCTGTCAGATCCATGCAGCAGGACATGATGTTTTCAAACACCGCAAGCACCGTCGAAAATGCGGCAAACGCCATGAATACAAAAAACAGGCTGCCCCACAAACGCCCCATCGGCATGTGGTTGAAGATATTGGGCAGGGTGACAAAAATCAGGTTCGGGCCGCTGTCCGGCGAAACGCCGAATGCAAAGCACGCCGGGAAGATAATCAAGCCCGCGGTAAACGCCACAAACGTATCCAGAATGGCTACACTGACCGCCTCACCCATGAGTGCGCGCCCCTTACCAATATAGCTGCCGAAAATCGCCATCGCACCGATACCGAGCGAAAGCGTGAAGAAGGACTGGTTCATCGCACCGACGATCACATTGATGATGCCGGCCTCCTTCATATTCTCCAGATTGGGAATCAGGTAGAACTTAAGGCCCTCGCCTGCGCCCTCGGTCAGCACGCTGTTAATCGCCAGCAGCACCATGATCGCCAGCAATGCGATCATCATTACCTTGGTCACGCGCTCCAAACCGCCCTGCAGGCCGAACGAGTTGATCGCAAAGCCAACCACAACAACAACAACCATCCAGCCAGCCATCACGCCCGGCTGACTGAGCATTTCACCAAATACCGCGCCTACCTGCTCGGTATCCGCGCCGACAAACTTGCCGCTTGCCGTCAAGTAGAAATAATGCAGCATCCAGCCGCACACGGTAGTATAAAACATCATCAGCAGATAGTTGCCGATCATCGCCAAATAACCGTGAATGTGCCACTTGCTGCCCGGCTTTTCCAGCGTCTGATATGCCCGTACCGGGCTTTTCTGGCTGGCTCGGCCGACTGCAAATTCCATTGTCATAATCGGCAGACCGAGAATGATCAGGAACAAGATATAAAACAGTACAAACGCGCCGCCGCCGTACTGACCAACCATCCACGGAAATTTCCAAACATTGCCCACGCCAATCGCACAGCCCGCCGAAAGCAGGATGAAACCGAGACGCGAGCCCAGTCGTTCTCTTTGCATCACTTACTTACCCCTTATGTTTTCTTGCATCTATGTAAAACGTCATCGACGTTTGCTTTCTGCCTTCCGGCTGCCCTATGAAACAGTTTCGCTGTTTTGTCCGGCACGCTGCCGCTCTGCCTTCCGTTTTTCCCGCAGAGAACGGAAAAAATCCCGCAGCACGGCGGCACATTCCACGTCCATCAGCCCAGACACAACCTCCGGCCTATGGTTATATGGCAGCTCAAACAGATTAACCAGCGTTCCGCACGAGCCGGCCTTGGGGTCAGACGCGCCGTAATACACGGTTTTGATCCGCGCATTGATGATCGCCCCCGCACACATCGGACACGGTTCCAGCGTGACATACAGATCACACTTGTGCAGCCGCCACCCGCCAAGCTTTTTACACGCTTTTTCAATCGCCTCAATTTCGGCATGATGCAGCGCATTTTTTTTGCTCTCGCGCCGGTTACGGCCGCGTCCAACGATTTTCCCCTCACACACAACCACTGCACCGACAGGAACCTCGCCTTCTTCCGCTGCCTTTTGTGCCAAACGAAGGGCTGCCTTCATATACTTTTCCTGTTCGGTCATGGTCCTCCTCAAATCTGCGCGAGCAGCCGGGTCTTTGCCTGTTCAAATTCCACGCAGCTTACCCAGCCCTTTTCGCATAAATCCGCCAGAACCGCGATCTGCTCGGCCGGTGTCGGCTGTCGGTCGGACAGTGCCGCTTCGTCGAACTCCTTTTCCGGCACCATCGCGTCAAACGCAGCAAGGCTGTCCGGAGAAAACTGCAGATCGTAGGTTTTGCCGTCCATGCGCACGCACAACTCGACGTAGCGCTCATCGTGCTCGATCTGTTCGGTACGGATTGGCTCTGAGCTGACTGCGGCTTCAATCGCATGTCCGTGTTGATTGAACGATAACGGATGCATCCAGCCCGCCCAGTAAGCTGCCGACCGGTCAACGCTCACCCTGCCGCCGGACACACGCGTTTCAGTACGCACGCCGCCGCACAGCCGGTAAAACCGCACTGCTGCCGCAGGCAGGCGGCCGATCGCGACCGTTTTCTCCCCGCCGCCGTAGATATTGCGCTTATTATGTACAAAAATGAGCTCATCCGCATCTCGGAATACCTGCATTGATGTGTATCCCTTGGGGAACAGCTCGCCGCCCTGCCCACATTTGATCTCAAACACTGGCCCGGTGCAGTCCGCAAAGTCATACACCGCACGGAAACGGGCAAGCCCATGCTCTATCAGGTACGGGATCGCGCGCTCGGTCTGGTCAGCGGTCAAAGCCATCCGCCCATGTCCGGGCACATGCAGCCCAATGCACGCATCAGGCTTTTTGTAGACCGTAAAAATACCCTCCGCGCGAATGGGCGTATGTTCCTCGCTCATCCGGCGCACATCCGCCTGTCCCAGTGAGATGCGGATCTCGCGCGCAGCGTCCAGCGTTTCTTTCGGCGTGCCGCTCCGCTCGTGCAGCGGGAACAGCATCACAGCGCCGTCCACCGCCGCAAGCCACCACGCGCCGCCGTCTGCATCATGCAGCCGGATCGGCTGGTATCCCTCAAAGGCCCGGCGGCGTGCTTCGTACGCCTCCCGCGCCTGATACAGTGGATTGGGTTCCGGCCGCTCTTCATTGGCATCGTCCCTATTCCAGCCAAACAGACTCATATGCTCCATCTCCCATCAAAAACCCCCGTCTTGCAGCGGGTGTTGAAGCACTCCGGCGAGGACACGCAGAAACAGGCTGTCTCCACTCCCTAGGCACAGCACATCCCGGTGCCCGCCTACAGGTGAAGTTACTGCATCATCTGGCGCTGACGAGACAGGTTCATCGTGCCGTCCTGCATGCCAGCCAGATTTTCCAAGCAGTTTCCCGTACCGTATGCCACACAGGAGATTGCTTCATCCGCCACATGCGTCGGGATACCGGTTTTGGATGCCACAAGCTTATCAAAGCCCCAAATCAGCGAACCGCCGCCCGTCATCACGATGCCATTGGTCGAAATATCGCCGGTCAGTTCCGGCGGTGTACGCTCAATGACCCAATGGATCGCCTCTACAATCGTTGCGGAAACCTCCTCAAGCGCATCAAGGATTTCAGTCGAATTGACAGTAAAGGTACGCGGCAAACCAGTCATCAGGCAGCGGCCCTTCACTTCCATCGAGACCTCCTCGGTGCGCGGATAAACACAGCCGATCGTTTTCTTGATCAGCTCCGCCGTGCGCTCACCGATCAGTGCATTATGCTTGCGGCGCACGTACTTGACGATTGCCTCATCAAACTTGTCGCCTGCGATTTTGATCGAAGTCGATTCCACGATGCCACCCAGCGAAATAACCGCAACATCGGTCGTACCGCCGCCGATATCCACGACCATATTGCCGTCCGCCTTTGCAATATCGATACCCGCACCGATGGCCGCCGCGACCGGTTCCTCAATCAGGAATACACGCTTGGCGCCTGCCTGCGTACCGGCATCGATCACGGCGCGCTCTTCTACTTCCGTAATGATGGAGGGAACACAGATTACCACATTGGGCTTGAACAGACGGAAACCCTGCACCTTGCGAATAAATTCCTTGATCATACGTTCGGTCATCTCATAATCCGAGATAACGCCTTCCCGCAGCGGACGGATGGCAATAATATTGCCCGGCGTGCGGCCCAGCATTTTCTGTGCCTCCGCACCAACCGAAAGGATCTTGCCGGATACCTTATCCACCGCAACGACCGAAGGTTCATTGAGCACAACGCCCTTCCCTTTTACATAGACCAGCACGGTCGCCGTGCCAAGATCAATGCCGATATCGCTGGAGAACAGGGAAAACTTTTTCGCTATCGTTTCCAGAAAAGAAGCCATAATCTTCATTCATCCTTTTTTCATCTTTGCTGACGCAATTACAGTACTTTATATTATACCTTATAGCCGCTGTATTTTTCAAGACTATTTGAGAAATTCCTCCGCATCCGACTGCATTTCCCACGCTTTTACGATTTTTCTACGGTTTCCGTGCGCAGCCGCGCCTTAAGTGCGCTGTATCGCCGCCCCTTCTGGTTATTTCCGGCCATGTAGGCAACCACGTCCTGACTGCCGACGATCACCAGCAGCTGCTTGGCCCGTGTGATGGCTGTATACAGGATATTACGCGTCAGCAGCCGCCGCGGCAGTCCGTCCGACAGTGCCAGCACCACCGCATCAAATTCACTGCCCTGCGATTTATGTACCGTTACCGCATAAGCCAGTTCCAACTCACCCAGCATATCAAAGGTATAGGTAGCAACCCGGTCATCATATCGAATGACAAGGCACTCCTGCTGCGGGTATATCCGCACGATTTCACCCACATCGCCGTTGAATACCCCTGTGCCCGGTTCGCCGTCACTTTCCCGCTCCCAGATGATATCATAATTATTGCGCACCTGCATCACGCGGTCGCCCTCCCGGAAGATCCAATCCCCAAAGCGCTTTTCCCGCTTATCCTCCGCAGGCGGATTGAGCGCTTCCTGCAGACGGCGGTTCAGGGCGATCGTACCGCTTCCCTGCCGTTTGGCTGGAGAAAGCACCTGAATCTGCGAAGGAGTAAAGCCATAATGGTTCGGCAAGCGCACCGCACACAGCTGCGCGACCGTTTCGATCACGGACGCCGTATCCGACCGACGCAAAAAGAAAAAATCCCCCTCTGCACTCGACGGCTTGGGCAGTTCACCTGCGTTGACCGCGTGCGCATTCATGACGATATCAGACTGCTGCGCCTGCCGGAAAATCTCCGTCAGCTGAATGGTCGGCACACGGTGCGAGCCTATGATATCCCGCAGAAAGTTGCCCGGCCCCACCGGCGGCAGCTGATCGGCATCGCCTACCAGAACCAGCCGCGCACCGTGCGGCAATGCGCTCAGCAACGCCTGCATCAGCGTAATATCCACCATGGAAACCTCGTCCAGAATCACAGCGTCACACTCCAGCGGATTGGTCACACTGCGGGCAAATACCGTACGCCCGCCGGGCGCGAACCCGGCCTCCAACAGCCGGTGAATGGTTTTGGCCTCCATCCCGGTCAGATCCGCCAGCCGTTTGGCAGCGCGTCCGGTTGGCGCAGCCATCAGAGTATTCAGTCCCAGCGCTTCAAATACCTGCAAGATACCGCGCACCGTTGTGGTCTTGCCGGTACCCGGTCCACCGGTCAGAATCACCAGTCCGCTGCGTGCAGCAGCCGCGATTGCCCGTTGCTGCTGCACCGAAAATGGGAATTCCTGATCGAGAGCCAATGCCTGTAGTAGTTCGTCCACATCAAAATCATATTCATAGTTGCGCTCCGCCATGTAGCGCAGCATTTCCGCCAGATAGGCCTCTGCATCATACATATCCCGCAGGTAGACCGCATCCCGCCCGGCGATATGCTCACACACCAGTTGTCCGCGTGTACGCAGACGTTCTATTGCCTGCTCAGCACGCGCATCATCGAACACCACATCGTCATCGGATAGCAACGCGCACACCGCATGAATCAGCTTTTCCACAGGAATAAAGGTATGCCCGTTGTCCAAATTAAAGGATAGCGTATACAACACACCCGCATCCGCGCGTTCCTCACTCAGCAGAGACAGTCCCAACTCCATCGCAAGACCGTCTGCGACCTTAAAATCCACATCATAGTACGAATCACACAGCAGGTACGGATTTTCGCACAGCGCATCGATCGCGCTGTCGTGCAGCCGCTTATACAGCAGCGGTGTCAGCGCGACCGGCAGATGATGCTCACTTAAAAAGTCCATCAGCAGACGCATCTCACTCTGCTCAACAAACTGCCGGCCAATCTCACGGGCTTTTTTTTCCGTGATTCCGCGGATCGCTGTCAGCCGTTCGGGGTCGTGCGCCAGCACATCAAAGGTGTCTTCTCCGAACTTCTCCGCGATCCGCGCCGCCAGCCGAGGCCCGATCCCGCGGATCACACCCGACCCCAGATATTCCGCGATTCCACGTGCTGAACTAGGCAGACGCCGTTCAAATGCCTCGGTCGAAAACTGCTCCCCGTAGGAAGGATGGGTCACCCAAAGGCCTGTCAGAATGACTTCCTCTCCCAGTCCAATATTGGGGAACGTTCCTGTGGCAGTGACCTCTGCCCCATCCTCTGCCGAAAGGCGCAGCACAGCATAGCCATTTTCCTGATTATAAAAAACAATCTGCTCTACCGTGCCGCGAATCAATACATATGCTCGTTCGTCCACATCCACCGTTCCTTTTCCGCTCATTCCAAATACATAATATCCTGCCGCGCCGCAAGATGTTTCGCAATATTCTGCCCCTTGCCGCTGCCGGTTTCCACAAAAATAATCGACAACCCCGGCAGGAACTGGCGGCGCACATGCACCGCCGCACGGATCCACTGTTCCGCCGCCGCATCGCAGCCGTCACCATACAGGGTCAATTCTGCCGTGCCGTCCCGGCGCAGCATATATGCCGCGATCCACTCATAAATCTCATGCAGTATGCTATAAAAGCCTACTGCCGCCAGCACTGCCAGCACTGATTGCCAGAAAACAGACATCGTTCTCCCCTCCTGCCTTCAGCTTATGCACGCAGGAAGCCGGGCGTGTGCATCTCAGTCTTTTCTATTTTATCACAGAACACGCAGCATGTAAAACCCAAGCAGACCGATCCGGCACAGTGGATGTCACTGTGCCGGATCACCTCTTCAGGTTTGGTGCCTGATGCACCACTCCGTCAGATCCTCACTGTTTGTACCCCGCATCGGATGAGAACGTCCGCAATGGCGCTCATGCGGCGGCAATGCGATCCCGTCAGGCACTTCTTCTCCTGCACAGGAGGAAGACACGTCGTCCTGCTTCAGAGCACTTTCCTCATCCGGGTGTACTTTTTCTTTTCGCTTCATACAAAACACCTCCCTGCTCTTATTCTGCCGCAAAAGACGCAGAATAGGGCAGGAAAAAGCTCCCATGTACGAAACATGGGAGCTTTGAAGATTCCTTATGGAATTAGTCAGCGTTTACCTTGGTAACAACGCCGGAACCTACGGTGCGGCCACCCTCACGGATAGCGAAACGCAGGCCTTCCTCGATAGCGATCGGGGTGATCAGCTCAACGTCCATCTCAACGTTGTCGCCCGGCATGCACATCTCAACGCCTTCCGGCAGGGAGATAACACCGGTAACGTCGGTGGTACGGAAGTAGAACTGCGGACGGTAGTTGTTGAAGAACGGAGTGTGGCGGCCGCCCTCTTCCTTCTTCAGAACGTATACCTGTCCGTGGAACTTGGTGTGCGGGTGAATGGAACCCGGCTTAGCCAGAACCTGACCGCGCTCGATGTCGGTCTTCTGGATACCACGGAGCAGAGCGCCGATGTTGTCGCCAGCCTCAGCGTAGTCCAGCAGCTTGCGGAACATCTCAATGCCGGTAACAACGGTCTTGCGGGGAGCGTCCATCAGACCTACGATTTCAACTTCCTCGCCCATCTTCAGCTGGCCGCGCTCAACACGACCGGTAGCAACGGTGCCGCGGCCGGTGATGGAGAATACGTCCTCAACCGGCATGACGAACGGCTTGTCAGCCGCACGGTCCGGAGTCGGGATATACTCGTCAACAGCAGCCATCAGCTCCTGAATGCAAGCGTACTCGGGAGCATTCGGGTCGGTGGAATCAGAGGTCAGAACGCCAAGAGCGGAACCACGGATAACCGGGATGTCGTCGCCCGGGAAGTCGTAGGAGGACAGCAGCTCGCGGATCTCCATCTCTACGAGATCGAGCAGCTCCTCGTCGTCAACCTGATCAACCTTGTTCATGAAAACAACGATATACGGAACGCCTACCTGACGAGCCAGCAGGATGTGCTCGCGGGTCTGCGGCATCGGGCCGTCAGCGGCAGAAACTACCAGAATAGCGCCGTCCATCTGAGCAGCACCGGTGATCATGTTCTTAACGTAGTCAGCGTGACCCGGGCAGTCAACGTGTGCGTAGTGGCGGTTCGCGGTGTGGTACTCAACGTGAGAGGTGTTGATGGTGATGCCGCGCTCCTTCTCTTCCGGCGCCTTGTCGATCGAGTCGTAAGCCTGATACTCAGCATCGCCAGCCAGAGCCAGAACCTTGGTGATCGCAGCGGTCAGAGTGGTCTTGCCATGGTCAACGTGGCCGATGGTGCCGATGTTAACGTGCGGCAGAGAGCGGTCAAATTTTTCCTTTGCCATTTTGGAAATCCTCCTCGTAAAATGAATTCATAGTCATGTGAGTTTATTCTACTGCAACTCGGAAAAAATTGCAATAGGTTTAGTTGTTTTTGTTGCGCGCATCCATGATCTTCTCTTGGATGTTCTTCGGAACCTCAGTGTAATGGCTGGGCTGCATGGTGTACTGACCGCGGCCCTGCGTGGAAGAACGCAGCGCAGTCGCATAACCGAACATCTCGGAAAGCGGCACCGCAGCACCGATTGCCTGCACGCCGCCGCGCGGCTCCATACCCTGGATCTGGCCGCGGCGGGCATTCAAGCCGCCGATAACGTCGCCCATATAGTCCTCAGGCACCATAACGTCAACCTGCATGATCGGCTCCATCAGAACCGGATCTGCCTTCCTCATCGCTTCCTTGAACGCCATAGAACCGGCGATCTTGAATGCCATTTCAGAAGAGTCAACTTCGTGGTAAGAACCGTCATACAGCGTGACCTTTACGTCAACTACCGGGTAGCCGGCCAGAATACCAGCCTGCATTGCACCCTGAATACCCTGATTAACAGGTTCGATATATTCCTTCGGGATCGCACCGCCGACAACCTTGTTGATGAACTCATAGCCCTTACCGGACTCGTTCGGCTCAACAATGATCTTAACATGGCCGTACTGACCCTTGCCACCGGACTGACGGGCATACTTCATGTCAACATCAGCCGAGCGGCGAATGGTCTCCTTATAAGCAACCTGCGGCTCGCCTACGTTTGCCTCTACCTTGAATTCACGCAGCAGACGGTCAACGATGATCTCGAGGTGCAGCTCACCCATACCGGCAATGATGGTCTGACCGGTTTCCTCATCGGTCCAAGTCTTGAAGGTCGGATCCTCTTCTGCCAGCTTGGCCAGCGCGATGCCCATCTTCTCCTGACCGGCCTTGGTCTTCGGCTCGATCGCAACACGGATAACCGGATCCGGGAAGTTCATAGACTCCAGAACGATCGGGTGCTTTTCGTCGCACAGGGTATCGCCGGTAGTGGTATTCTTCAGACCGACTGCAGCAGCAATATCGCCCGAGTAAACGATTTCGATATCCTTACGGGAATTTGCATGCATCTGCAGGATACGGCCCATACGCTCACGGTTGCCCTTGGTTGCATTGAGCACCGAAGAGCCGGCCGTCAGCGTACCGGAATACACGCGGAAGAAAGTCAGACGACCAACATACGGGTCGGTCATGATCTTAAACGCGAGTGCAGAGAAAGGCTCGTCATCAGAAGAATGACGAACATCCTCTTCTTCGGTCTCCGGGTTCACACCCTTGATGTCCGGAACATCGGTCGGTGCCGGCATATAGTCGATAACTGCGTCCAGCAGCGGCTGTACGCCCTTCATACGATAGGAAGTGCCGCACAGAACCGGGATGATCTCAACGTTGCACACGCCCTTACGCAGCGCTGCCTTGAGCTCGTCCACAGTAATCTCCTCGCCTTCGAGGTACTTCATCATAAGCTCCTCGTCCAGCTCGCAGATGGACTCAACCATCGCCTCGTGGTATTCCTGCGCCTGCTCCATCATATCCGCCGGGATGTCCTCGTCACGGATATCCTTGCCCATGTCGTCGTAGTAAACCTCGGCGCGCATGGTCATCAGGTCAACAATACCCTTAAAGGTCTCTTCCTTACCGATCGGAAGCTGGATCGGAACAGCATTGCACTTCAAACGGTCCTTCATCATCTGAACAACGTTGAAGAAATCCGCGCCCATGATGTCCATCTTGTTGACAAACGCCATGCGCGGTACATGATAGTCGTCAGCCTGATGCCAAACGGTTTCAGACTGCGGCTCTACGCCGCCCTTGGCGCAGAATACGGTCACCGAACCGTCAAGAACACGCAGGGAGCGCTGTACTTCAATGGTGAAGTCAACGTGACCCGGGGTGTCGATGATGTTGATGCGGTGCTCCGGATACTGCTGGCGGGAGCCGGACCAGTGGCAGGTGGTAGCAGCCGAGGTGATGGTAATACCACGCTCCTGCTCCTGCGCCATCCAGTCCATGGTGGCGGTACCGTCGTGGGTATCGCCTACCTTGTAGTTAACACCGGTGTAGTAAAGAATACGCTCGGTGGTAGTGGTCTTACCGGCGTCGATGTGCGCCATGATGCCGATATTTCTGGTTCTTTCCAGGGAATATTCTCTAGGCATATTGCTCTCCTTTCAAAAGCTCAGCGGACAGCAGATCAATAACGGTAGTGGGCGAACGCCTTGTTCGCTTCCGCCATCTTGTGCGTATCCTCGCGCTTCTTGACAGCACCGCCCAGATTGTTGCAGGCATCCATGATCTCGCCTGCCAGACGCTCGCGCATGGTCTTTTCAGAACGGGCGCGGGCATACTTGGTGATCCAGCGCAGACCCAGGGTCTGGCGGCGCTCCGGACGAACTTCCATCGGCACCTGATAGGTCGCGCCGCCTACACGGCGGGCCTTAACTTCAAGCGACGGCATGATGTTCTCCATCGCCTCGGTGAAAACCTCCAGCGGTTCACGTCCGGTCTTGTCGCGGACGATATCGAAAGCACCATAAACAACCTTCTGCGAAACGCCCTTCTTGCCGTCGAGCATGATCGAGTTGACCAGCTTGGTGACGAGCTTGGAATTATAAAGCGGATCGGGCAGAACGTCTCTCTTCGGGACATTACCTCTTCTTGGCACTTTACTTCCCTCCTTCAAAAATATTTGATTTCATAGGTACTCCGGCTGCTGCATTGCAACCGTTGTAATGCCTGTCCGAGGTAGTATACCCGTTTATCAATTAAATCGGATATAAAACGCCTCAGACAAAGCATGAGTGCTTTGCTGAAAAATTTAACCTTTTCGCAAAACGTGTGGGTAGCCTTACACAGTAAACAAGTATGATCGTGCAGATCGAGACGCAGACGCCTGCCGCGTACAAAGGTACGCAAAGGCGGCTGGAACGATGAGCTGCGCGGTCAGACGCCGTTTACTTGCCGGCCTTCGGGCGCTTCGCGCCGTACTTGGAGCGAGCCTGACGGCGGTTTGCAACACCCTGCGTATCCAGCGTGCCGCGGATGATGTGGTAACGGACACCAGGAAGGTCCTTTACACGACCGCCGCGAACCATAACAACAGAGTGCTCCTGCAGGTTGTGGCCTTCACCGGGGATGTAAGCGGAAACTTCCATCTGGTTGGTCAGCTTAACACGAGCAACCTTACGAAGCGCAGAGTTCGGCTTCTTCGGTGTCATGGTCTTAACCGTGGTGCAGACGCCGCGCTTCTGCGGAGCGGCCTGATCGGTAGCCTTCTTCTTCTGAGAGTTGTAGCCTACCTGCAGCGCCGGAGCCGTAGATTTGTAAACGACTGCCTCGCGACCCTTACGGACGAGTTGGTTAAAAGTTGGCATTTTATTTCCTCCTTCTTTCAAAAGTATTTATGAAAAGCGCTTTGCGCATTTCAACAGTATCAGCGCAGAACGGTAACAACAGCAGCGCCGACATCAATACCGGCTGCATCGCCCAGTTCTGCCATTGTGGTGATCTCGCTCACCTTGGTATCAGTTTCACTGCACAGCTCATAAATCGGACCGACCACGCGTTTTTCCGCATCCAACGCCACAAACACTTCGGCTGCCGCGCCGTCTTTGATCGCCTTTTGGGACTGCTTCACACCGATTACCTTGTGCGCCGTGCGAAGTTCTGAAAGCATATTAACCCTCCTATACGGCATACTACATTAGTATAATTGCTGACCGGTATGAAGTCAAGCACTTTTACAAGTTTTTTCACTTTTTTCTGCTTATGCAGCGTCCGTTCCGGTCACCCATTTCCCGGCAGGCATCCACCTGCTCAGTATATCCGTTTTTTTACGGGTTATACAGTTTTTCGCAGCAGATCCTACCCTCCCCATGTGTCACATCCAAAAGAGGCACCCTCTAACGGGTGCCTCTGCATATTGGCAGCTATCTGCTGTTATCTGTCAATCCAGATTGACAGTCTGTTCATAGTGACCGTCGCAGTACTCAGTCACACCCGAGCCTGCCGGGATCAGCTTACCGATGATAACATTTTCCTTCAGACCCATCAGCGGATCGACCTTGCCCTTGATGGCGGCATCGGTCAGCACGCGGGTGGTCTCCTGGAAGGAAGCGGCCGACATCCAAGAATCGGTTGCCAGCGACGCCTTGGTAATACCCATGAGCGTCGGCTCCGCCACCGCCAGACGCAGCCCCTCTTCTCCTGCATCGATCCGATCCTGCACCTTCTGGTTATAATCCTCAAACTCCAGCAGGTCCATCACCGAACCCGGCAGCACTTCGGCATCGCCCGCATCCTCTACACGAACCTTGCGCATCATCTGACGCACGATGACTTCAATATGCTTATCGTTGATGTCAACACCCTGCTGGCGGTAAACCTTCTGCACTTCCTTGATCTCATAATCGTGCACCGCACGCGGATCACATACACGCAGAATGTCATGCGGATTGAGCGAGCCTTCGTTCAGCTGGAAGCCCTGTTCAACCTCCTGCCCATCGGTCACGCGGATACCGGAAGAAGATGCGAGCTGGTAGGAGCGCATGTCTCCGGTCTGCGTATTGACGATATTGACCGTCTTGACTGTGGTGCGCTTGGACTCCTCAATATTGACCACGCCGCTGATCTCTGCCAGCGTTGCTGCCTTCTTGGGACGACGTGCCTCAAACAGCTCTTCTACACGGGGAAGACCCTGCGTAATATCCGAGCCGGCTACGCCGCCGGTATGGAAGGTACGCATCGTCAGCTGGGTGCCCGGCTCACCGATGGACTGTGCCGCGATGATACCAACGGCCTCGCCCTTGCCGACCAGCGTACCCATTGCCAGATTGATACCGTAACAGTGCGCACACACACCCTTACGCGCACGGCACTCAAGCACCGAACGGATCTGCACGCGGGTAACGCCTGCCGCGATCACCGCGTCCGCGTCCGCTTCGTTCATCATCTTGGTCTTGGGAACGATCACCGCGCCGGTCGCCGGATCACAGATATCATCGACCGGGAAACGTCCGAGCAAGCGCTCGCGCAGCGGCTCAATGATCTGATTGCCTTCCTTAATATCCTCAACCCAGATGCCCTTTACGGCGCCGCAATCATCCTCACGGATGATCACATCCTGCGAAACGTCAACCAGACGACGGGTCAGGTAACCGGAGTCCGCGGTACGCAGCGCGGTATCCGCCATACCCTTTCGAGCGCCGCGCGCTGCGATGAAGTATTCGAGCACGGACAGACCTTCACGGAAGTTGGACTTGATCGGGATCTCGATCGTCTTACCCGAAGTAGAGGCCATCAGGCCGCGCATACCGGCCAACTGACGGATCTGGTTAATCGAACCACGCGCACCGGAATCCGCCATCATATGGATCGGATTATAACGCTGCGCCTTCATATTGTCCTGCAGCTTGGCGGTTACCTTCTTGGTGGTTTCCTCCCACTCGGCAACTGTCAGGCGGTAACGCTCCTGATCGGTGATAAAGCCGCGCTTATAGCGCTTATCGATCTGCGCAACCTTCTTTTCGGACTCACGAATCAGGGTATCCTTGCCTTCCGGCACCAACATATCCGCAACCGCAACCGTCAGCGCACCCTTGGTGGAATACTTGTAGCCCATAGACTTGATCGAGTCGAGCACCTCTGCTGTTACATTAAAGCCGTGTACGCGGATACACTTGTCGATGATCTTGCCCAATTCCTTCTTGCCGCAGGTAAACATGATCTCCAGATCCAGCAGCTTATCGGGATCCGAACGATCCACAAAACCAAGATCCTGCGGAATGCGCTCGTTGAAGATCAGGCGGCCCGGGGTCGCGTCCACGATCTTGCTCATGGTATGGCCGTTGATCTCACGGCTCATGCGCACCTTGATGGGTGCATGGATACCGACAATGCCTTCGTTATACGCCATCAGCGCTTCATCCGCATTGCGGAACACCTTACCGGCGCCCGGCTCGGTATCGCGGTCAATGGTCAGGTAATAAGAACCCAGCACCATATCCTGCGACGGGATGGTGACCGGCTTGCCGTCCTGCGGCTTGAGCAGATTGTTCGCGGACAGCATGAGCAGACGCGCTTCCGCCTGCGCCTCGGCGGACAGCGGCACATGCACCGCCATCTGGTCACCGTCAAAGTCCGCATTGAACGCCGTACAGACAAGCGGATGCAGACGGATCGCACGGCCTTCCACCAGCACCGGCTCGAACGCCTGAATGCCCAGACGGTGCAGCGTCGGTGCGCGGTTCAGCATGACCGGATGACCCTTAATGATATTCTCCAGCACGTCCCAAACCTCAGGCTTGGCTCGCTCTACCATCTTCTTGGCCGACTTGATATTGGAAGCCGTGCCGTCCTCAACCAGTTTTTTCATAACGAACGGCTTGAACAGCTCGAGCGCCATTTCCTTCGGCAGGCCGCACTGGTAGATCTTGAGATCCGGACCGACGACGATAACCGAACGGCCGGAATAGTCAACACGCTTACCGAGCAGGTTCTGACGGAAGCGGCCCTGCTTGCCCTTGAGCATATCGGACAGGCTCTTCAGCGCGCGGTTGTTCGGACCGGTGACCGGACGACCGCGGCGGCCGTTGTCGATCAGGGCGTCCACCGCTTCCTGCAGCATACGCTTCTCGTTGCGCACGATGATATCCGGTGCGCCCAGCTCAAGCAGACGCTTGAGACGATTGTTGCGGTTGATCACGCGACGATACAGATCGTTCAGGTCGGAGGTCGCAAAACGGCCACCGTCCAGCTGCACCATCGGGCGGATCTCCGGCGGGATGACCGGTACCACGTCCATGATCATCCACTCCGGACGGTTGTGCGACAACCGGAAGGACTCGACGACTTCAAGACGCTTGATAATGCGCAGACGCTTCTGACCCGAGGACTCGCGCAGCTCCGCCGTCAGTTCCTTGGAAAGCTGCTCAAGATCCAGCTCCGCCAGCAGCTCCTTGATTGCCTCCGCGCCCATACCGGCACGGAAGTCATCCTCATACTTTTCACGCATATCGCGGTACTCCGTCTCGGTCAAGATCTGCTTTTTCATCAGCGGGGTATCGCCCGGATCAATAACAATATAGTTGGCAAAGTACAGAACCTTTTCCAGCACACGCGGGCTGATATCCAAAATCAGACCCATGCGGGACGGGATGCCCTTAAAATACCAGATGTGTGACACCGGCGCCGCCAGTTCGATGTGACCCATGCGCTCACGACGCACCTTAGCGCGCGTTACCTCAACGCCGCACTTATCACAAACCTTGCCCTTAAAACGAACCTTTTTATATTTACCGCAATGGCACTCCCAATCCTTGGTTGGGCCAAAGATACGCTCGCAGAACAGGCCGTCGCGTTCCGGCTTAAGCGTGCGGTAGTTGATGGTTTCGGGTTTCTTGACTTCACCGTACGACCATTCACGGATCAGCTCCGGGGAAGCCAGACCGATCTTGATGGCGTTAAACGTATGATATCCCATATATTTTCAGATGCTCCTTTTCCCTATTCACAGATGATTGTTACGATTGGTCCCTGCGGCGATTTCATTCGCCCAGATCATCGCTGAAATCATCCTCGGCATCGTCGCCGCCCTCGTCGGCGTTATCCAGTGCAAAGAGATCGGTGTCGCCCTCTTCGGCATCGTTGATGCCAAAACCGGCAGCAGTAAATTCATCATCCGCGCCCGAAACAGCCTGTTCCATCGGGCGGACATACTCGGTATCGTCCTCTTCGTCATCCGCCAGCTCGATGACCTCCATATTCTCGTCCAGCACCTGAATATCCAGGCACAGGCTCTGCAGCTCCTTCACCAATACCTTGAAAGACTCCGGAACGCCCGGCTGCGGCACATTGTGACCCTTTACAATGGCCTCGTAAGTCTTGACACGGCCGGTGATATCGTCCGACTTGACGGTCAGGATCTCCTGCAGGGTATAGGCTGCGCCATATGCCTCAAGTGCCCAAACTTCCATCTCACCAAAACGCTGGCCGCCGAACTGCGCCTTACCGCCGAGCGGCTGCTGGGTTACCAGCGAATACGGGCCGGTCGAACGGGCATGGATCTTATCATCGACCAGATGATGCAGCTTGAGATAGTACATATAACCAACGGTAACGCGGTTATCAAACTGTTCGCCGGTACGGCCGTCGTAAACCACGCTCTTGCCGTCCTCATTTACGCCGGCCTCAACCAGCATTTCCTTAATGTCATCCAGCGTTGCGCCGTCGAATACCGGCGTTTCGACCTTCCAGCCCAGCTTTTTGGCTGCAAAGCCCAGATGCACTTCCAATACCTGACCGATATTCATACGGCTCGGCACGCCCAACGGGTTGAGCACGATATCCAGCGGACGCCCGTCCTCCAAAAACGGCATATCCTCCTGCGGCAGAATGCGGGAAACAACACCCTTGTTGCCGTGGCGGCCCGCCATCTTGTCACCAACCGAGATCTTGCGCTTCTGTGCAATATAAACGCGCACGATCATATTCACGCCGGGCGACAGCTCATCGCCGTTCTCACGGGTAAATACCTTAACGTCAACAACAATACCGGATTCACCGTGCGGGGCACGCAGCGACGTATCGCGCACCTCGCGCGCCTTCTCACCGAAGATCGCGCGCAGCAGACGCTCTTCCGCAGTCAGCTCGGTCTCGCCCTTCGGGGTGACCTTGCCGACCAGAATATCGCCCGCCTGCACTTCCGCACCAACGCGGATAATGCCGCGCTCATCCAGATTGCGGAGCGCGTCCTCACCGACGTTCGGAATGTCACGGGTGATCTCTTCCGGCCCGAGCTTGGTGTCACGGGATTCGGACTCGTATTCCTCAATATGGATCGAGGTATACACATCGTCACGCACCAGACGCTCGTTCAGCAGAACCGCGTCCTCGTAGTTATAGCCTTCCCACGTCATAAAGCCGATCAGCGCATTCTTACCGAGTGCGATCTCGCCCTTGTCGGTCGAAGGACCGTCTGCCAGCACATCGCCCTTTTTCACACGCTCGCCCAGATCGACGATCGGACGCATATTGATACAGGTAGACTGGTTGGAACGCAGGAACTTGGTCAGATGATAGGACTTTTCATCCCCGTTATCATAATGGACGATGACCTCGCGCGCCGTTACGCGGGTAACGACACCGTCACCTTCTGCCAGCGGGATCGTACCGGAGTCGACCGCCGCCTTATATTCCATGCCGGTCGCAACAACCGGCGCCTCGGTCTTGAGCAGCGGCACCGCCTGACGCTGCATGTTCGCGCCCATCAATGCGCGGTTTGCGTCATCATGATCGAGGAACGGAATAAATGCCGTTGCCACCGAAACCATCATACGCGGGGAGACGTCCATCAGGTCAACATCCTTGCGGTCGACCTCGACGAACTCCTCACGCCGGCGGCAGGTAATACGCTCGTTGAGCAGGTAACCGTTTTCGTCAACCGGCTCAGTCGCCTGACAGACGATGTACTCATCCTCAACATCCGCGGTCATATACTGCACTTCATCGGTCACACGGCCGGTCGCCTTGTCGATAATGCGGTAAGGCGCTTCAATGAAGCCAAAGTCATTGATACGGGCATAGGTCGCCAAATAGGAAATCAAACCGATATTCGGGCCTTCAGGCGTCTCGATCGGGCACAGGCGGCCATAGTGCGAATAGTGCACGTCTCGCACTTCGAACGATGCGCGGTCACGCGACAGGCCGCCGGGGCCCAGCGCAGACATACGGCGCTTGTGGGTCAGCTCGGCCAGCGGGTTATTCTGATCCATGAACTGGGAAAGCGGCGAAGAACCGAAGAACTCCTTGATCGCGGCTGTTACCGGCCGGATATTGATCAGGGACTGCGGCGTTACCACATCCAGATCCTGAATGGTCATGCGCTCGCGGATCACGCGCTCCATGCGGGAGAAGCCGATGCGGAACTGGTTCTGCAGCAGCTCGCCCACGCAGCGCAGACGGCGGTTACCCAGATGGTCGATATCGTCCACCGTGCCGATGCCATGGCTCAGGCCCAGCAGATAGCCGATCGACGCCAGCATATCGTCTACGATGATGGTCTTGGGGATCAGATCATGGATGCGGGCCTGCACGGTCTTTTTCAGTTCCTCGCCCGAAACACCGGAATCGATGATCTCCTTCAAAACCGTAAAGCGGACCTTTTCCTTCAGCCCCAGCTCTTCCGCACTGAAGCCGGTATACTCGCTGAAATCATCCGCAAATACCATGCCGTTGCCGATTACCTTAACCGGCTCATCATCACCGGAGGCAATCAGCACCCGGTTGACACCGCGGCTGGACAGCAGGCGCGCCTTGTCGCGCGTCAGCATCTCATCCGCTTCCGCGAGCACCTCACCGGTCATCGGATCGGTGACGGTCTCAAGCAGACGGTGGCCGGTGATACGGCGGGCAATATCCAGCTTTTTATTGTATTTATAGCGGCCGACGGCAGAAATGTCGTAGCGGCGCACATCAAAGAACATGGCATCCATCAGGCTGGTTGCCGACTCAACAGACGGCGGCTCGCCCGGGCGCATCTTCTTGTATATCTCGATCAGGGCTTCCTCTGCGGTATGCGCCGGATCCTTGTCGAGTGTTGCCACGATCAGCGGATCCTCACCGAACAGCTCCTTGATCTCCGCATCGGTCTTAACGCCGATGGCACGGATAAAGCTCGTGATCGGGATCTTGCGGTTTTTATCGATGCGGACATAGAATACGTCATTGGCATCAGTCTCATACTCGAGCCATGCGCCGCGGTACGGAATCACGGTGGAGGACAGCAAAACCTTATCGGTCTTATCCAGCTCCTTACCGAAATATACGCCCGGCGAACGGACGAGCTGGGAAACGATTGCGCGCTCCGCACCGTTGATAATAAAGGTAGCAGCATCGGTCATCTTCGGGAAGTCACCCATGAAGATCTCCTGCTCCTTGATTTCGCCCGTTTCCTTATTGCGCAGGCGCATACGCACCTTGAGCGGCGTAGCGTATGTGGCGTCGCGCGCCTTGCACTCCTCTACGCTGTACTTGGGCTCTTCATTCATCGAATAATCGAGGAAGGAAAGCTCCAAATTACCGGTGTAGTCCGTGATGGACGCGGTATCGGCAAAAACCTCGCGCAGTCCCTCATCAAGGAACCACTGATAGGACTTTTTCTGCACCTCGATCAGATTGGGCATCTCCAAAATCTCGTTGATGCGTGCAAAGCTCTTTCGTGTGGTTTTGCCGTGCTGTACGTCTTTCACCTTCATGTGCTTTGATCACTCCGTTTCTTTCCGCTGTGTTGGTGTTGATACGCCCGGCGGCGTTGCAAAAATATTGTTTTTTGGTCTTGCAATCCTGCACAGACCGTGCTAACATATAAATAGAAATCGGGGCATCCTGCCCGAATTTTGTAAGCGTTTTATTATACCATGATTTTGCACATAAAGTCAAGGATAATTTTGTATGAAACGGCAGATGTTTTTCATCTGCCGTTTGTTTTTTATGTGCTGCGCGGCAGATGGTTTCTGCCCGTCAAAGCGTACCTTATATTACAAAGGCAATGCAACCAGCGGTACACACAAACCAGCACTTGCCCTGTAAATGCAAAAAGTCAGGACATATGCCTGACCTTTTTCGTTCGTGCTTGACAGAATCCAGATACGAATCGTCAAAAATACAACTTTCCCAACAGTCTTCAGCAGCCGCAGGACAACTCGTCCCGCGGCTGCTGAAATTTATATTCGCTATGCAGCGCCTTCTGTCGTACGCTGCCACTACCCCACTGCCGGTTACAGCACCTTGGAAAGAAAATCCTTCAAACGCGGATGCTGCGGATTGGCAAAAAACGTTTTCGGCTCATTCTGCTCCACAATATTGCCGCCGTCCATAAACAATACGCGGGTTGCAACCTCACGGGCAAAGCCCATCTCGTGGGTGACCACAACCATCGTCATGCCGTCCTCCGCCAGTTCCTTCATCAGTTCCAGCACCTCGCCGACCATCTCCGGATCGAGCGCCGAGGTCGGTTCGTCAAACAGCATCACATCCGGATTCATTGCAAGCGCACGCGCAATCGCAATGCGCTGCTGCTGTCCGCCGGAGAGCTGCACGGGATAGCTGTCTGCCTTATCCGGCAGGCCGACGCGCTCCAAAAGCTGCACAGCGCGTTTTTCCGCCTCCGGCTCGGTCATGGTTTTCAGCTTGATCGGCGCAAGCTTGATATTTTCCTTCACCGTCAGATGCGGAAACAGATTGAACTGCTGGAACACCATGCCCATCTTGCGGCGCACGATGTTAATATCCGTCTCCCTGCTGGTGATGTTCTGCCCTTCAAAAATAATGCTGCCGCTTGTCGGCTCTTCAAGCAGATTCAGACAGCGCAGAAAGGTCGATTTGCCCGATCCGGACGGCCCGATGATAACGACCTTTTCGCCCTTATCGATATGCTCGTTTACCCCTTTCAGCACCTCGTGGTCACCAAAGGATTTATACAGGTTTTTAACGTCGATCACTTGCGCGCAGCCTCCCTTCCAGAATACCAAGCAGCTTGGTCAGGATCAGTACGATCACCAAATAGATCAAGGCAATCGACAGATAGGGCATCCACGGTGCATACGTACGGCTCTGTACGATCATCGCGCCCTTGGTCAGATCCATCAGCCCGATCACGGTACAGATCGAAGTTTCCTTCACCAGTGTGATCAACTCATTTCCCAACGCCGGCAGGATATTTTTGATTGCCTGCGGAATAATGATAAACCGCATGGTTGATGCATAATTGAGGCCGAGCGACCGGCCGGCCTCCATCTGTCCCTTCGGGATAGACATGATGCCCGAACGGACGATCTCCGCCACATACGCACCCGAGTTGATACCGAACGAAATGATCGCCGCCGCCAGCATATTCTGCGACGACCCGAAAATAATAAAGTACATGATTAAGAGCTGCACCGTACTTGGCGTGCCGCGTATCACGGTCAAATACAGCTTGCACACGAGATTGGCAAGGCCGAGCACAATGCCGCCCACACCATGCCAACGCACACGCTGCGAATCATACGCCGAGCGCACCACCGCGATAAACACACCGATCACCACACCGATCAGCAGCGCACCAATCGTGATTTTAAAGGTAGTTCCAAGCCCCTTAGCAAAATAAATATACCAACGGTCTTCAAAAATAAAGGTCTGATAAAACTGGGCCGAGAACCATTCCAAAAATTCGGACATCATCTTTCCCCCTTCTGTTTGTCATCCTTTGCTAAACGCACAGAGGGGGGCGGCCGTTTTCGGTCGTCCCCTCTGGCGGTACTGCAGTAAAATCAGTCCGCAGTAATGTACTTGTTCATAATCTTCTCGACTGTACCGTCCTCGATCAGCTCGCCAAGCGCCTTGTCTACCGCGTCACGCAGTGCGGTGTTGTCCTTTGCAAATGCAATGGCGTAATCTTCCTGCGTGTACTTGCTATCCAGAATAGAAAGCCCCTCGTTCGCCGCAACAATCTTCTTTGCCGGCTCGTTATCGATAACTACGCAGTCGATCTTGCCCTGCGTCAGCGCCATAACTGCTTCCGCACTCTTATTAAAACGAACGACCGACTCCTCACCGAACTGCTTGGTGCACTCCAAATCACCAGTGAAGCCCTGCATTACGCCAATCTTCTTGCCGGCCATATCATCAGCCGTTTTAATAGCCGATCCTTCCGGAACAACGATTGCCTGAATCGCACTGGCATAGGTCTGTGAGAAATCCGCATTGAGCTTGCGCTCCTCAGTCACAGTCATACCAGCCATACCCATATCTGCCTTACCGGCCGCTACCGCCGTGATGATGGAATCAAAATCCATATCCGTGATGACCAACTCAAGGCCAAGCTTGTCCGCAATCGCCTGCGCAACTTCAGGGTCAATACCGACAATATTCTCGCCCTCGTAGTACTCCCACGGATCGAAGTAAGCGTTAGTCGCCATGGTCAGCTTACCTTCCGACGCAAGCTTATACTCCGTTGCCGTATCGGCAGATGCATCCGCACCATCCTGTGCGGGAGTCTTGTCGCCGCCGCAGCCGGTCAGCAGCATGGAGCCGGCCAGCATCATGCTCAGCATAGCAATAGAAAGCTTTTTCATTTTTATGATCTCCTCTCAGGCGCTGTTTTTCAGCCCTTTGTTTACATTGCTTATTATTATACATCCGAGTGATTGAAAATGCAAGAACTTTCTAACGGAAATTTTTCTGCCGCCGCACCAAGCCGCCGATACCATCCGCCGAACGCAGGCGCACTGCAGCACTGCCGTGCATAGCTTGAAAACACCACTACCTTTGGAGGCGATTGGTATGATCCAACATTATTATCCCCCCGCTCCCCCTCTTACCGCCACAGTTGATACCGACGGCGGCGCCGTTCCGCTTCGCCGCACACCGGACATCTCTGCACCGGTCACGGCGCACGCAGCAGACGGCGAAGCACTGACCGTACTGAACCGCAGCGCCGGCTGGCTGCATGTATGCTCCTACGGCCGGGATGGCTACATCCCTACCGACTTTATTGTGCTGAATTACTAATTACCTGCTCTTTTTACGGGCAAACCTCGTTTCCCCCCGCCGGATTTTGCCTTGCGTTTGCAGTGTATTGACAGTATAATAATAGTGTTTGATGCGATAACCGCAAGGAGGGACATATAAAGAGTGTATCAGATTTTGAAAAAACAGACGCTGAACGCCAATACCAAGCTGATGGTGATCGACGCGCCGCACGTGGCGCGCAAGGCCGAACCGGGCCAGTTCATCATCCTGCGCGTCAGTGAAGACGGCGAGCGCATCCCGCTCACCATTGCAGACTTCGACCGCAAGACCGGTGCTGTTACGATTATTTTTCAGGAGGTCGGCGCAACCACAATGGCGCTCGGCCGGTTGAACGAGGGCGACTGCCTGCATGATTTTGTCGGTCCGCTCGGCCGCGCGTCCGAATTGGAAGGGCTGAAGAAGGTCGCGGTCGTCGGCGGCGGTCTCGGCTGCGCCATTGCCTACCCGCAGGCCAAAAAGCTGCACGAAATGGGCGCTGAGGTCGACCTGATCGCAGGCTTCCGCAGCAAGGATATCATTATTCTGGAGGAGGAGATGAAAGCCGCCTCCACCAACCTGTACGTCGTAACCGACGATGGCTCGAACGGCCGCAAAGCGCTGGTCACCGAAGTGCTGGGGGAGCTGATTGATGCCGGCAATCAATATGACGCCGTCATTGCCATCGGCCCGATGATCATGATGAAATTTGTTGCCGAAACCACCCGCCCCTATGGCATCAAAACCATTGTTTCCATGAACACCATTATGGTAGACGGCACCGGTATGTGCGGCGGCTGCCGCCTGACGGTCGGCGGCGAAACCAAGTTCGCCTGCGTGGACGGTCCGGACTTCGACGGCCATCTCGTCGATTTTGACGGCTCCATGCGCCGCGGCGCCATGTATAAGGCACAGGAAAAAGCCTCTGTCGAGCGTCACGAATGCAATCTGCTCAAACAGGAGGTCAAGTAACATGGCGAATATGAACCCGCAGAAAATGCCCATGCCCGAGCAGGCGCCGGACATCCGCAACAAAAACTTTGACGAAGTAACGCTGGGCTACACGCCGGAAATGGCGATCGAGGAAGCGCAGCGCTGCCTGAACTGCAAGCACAAGCCCTGTATCTCCGGCTGCCCGGTACAGGTCAAGATCCCGGAGTTTATTGCGCTGGTGGCCGAAGGCAAGTTCCTTGAAGCCGCTGCCAAAATTAAAGAGACCTCTGCCCTGCCCGCCGTCTGCGGCCGTGTCTGCCCGCAGGAAACGCAGTGCGAGCAGAAATGTGTGCGCGGCATCAAGGGCGAGCCGGTTGCGATCGGCCGTCTCGAGCGCTTTGTTGCGGACTACGCCCGTGAGCACGGCGAAGAAAAGCCGGAAAAACCGGCATCCAACGGCCACAAGTGCGCTATCGTCGGCGCCGGCCCGGCCGGTCTGACTTGTGCAGGGGATCTGGCGCGTATGGGCTACGAGGTCACCGTATTTGAGGCGCTGCACACCGCAGGCGGCGTATTGATGTACGGCATTCCGGAATTCCGTCTGCCTAAGGAAATCGTGCAGAAGGAGATCGACACACTGAAAGATCTCGGCGTAGAATTTGTGCTGAACTTCGTGGTCGGCCGTTCGGAAACCATCGATGAACTGTTCGAGGACGGCTACGAAGCCGTATTTGTCGGCTCTGGTGCCGGTTTGCCGACCTTTATGGGTGTGCCGGGCGAAAACGCCAACGGCGTTTACTCCGCCAATGAATACCTGACCCGCATCAACCTGATGAAGGCATATCAGGACGGGGCCGAGACCCCGATTTTCCACGCGCGCAAGGTTGCCGTTGTCGGCGGCGGCAATGTGGCGATGGATGCAGCACGCTGTGCCAAGCGCATGGGCGCGGAAGAGGTTTACATTGTATACCGCCGCTCGGAAAAGGAGCTTCCCGCCCGTTTGGAAGAGATCCATCATGCCAAGGAAGAGGGCATTGTCTTCAAGTTCCTGACCGCGCCGCTCGAGGTACTGTCCGACGAAAATTATAATGTTGTCGGTCTCAAGTGCCAGCAGATGGAGCTGGGCGAGCCTGACGACTCCGGCCGCCGCCGTCCGGTGCCGGTCGAAGGGTCGGAGTTTGTACTCGACCTCGACTGCGTTATTGCTGCGATCGGTACCAGCCCCAATCCGCTAATCCGCACGACCACCCCGGGTCTGGATACCAACCGCAAGGGCTGCATCGTTGCAGATGACGAGCACGGCATCACCTCCAAGGATGGTGTGTTCGCCGGCGGCGATGCCGTTACCGGTGCGGCCACGGTTATCCTTGCCATGGGCGCAGGCAAGCGCGCCGCCGCGGCAATGGATGAATACATTAAGAATAAACAGTAAGTTTTTTTACTTTGACAGCAAAAGGATCTGCCATATGGCAGATCCTTTTGCTGTCAAAGAGGCGCCCGCCCGACCATATACGGTCGGGCGGGCGCTTATATTTTTTCCTCATTCCGCTTTTTCCAGCGGTGCGTCACAATAGGGACACCGCCCGCCAGCCATCCCCGAAAGCGGCGGCAGATACAATTCGGTTTTGGTAATACACTTGTGGTTCGAGCACCGCAAGCCCCGTGCGCCGATCTCCTGATGGACTGCACGGACAAACGGCAGCTTGGAAAGCGTCAGCAGCAGCGCCATGCGGCCGAACATACCGAACCGCGCCTGACGGAAATAAACCGCCCGGGGATCATCGTCCACATCCTGTGCGATCTCATCCACGCGCGGCAGCGGATGCAGCACCAGCATATCCTTTTTCGCACGGCGCATTTTTTCCGCTGTCAGCTGATAATTTCCTTCCAGATTGGCATATTCCTGCGCAGATACAAAGCGTTCACGCTGAATCCGCGTCATATACAGCACATCCAGCTCGGGCAGAACCGCATCGATGCTGCCCACCTCGCAATAGGGCATGTTGTGCTCTTTCAGGAAGGTAATCATATAGCTTGGCAGTTTAAGCGCATCCGGTGCGATCAGATAAAACTCCACATTATGATACCGCTCCAGAAAATGCAGCAGGGAATGTACCGTGCGGCCATACTTCAAATCGCCGCACAAGCCGATTTTCATATTGTCCGCCGAGCCGCGCAGCCGCAGGATCGTGACCATGTCGGTCAAGGTCTGGGTCGGGTGCAGATGACCGCCATCCCCTGCGTTGATGACCGGCACTGAAGAATACAGAGAGGCCGCCTTGGCCGCCCCCTCACGCGGATTGCGCATCACGATCAAATCCGCATAGCTGGATACCATATTGATGGTATCCTTCAGGGTTTCCCCCTTCGCGGTGGAAGAAGACCCCGGATCGGAAAAGCCTACCACGCTGCCGCCAAGCCGCATCATCGCCGTAGAGAAGGACAAATTCGTGCGGGTAGATGGCTCATAAAACAGGCTGCCCAGCACCTTACCGCGGCAGGCATCCGTATATCCCTCCGGCCGGTCGATGATGTTATTGGTGAGCTTATACAAATCGGAAAACTCTTTTTCCGTTAAATCGCTTAAATCAATGATATGGCGCATTGCGCTGCATCCCTTTCTCTCCATCGTTTCCCAAAATACTGCTGCCCTCAAGAGCAGCAGCGGCACAATATCTTTTATTATCATACCACAGGAAAAATCGAAAGAAAAGGCTTATTTGCGCATTGCATCGATCGGATCAAGCCGGGCTGCCCTCTGTGCGGGCAGCCATCCTGCCGCCGCACCGCACAAAGCCGTTACGCCAAGCAGCACTGCCGACAGCCGCCATCCCGGCAGCAGCAGCGCTGCCCCCCAGTGCAGCAGCGCGCCCGCCGCTGCCATCCCGCAAACGCCGCCCGTCAAACACAGCAAAACCGACTGCAGCAAAAACAAGCGGCGCACATCACGCGGTTGTGCTCCTAACGCCAAGAAAATACCGATTTCCCCGGTTTTTTCATATGCAGCGGACAGCATGCTGCATAACACCCCGATCAGCGCCACGCATAGTGTCACCGCGCCGACCGCAAGAAACAACGCAGCCCCCATCCGGGTCAGATCCTGCACCGCATCCACCATGCCGGATATATTCTGCACCCGTACAGTCCCGCCGACCTGTCCGTATCCATACAGATACCGGGTGATTTGCTCGCTCACTGTATCCGGTTCAAACTGTGCCGCGCACTGTACCAACACCTGATCGGCATTCTCCTGCCGGGTCGCCAGACAGCCATACGGCACATATACCAAATGCGGCGCCAGCGCGGACAACGCACCGCCGAGCGCTCCCGTCTGCTCCCGCACCACACCGCAAACCGTATAGTAGCCATCCCGCCCACCGATCCGCAGCCGCAGCCTGCGCCCGACAATATTGGTCCGTCCGAAAAATGTCTGCGCCAATCCGTCTCCGACCACCACGACCGGCTTTGCCTCCGCCGCCTGCGCAGCAGAAAACAGCGCCCCATACAAAACCTCCAGCCGCACCACCGTACCCAGCCGTTCATCCGCACCCAAAAACACGGCGTTGACTGCTTCATACCCCGACCGTACACTGCCGGTCTTGGCCTTGACCGGCATCAGGGCATCGATCCCTGCCACAGCATCTGCCAAATCATCTGCCAGTGCGGCGGACAGCGCTGCCCCTCCATCCCGTTCCT
The DNA here is from genome assembly GCF_000701665.1 of Agathobaculum desmolans ATCC 43058. Taxonomy (GTDB): domain Bacteria; phylum Bacillota; class Clostridia; order Oscillospirales; family Butyricicoccaceae; genus Agathobaculum; species Agathobaculum desmolans. The sequence goes on along the minus strand of NZ_JNJN01000005.1, from coordinate 11,526 downwards.
CCAGATAAACCGACAGCCCGCCGATCCCCATCGTTTGCAGGGCCGTCCCGATCTGGCGCTGTCCGAACAGGCCAAGTGCGGCAATCAGCAGCAGTGCGCCCGTGCCTACCGCAACTGACAGCATACACAGAATGCTCCGCAGCGGGCTGGCCAGCAGATTATGTGCCGCCAAGCCAAGCAGATCACGCACCTTCATACTGTCACCTCAACCGGCATGCCGTCTGCCAGATCATCAGGAGGCGAAAGCACCACGATTTCCCCGACCGCTAAACCGTTCGTGATTTCGGTTACCTGTTCCAGCATGTAACCCGTTTGTACTGCGCACTGCACGGCCCGACCCGACCGGATACAAAAGACGAATTCGTCTTCACCGCGCTGACAAACCGCTTCATGCGGAACGACCACCGCCGCCGCATGATGGTCGGTAAATACCTTGACCGATGCCGTATAACCCGGCCGCAGCGCATCGGTTTCACCCGACAGCGCCAATACCGCCTCTACCGTAGTTTCACCGTCCATTCCGGTCCAATCAACCACGCGGGAAGCAACCGGCGCGATCTGCTCCACCCGTGCACCGTAAACCTGTTCGGAAGCCGCAGCAACCGTCACGTTGGCGCGTTGTCCGTCCCGCAGTTCACCCGCATATAATTCCGGGGCGGAAACCCGCACCTGCATTCCCGACGATGCGGCGATCTGCGCGCATGGAATCCCTTCCAATACCAGTTCACCGGCCTGCGGCACCACCAGCACCATACCGGCCACTGGTGCGCGCAGCACATTCGCTTCTGCCGCGGTCACCGTTTGTGCCGCCCGCACCCCGGATACCGCATTCCATACTGCACGAAAGCTTTCTGTTCCGCGGGAAGGGCTGCTCTCCCCCAGTGTGCACAATACCTGCCCCTGCCGCACCTGCTCTCCGGCCGATACATACACCTGTGCCACTTCCGCCGTTTTTGCCGGGCAAACCGCCGTGCTGTCCGCCGCTTCGATCACCCCCGGCACCGTAACGCTGTTATAAATATCCTCCTCCACTGCCAGACCTGTACGCACCGGCACCGGTGCCGGCGGACGCACACGCCATGCCCACAGCAGAAAAGCCGACAAAACCACCGCCGTGCCGCCCAGCACAAACCGTGCCCATTTTTCCATCAAAAACGACCTCCCCGCCGCAAGACTGCTTTTAGTCTGCGGCGAACAGGCCGGTTTTAACACAAGAAATATTTACCCGCGCATTACAGCACCGCGCGGATCGCATCCCCCACGGTACGGACACGTACGATATTCATTTTTTGCAGCAAATCCGCGTCTACATCCTGCCAGGGCATAATGCAGGTATGGAATCCCAGCCGATACGCCTCATTGATCCGCTGCGCCGCCCCGGATACCGCACGCAGTTCACCGGTCAGACCCACTTCACCAAAGCTCATCACGCCCTCTGGCAGCGGTTTATCCCGAAAGCTCGAAGCGATCGCCAGCACCATCGGCAGATCGACCGCAGTTTCCTCCAGCCGCATGCCGCCGACCACGTTGACATATACGTCGGAAGAGGATAAAAACAATCCGCAGCGCTTTTCCAGAATTGCCAGCAGCAGTACCATGCGGTTATAATCCACACCTGCCGCTGTGCGGCGCGGTACGCCGAACTGGGTTTTTGCAGCAAGCGCCTGCACCTCCGCCAGCAGCGGACGGCTGCCCTCCATCACACAGGCGATGCAGTTGCCGGACGCCCCCTGCGGATGCCCGGCCAGCATCGCAGCCGACGGATTCTGCACCTCCAGCAGGCCGTGGTCACTCATTTCAAACACGCCGATCTCGTTGGTGGAACCGTAGCGGTTTTTGGCTGCCCGCAGGCAGCGGAACGGGCCGGTGCTTTCGCCCTCGAAATACAGCACACAGTCCACCATGTGCTCCAGAATCTTCGGACCGGCAAGTGTCCCCTCCTTATTCACATGGCCGACGATAAAAATCGTTACATTTTTATTTTTGGCATACTGCATCAGGCTCATGGCGCATTCCTTGATCTGCGTTGTACCGCCAGGCGCCGCCGTCAGATCGCGCCGGTACACCGTCTGGATCGAATCCACGATCAGGATATCCGGCGCAAGCTGTTCGGTTTCCGCAATGATCTGATCCATGTCTGTTTCTGCCAGAATATACAGATCGGGCGAAGCTATCTGCAGCCGGGCGGCGCGCAGCTTGATCTGCCGCAGGGATTCCTCTCCGGATACATAGAGCACCCGTGCGGCACGACACATTTCCTGACACATTTGCAGCAGCAGCGTAGACTTGCCGATTCCCGGCTCGCCGCCGACCAGAACAAAAGAACCGTGCACCGCGCCGCCGCCGAGCACGCGGTCCAGCTCCCCCATCCCCGAATGGAAACGGGATTCATCGCCGCTGTGAATATCACTGAGCAGGGTCGGACGGGATGCGCCGCGCACAAAGGTATTCGTGCCGCGGGCAGCAGATTCCGGCTTTTCCTTAAATTCACTCATGGTATTCCATGCCCCGCAGGAGGGACATTTTCCATACCATTTGGGGGCTTCATACCCGCACTCGCTGCACAGGTAAACGGTTTTCTGCTTCATATTTTCCTCCATCAGCCGCTGTTTTCATACCACAGGTAACCGGATACGATCGCCGCGGCCAGCTTTTTATGATAGGCGGGATCGCGCAGCAGCGCTTCCTCCGCCGGGTTGGACAAAAACCCGCACTCCACGATCACCGCCGGACAGGTCAGCTGCCGCATCAGGTAAATCGTGCGCTCCGCCTGTCTGGCCTGCCGATGATTTTGCGGATCACAGCCCCGGATCAGGCAGTCCTGCAGCATTTCCGCCAATGCACGGCTGCCCGCATGGTTTGGGGAATAAAACACCTGTGCCCCGTGATACTGCGGGTCACTGAATTTGTTCAGATGGATACTGACGAACACCGGATCGGCAATCTCCTCCACCATCCGTTCACGTGCCCTGATATCCGCTATTTTATTCTCACGAACCGGACGCGAGGGATCATAGGATAATGCGCCGTCATCCATGCGTGTCATCTGCGTACGCACGCCAAAGAATGCCGCCAGCACCTGCACCCGCTGCGCAATGCGCAGATTAATCTCCTGCTCTGCCGTACCGCCCGAACCGATCGCACCGCCGTCAAAACCACCGTGTCCGGCATCGATCACCAGTGTACGTGCAGATGCTTTCTGCGCAATCACCTGCACAGCCCGGCTGCCGCCACAGCCCACCGCCACCGCTGCTGCACACAGCAGCGCTATATATCCCAACCGTTTCCCCCTGCATCTTCCCATGCACACACCTCCGTCATCGCAGTGTATGCACGTTCCGTATCCATTATAAGCCATACCGCACGGCAGTGCAATCAGCATTGTTTCCTGCGCGCGAACGTGATATGATAAAACAAATGAACGGAGGGATACCACCATGAAACATACACCCAAACTGCTTGCCGTAATCGACTATCAGAATGACTTCGTCAGTGGTGCACTCGGTTTCGAGGGGGCTGCGGCCATTGATGACGGCATCGCCCATCTGGTGCAAACCTATCTGGCGCAGGGCGATCATGTGCTTTTCACCTATGACACCCATGATGACAACTATCTGCACACCCGCGAAGGACGCGCCCTTCCCGTGCCGCACTGCAATCCCAAGGACAGCGGATGGCGGCTGTACGGCAAAACGCAGGAGCTGTGCTGCGAAACCTGCGCAAACGGCCAAATCCACACTGTGCGCAAGCATACCTTTGGTATGCCGCCCGCAGAGCTGCTCCGACTAGAGCAGGAGCTGCCCGATCTGCAGGAAATCCTCGTTGTCGGCGTTGTGACCAATATGTGTGTCATCTCCAATGCTGTGCTGCTGCAGGCGCAGTGGCCGGAAGCACAAATCACCATAGATGCCGCCCTGTGCCGCAGCTTCGATCCTGCACTGCACGAAAAGGCGCTCGATGTGATGCAGGGCCTACAAATGCAGGTGATCCACCGCTGAGCCATCCTGTTTCCCAGTGGGAGACAATTTCAGAAAAAAGTCAGGCATTAGCCTGACTTTTTTGCTTTCCGATCTTCACTTATCGTTTGGATGGCCAGCCGCCCGGTCAGTCCACCCGCTCGTCACCCCAGAAAAACAGCGCCACCGTGCCCGGGCCGGTGTGCGCCCCGATTACGGTACCGATACTGTTGATCTGCACCTTGCCGTTCAAATGCGGAAAGTTCTGTTCCACCAGTGCGGCGACCGCTTCGGCATCTTCCATACAGGCTGACTGCGAGATAAAGCACTTGCCGCTGTAATCCGTACCATTCTCTGCGTGCTGCTCCATCATTTTAACGATCTCGCGGATCACAGCCTTTTTCCCGCGGATCTTTTTACGCGGGATCAAATGTCCTTCATGATCCACATTGAGCAGCGGGCAAATCCCCAACAGTGTGCCAAACGTAGCCGCTGCCGGAGAAATACGTCCGCCGCGCTTAAAGCTGGTCAAATCCGTTGCAAAGAACCAGTGATGCAGACGGCGTTTGTTGCGCTCGGTCCAATCCCGCAGTGCCTCCAACGGCATACCGCCATCCCGCAAATCACAAACCGTATCCACCAGCAGCCCATAGCCCGAAGAAGCGGCCAGCGTATCTACCACATAGATCGTGCGGCCGGGATATTTCTCCTGCAGCTCTGCCGCCGCAATACAGGCGGATTGGCAGGCACCGGATAATCCGCTGGAAAAAGCCAGATGCAGAATATCCTTTCCCGCCTGTAAAATCGGCTCAAACAATTCGATATACTGCTCTACGTTGACCTGCGCCGTTGTGGGCTGTGCCCCCGCAGCGATTTTTGCATAATAAGTTTCAAAGGGAATAGATCTTCCCAAATCATCCGGATATTCTTTGCCCTCCAACTGAAAATGGAAGCAGGCAAACGGAATCTGCTTTGCCTCAAAATATGCGGCCGGCAGATCCGCTGTCGAGCAGCAGGTAACTGCATAAGGGTTGCTCGTCATATTGATCTCTCCTCCCGGCTGCGTCCGATTCCGGCAGTTTTTCATTTATCGGGGGCACAGCCATCCTTTTCATAGTATTGTAACATAGTTTGACGAAAAATAGCAACCCGATTTTCGTCTGTTCTGTGCACGCTTACTGCATATTATGGTATGAGATGCGCCAAAAGCCCCCGGCATCCCTGCAAAACATCCTGCCAGGTCTGCTCGAAATCACCGGTATACCATGGATCAGCCACATCGTGTGCACCGTCGGCATACTCCATCAGCAAGTGCATTTTTTTGTCTGGATCTCCGCCGCAAATGCGCTGCATGTTACGCATATTAGCCCGATCCATGCCGATCAGCAAATCAAAATGTCCATAATCCGCCGGCTGCATCCGACGCGCTGTCTTTCCCGCACAGCCGATCCCATGTTCCGACAGCTTGCGCCGCGCCGGCGGATAAACCGGATGCCCCAGTTCTTCCGCGCTGGTCGCTGCTGATTCTATCAAAAAATCATCCGCATATCCTGCCTCAGATACAAGTTTTTTCAACACAAATTCCGCCATCGGGCTGCGACAGATATTGCCGTGGCATACGAATAACACCCTAATCATAACCGTTCTCCCTTACCGGTATGATGATTTACATTATACCATAGCGGCGCATATTTCTTGGTCCTGAGCAACCGGCAGGCACCGCTGTTGGTATTTGGTATAATGATGAAATAGCTGTATAATAAGCTGTTTTACGGCTATTATACCATGCGTTCACAAATGTACTCAACATCTGTGAACGTCAAATCCCCTTTATTCATGCAGCAAACTGCCAATAACACAAAATCAACAGAATCTGTAACCCCTTGTTTTTCTTATAATTTGTGTTATACTGATGTGGAACATTTGTTCGATTTGCTGCCTGAAAGGAAGATCACCACATGTCCGACCGTACTTACATTGCCATTGACCTGAAATCCTTTTATGCTTCGGTCGAATGTGTAGAGCGCGGGTTGGATCCGCTGAACACACATCTGGTCGTGGCTGATGTCAGCCGCACACAAAAAACCATTTGTCTGGCTGTCTCTCCTGCCCTGAAAGCCTATGGCATCCCGGGACGGGCACGCCTGTTCGAAGTAGAACAGCGCGTGCAGGAGCTGAATACCCGTCGGCGGATACACGCTCCTCATCAAACATTCTGCGGCTGCTCTCATCAAGAAAGCGCACTATCCGCTTCACCCGCGCTTGCTTTATCCTATATTGCCGCACCGCCGCGTATGGCATTGTATCTGGCATACAGCACACGCATCTATCAGATTTATCTGAACTATATCGCACCGGAAGATATCCATGTGTATTCGATCGATGAAGTTTTTATTGATGCAACCCCCTATCTGTCCACCTACCAGCAAACTGCGCGCGAGCTGGCGCAGTACATCCTGCTGGATATTCTGCGCACAACCGGGATCACCGCCACCGCCGGGATCGGAACGAACCTGTATCTGTGCAAGGTCGCTATGGATATTGTTGCCAAGCATGCTGCACCTGACCATACCGGCGTACGTATTGCCCAACTCAACGAAATAACCTATCGCCGTCTGCTCTGGTCGCATCGTCCGATCACGGATTTTTGGCGCGTTGGTGCAGGATATGCCAAAAAACTCGAACAATACGGACTGTCTACCATGGGGGATATTGCCCGCTGTTCGATCGGTAAACCGTATGAACGACAAAACGCCGCACTACTGTATCGGTTATTTGGTGTCAATGCCGAGCTGTTGATCGATCATGCATGGGGATGGGAACCTTGCACGATCACCGATATTAAGAAGTATCGCCCTGCCGCCAAAAGTATCGGCGCAGGGCAGGTGCTTCCCCACCCCTATTCGTTTGACAAGGCCCGGCTGGTGTGTCAGGAAATGGCCGACCAGCTCAGCCTTGATCTGACCTCTCACCATCTGACAACCGGTCAGCTCGTACTGACTGTCGGCTACGACCGGACCGGACTCCTGCCGCAGGCAGGCTGCCCCGCATACCATGGTCCTACCACGGTGGATGCATATGGCCGTACCATACCAAAGCACGCCCATGGCACCGCGCATCTCCTTCCCTTTACCGATTCCTCACAAAAGATCCGACAGCGCACCCTTCAGTTATTTGACCGTCTCGTGAATCCGCGCTTACCGGTGCGCCGTATCACGCTTACCGCCTGCCGTATCTGCGATGCGGATGCGGTGCAAACTGCCGCCCCTTGCGAACAGCTCAGTCTGTTTACCGATCCCGCACAACAGGCAGCACAGACTGCCGCACGGCAACGGGAGCGGCAACAGCAGCAGGCAATTCTGCACATCAAACGCAAGTACGGAAAAAACGCCCTGATCCGCGGTATGAGCCTGCTGGAGGATGCAACCGCAATCAGCCGCAATCTGCAAATTGGAGGCCACAAAGCATGAAACACCGCTTGCATCAGCCGCTCCGCGTGACGCATGACTATGATGATATTCTGCATTTTCCTCATCCCATCCCAGCGCACCTGCCGCCGCTCTCACGAACCAGCCGCGCAGCTCAATTTGCTCCGTTTGCTGCCCTCACCGGACATGATGAAGCCATATACGAAGCTGCACGGCAAACCATCCCACGGCCTGACCCAGACGAAACCGTGCTGCAGGAATTAGATCGGCGACTCGCTGCATTGCGCACTCGCCTGACGGAACATCCCCAAGTGCAGCTTACTTATTTTGTGCCGGATGCGCACAAAGCAGGCGGCGCCTTGCATACAGTAATCGGAACTGTACGTCGGCTGGATGACATCAACGGTCTGATCCTTCTGCAGGACGGAACACAGATCCCCCTCGGTGATGTGACTGCAATCACTTTACCCGACACCCTGCAAATCGATTTTTGACGATCCGCTCTGCAGCCGCCATAAAATAAAACACATTCCATGCGCTGCCCTTGCAGGGTAACATGAAATGCGTTTTTACTGTTTTCAGGTAGGCGTTTCCGTCGGACCGGTCACCAAATCGCTGTTATATTTGGTACGGATCGCAATATCCGTAAACAGATATTCCTGTGCAGGTTTTTTCTTATGCATTAAATACTCATATAAAATATACGGCGGACGGTAGCCTTGTTCAAACGCCTCCTGATCGAGCACAAAGCTCAAATCATCCGATTGCAGCAGCTCCATATTCGGTGCGTTCAAGTCAAACGCAATCACCTTGACCTGCCCCTTCCGGCCTTCCTCCTCCACCGCCTGGCATACGCCCTGCTGTCCATTCGAAGCCACATATACCGCCGCCAGCTCCGGCTCTGCCCGTAATGCATGCTGCGTGATCTCGTGCGCATAATCATTACGGTCGAAACAGGGCTGAAACGGCAGCAATGTAATCTCCTGCGGGTTATTCTCCTCCAATGTATCCCGGAAACCGTTCAGCCGGTTATTATGCGCAGTATTATTCAAATGTCCTGCCAGCGGCAGAATTTTCCCCCCTTGCGGAAGCATCTGCCGGGTCAAACAAGCTGCTGTCTGTCCGGCGCGGTAATTGTCCATGCCGATAAAACACAACCGGCGGCTGCCCGGCACGTCCGAATTGAGTGTAACCACCGGAATCCCCTGCTCATCCAGCGCATCAATGCACTGTCGCAGCTCGGGCGCATTATTCGGTGCCAGCGCCAATCCCTGCACCCCTTGGCCGGTCAGCTCCTCCACATGTTCCAGCACCAGCTCGGTATCCAACCCGCGCACCTCGCGGATCATCAGCTCAATGCCGGAATCCTGTAATTCTGCCGCTGCACGGCGCACCCCTTCCAGTATAATCTGCATTGTCGGCGTTTCTACAGACTGCAGGATCGCTCCCAGCTTAAAATCCCGTTTGGTGCGCACCAGTGCCTGCCCAATCAGATTGGGCTTATATCCCAATTCATTGGCGATTTGCCGGATCCGTGCAGCGACCTCCGGATTGACACGCCCACGATTGTGCAGCGCACGATCCACCGTGCCGCGCGACACACCCGCCAGCTCCGCAATCTGCTGTGCAGTGACTGCCATGCTCCCGCCCCCTCTTCGTTATTTTTTTATCATCTTTTCTCGTTTCTTAGTATAACACATTGCACGCATTTTTCAATAGCGGTTTTTATGAAAAAAATGATGATTTTCGGAATTAAATCATATATTATGTGTACATGCAGCTATTTATGGATAAAATGCACGCCAAGTGCACGCAAAATAAACGCAAACTCACCTTTCGTCTTTGCGGTTTGTACAAATGGTACTGCAACATTTTGTCATAATGTCACGAAAATCGTCCTGCATATCCATTTTCTCAATTTTGCGGCTTGAATATTCGCATAACTGGTGGTATTCTGAAAACAACAAAAATAATTCTCCCTGCGCTGTTTTTCTGTAAGACTGACGGACGCGCCACTCGGAAGCGGCCTGCACGGAGATTATTTTTCAGACATCTGCGTTCACGTGAACGCCTTTCACTCATTCCACTACTTTCACAGGGGGTACATTATGTCATTTTTCAATTCACTTGCGTGGACAGGCATATCCTTTGTACTGTTCACCGCGCTGGTAGCGCTTGTCTCCGCGTGGAAAACACGCGATGACAAACTGGATACCGCAGAAGGGTATTTTCTGGCAGGCCGCGGCCTGCCAGGCATTGTGATTGCCGGTTCCCTGCTGCTGACCAACCTCTCCGCTGAGCAGCTCGTCGGTCTGAACGGACAGAGCTGGAAGACCAACATGGGCCCGATCGCATGGGAAGTCGGCTCCATGTTCACACTTCTTGTACTGGCCTACTACTTCCTGCCCCGCTTCCTCAAGATGGGTGCCATGACGATCCCGTCCCTGATGGAAGCCCGTTACGGCAGGGGCACCAAGACCATGTTCTCTCTGGTCATCGTTATTATGTATTCCATCCTCAACCTGCCGGTCATCCTGTATTCCGGTGCAGTTGTGTTCGAACAGATCTTTGATATCTCCGGTATGTTCGGCACCAGCAAGTTTGTCGCTGTTGCTGTTCTCTGCCTGATCATTGGCATTATCGGCGGCTGCTATGCGATTTTCGGCGGTCTGAAGGCAGTTGCCGTATCCGATACGATCAACGGCATCGGCTTGATCATCGGCGGTCTGATGATCCCCTTCCTTGGTTTTGCCGCACTGTCCGCTGCCACCGGCGGCGACGGCATCATGGACGGCATCCGCTACATCATTGAAGCCGATCCTGCCAAGCTGAACGCCATCAACGCTTGGGATGCTCCCGAACCCGAAGTACCGTGGCCGCTTATCATCACCGGTATGTTCTTCAACAACCTGTACTGGTGGTGCACCAACCAGTCCTTTGTACAGCGTGCACTGGCTGCCAAGAGCCTGAAGGAAGGTCAGAAGGGTGCGATCTTCTGCGGCTTCCTTAAGTGCCTCGGCCCGCTGTATCTGGTTATCCCGGGTCTCATCGCCTTCTACCTGCCCACCATTCAGGACAAGCTGACTGCTGCCGGCAGTTCGGCGATCGACTTTGCCTATCCGGCTCTGATTGCCGAAATCGTTCCCGCACCTGTTATGGGCTTCTTTGCTGCGGTTATGTTCGGCGCGATCCTGTCCTCGTTCAACTCGGTATTGAACTCTGCCTCGACAATGTTCACCCTCGACCTGTACCGGTCCACGATCAATCCGACGGCATCCGATGTCAAGTGCGTAAAGGTCGGTAAGATCTACGGCACCATTGCCGGCTGTGTATCCATCGTAATTGCTCCGTTTATCATGAACGCAGGCGGTATCACCACCTTCCTGAACTCCATGAGCCAGTTCGTTTCCCTGCCGGTGCTGTGCACCATTCTGGGTATCTTTATGTTCAAGCACATCCCCAAGTACACCCCCAAGGTGATCACCATTTTCCACGTGGTGTGCTATGGCGCATTCCTGCTGCTCAAGCCCTGCTATCCGGGCAGCGAAAACCCGATTCACTACCTGTATGCAATGGCCGTCCTGTTCCCGATCGAACTGATCATTATGTGGTGGCTCAATAAGTATCGTCCCGGTGAATCTTATGAGATTCAGGATGTCGGCGCAGTTGATCTGACACCGTGGAAGTACCGCCATGTGGTATCCGCCATCGGCATTCTGCTGGCAATCGGCATCTATATCCTCTTCTCTCCGCTTGGTATCGCGGCATAACCCAAGTTTATAAAACTTATACAAATTCTCTTCTCAATAGTTGTATAAGTTTTTACCTTTCCCCTATTGCGTTCTCGAGAACGCAGGTGTATCATCTACCTGACGAACAGAGCGTGCTGCATTTAACGCATGCACGCTCCTGCCGTCAGCATCAACCGTGTTGCACGGTTCTATACACAACATCAGTCTGACCGATATTATTTTTAGGAGGTAAATCATTATGGAACTGAACATTGCAGTAATCGGCTGCGGCATGATTGGCCGCGAGCACATCGAACGTATCCAGAACCGCATCCGCGGCGCACAGGTTGTGGCGGTATGCGACGTATTTGAAGAAGGCGCCAAGAAGGGCGCGGAGATCGCCGGCGCGGG
>NZ_JNJN01000004.1 GCF_000701665.1 Agathobaculum desmolans ATCC 43058 | reverse complement strand
CAGGAGCGCTTTGAAACCCGCACTCCGATGGAAGTCCGCACGGAGGCATTAAACTCCGATACTCCTGCACTGTATCCCATTCCTGAAAATAAGCGTATTCAAAAATACAAAGAAAAGTTCGCTGCATAAACAAGCTCACCGTTCCCGAAAAAGGAAACGGCGAGCATAACCGCACTATATTTTATTTATTTCTCCGGTCTACCTTGACAGGGGCGGATCATATGGCCTGACTTTTTTTCATTTGCGGTTCTGTTTTTCTTTTCTCCGCCGCAGCACAGCATCAAGAAAACCAGCAGTGCTGTATTACATCAGTTCCTTCTGATGGGTCGCATACAGGTATTCATCGATCGTGTTGGTGATACGATCCTCCACCAGTGCCACCGGATCATTTTCCAGCACGCCCTCGCGCACCTTGGTATACTGAATCGGCATAAACTGGCTGAGCAGGTTAAGCGGGATGCCCTGCGTACGCAAATTACCGATCAGGCGCTCCTTTGCCGCCTCGACCTCCGGTGTCGGCATATAATAACGGCAGCGGTCGGAGAAGGAGTACTTACGCTTCATACGCTGCTCCAGCTCCGTACCCTGATAGTGCTTGCGCCAATGCTTGCCATCTGCCAGCATGGCCTCATCCAGCGTCCGGATAAAGTTGCTCGGCTCGATCTCCGTGCCGTACAGCAGCTCCTCCTCAATATGCGCCAGTGCAAACATCCCCTCGCGCATGGCAAAAGTCAGCGCCGGGCCGACCTTGAGAATGCCTACGCCATCCTCGATCAGCTCACGCAGTTTGATCTTGGTCTGATAATCCGTAGAGTGTCCTTCAAACACCAGATTGGGGAAATCCTTGATCGATGCCATCAGTTCCGCTGCCTTGGCACGGTCATACTCGGTGCAGCCGCTGTCCTTCTCTTCCACGCCGGGCTGTACCACCACTGCGATAACGTTATTCCACGCCTCATCCAGACCCTCCTTGCGAAAGGCCGCTTCGAACGCCGCCACCGTATTCTTGAAATCCTCCACGCGCGTGACCTGCACACCCTGATCCGCGCCGACCTGACCGCCCGGGATCGGCACCTCACTGCCGACGATATACACCGGCGCGATCGCATCCGGCTCGGTCTCCAGCAGCTTGCGATAGGTTTCCTCCGCCACACGCGCCAGCCGCGCGCCGCGGCGCGCAATGATCTCATCGCTCAGACGCGTATCCGGATCATCATCCGCAACCTTCATGCTGGTATCAATGTGGATCTTGGTAAAGCCTGCGCCAACATAATGACGGATCAGTTCTTCGGCATCAGCCATAGCCTGCGCTTCGGGCTTGCCGGCGAAGGTCAACGGACCGAGATGGTCACCGCCGAGGAACAGGCGCCCGGTGTCAAACCCAACCTGCTCCGCAATGCCAAGCACAAATTTCTTAAAATCCATCGGCTTCATACCCGTGTAGCCGCCATTCTGGTCACACTGGTTGGCCGTGCTCTCGATCAGCACGCAGGAGCCGTCCGACAGGCCGCGCTTGAGCGCCGCCTCGATCACATAGCCATTCGCGCTGCACACCGAATAAATGCCCACGCTTTTGCCCTGCTTCTGCAATTCTACTAACTTTTTCAGCGGATTTTCATTCATAATGTTTTCTCCTCTCCGGATCACGGACTGTGCCGCGTCCCTTCCTCTGCAATACATACTGCACAGCCGGTTGCATATCAGCCAGCTGCCGGTTATCCTGCTGCAATTATTCTTTCCTATTGTTCCGCCCTATGCTATAATAAAGCAAACGACTATTACAAATACAAATAGAAAGAAGGATTTATTATGCCTTTGGTAACCACAAAGAAAATGCTTTTGGACGCACAGGCCGGCGGATACGCGGTCGGTGCTTTCAATGTGGAAAATCTTGAAATGGTCATGGCGGTTGTCCGCGCGGCGGAGGAGCTGTCCTCCCCCGTGATCCTGCAAACCACGCCGTCCACCGTAAAATATGCGGGGCTGGATTATTATCTTGCCATGGTACGCGCTGCCGCCGAGCGCACCGCCATCCCGGTCGCCATGCACCTCGATCACGGCGAAAGCTTCGACCTTGCCATGCAGGCACTGCGCACCGGCTACACCTCGATCATGATCGACGGCTCACACGGCTCTTTTGAAGAAAATATCGCCGTTACCCACAGCGTTGCCGCAGCCTGTGCGCCCTCGTCCATCAGTGTGGAAGCTGAGCTCGGCAAGGTCGGCGGCAAGGAGGATGACCTCGAAGGCGGCGACGGCAACCCCTTTACCGACCCCGCGCAGGCGCAGGAATTTGTTGCACGCACCGGCGTAGATTCCCTCGCCATTGCCATCGGCACGGCGCACGGCCTGTACAAGGGCGTGCCCAAGCTCGATTTTGACCGCCTGAGCGCGATCCGCTCGGTCGTATCCATCCCGCTGGTGCTGCACGGCGCTTCGGGCGTACCGGATGAGTCCGTTCGCGAAGCCATCCGCCGCGGCATCTGCAAGGTCAACTTTGCCACCGAACTGCGCATTGCCTTCAGCGACGGCGTTAAGGCGTATCTGGCCCGCGATCCCGAAGTATTCGACCCCAAAAAATACAGCAAAGCCGGTATGGAAAATGTCGTATCGGTCGTCAAGGACAAGATCGGCCTGTGCGGCTCTGCCGGAAAGGCCTGACCCCTCCCCCGCGCATATTCCCCGCCGCATTTGCGGCGGGGATTTTTTGCCGCTTACTTCATTTTGGTCAGTGCGATCACATGCAGGGCGCAGAAATATACGCCGAGAATTGCTCCGCCCACACTGAGCAGCATCAGCGCCGATGTATAGTGCTGATCGAACGCGTTCAGCATGACCAGCACGGCGAAAGCCGCATACAGGATCGCCAGCATCACCACTTTTTCCTTGCTCTTATGCGCAAGGATGGATTCCAGCGGCGTGATCCGCCGGCCACGGTCAAAATCCTCTACCACCTGCATTTTTTTGAATACCCGCACACGGTACAGCAGCTCTACCAGCACAAAGAATATCACACCTGCCACCGCAGCCTGCTGTGCAGACAGGAAGGTGCCTGCACACAAAATCGCTGCGAACAGAATGATTACCAAACGGTTTTTATAAAAGGTGATCTTATTTTCAAGCTTGGGTTCCACCACATAACCGCGTTTGGTCCACATATCATAGTAAATGGTGCGGTTCTTTTTATCTGTATAGATATTGCGTCCGGAAAGCCGGGTCTGAATCTTCTGCTTTTTACTCATCTAACATTCCTTTTCCCATGCAATAGGTCTGGAGCACCTGATAATCACGATCCAGTACCACCAGATCGGCATCCAGCCCGACCCGGATCGCTCCCTTGCGGTCATCCACCCGCAGGCAAGCCGCCGGGTTCTTCGTGCATGCATTGATCGCCGCGCTGACCGGCACCTGTGCCTCCTCGATCAGGATGCGCAAACCATCGTTGACACGCAGCGTCGAGCCGGCCAGCCCCTTGGTCGAGGTCAGATGCGCACTGCCGTCCGGATAGATCTCGATCTCATTGCCGCCGAACAGGAACTTGGAACCGATCGGTTTTCCCTTAGCCATCAGCGCATCCGTCACCAGCAGACCGTAATCCGGCCCCTTTTCGCGGAAGAACAGGTTGAGTGCCGCCGGTGTCGAGTGGTTGCCATCGCAAATACACTCACCGTACATGCTGCGCAGACGGTAAGCCGCACCTACCAAGCCGTTTGCGCGGTGATTAAACGGCGTCATACCGTTATACACGTGCGTCATCGAGCGTGCGCCGTTGGCAAACGCCATTATCGCCTGCTCATAGGTTGCCGCAGAGTGACCAATGCTGACCACAATGCCGTGTTCCGCGCAGTAACGTGTCAGGGCAAAATCCTCATCAGTCTCGGTCGCCATGGTAACGTACTTGATCAAGCCGTTCGCCGCCTTCTGATAGCGTTCAAACTGCTCGATCGTCGGCTTGACGATATGCTGCTCCGGCTGGGCGCCTTTGTACACCATATCCAGATAAGGGCCTTCGAAGTGCACACCCAGCACCTCGGCGCCCTCATAGCCATCCGCCACTACCTTGGCAACATTCTCCAGTGCTGCGGTCAGTACCTGCTCACTCTGGGTGATCGTCGTCGGCAGCAGGGCGGTCACGCCCTCATCCACCACATGGCGGAGCCAGTAGCGCAGACCCTCTTCCTCCGCATCATTGGTATCAAAGCCGAATGCACCGTGGCAATGCACATCGATAAAGCCCGGCAGAATCCGCTCGCTGCCATAGTCCCGATCGACCGGTTTGGTGCCGTAATCATAGATACCGGCAATCTTTCCGCCTTCCATCTCGATCTGCGCTGCCGTAAACTGGTCGGCCAGCCAGACCTTTTTACTTTGAATGATCATTTTTCCAACCTCCTGTCAGCGGGACGCAAGCCTGCCGCTGTTGTACTGTTTCCGCATCCCTGTGACCACCGGGCGATGCGGACTTGCTTTTTTTCCAATTTTCGTATAAAATAAAAGGAACATTCGTAGGCTGTCACACAACATACCAATGTGGGATCACTTCCCGGGGGATATCAGATGACCAACACTGTCATGACTGAAAGCTTCTGCCAATTCGGTTCCGTCTATTATGAACCGCTTGATTTGGAGCAGCAGCATCTTGCCTGCATGCAGTTTTCTGCACAAAGCAAAACAATCGAACAGCTTTACTGTTTTCCGCATGAGGTTTGTATCGAACTGATCAGCGGGCTTGCCGTGATCCTGCTCTCCGCACGGCCCGGCACAGAAACGCCCAGTGCGTTTACGATCCATCATTATCTGCGGCTCAAACCCGGCGTATTTTTTAATGTTGTTCCCATCTCAGCCGAAGCATCCTATTCGCTTATCACACCGGAAAGCCGCTTCAAACAGTACCCGCTGCTGCGTCCGTACACCCTGCAGCACACACCGGTGCAATTCCATATCCTCGAGATTTTCGACTGCTATCATTCCGCCGAAGAACCGCCCTGCCGTTTCCACAAAGCCACGCATGAATATTATGAGCTGCTGTATGTGACGCAGGGTATGCTGTCCGTTGCACGGGCGGATAATGCCTATGCGCTTACTGCGGGGGATGCCATCCTGCTCGGTCCGGATACGAAGCACCCCAAACTGCTGCAAAGGGAACGCGCCTGCAGCTATCTCTCCGTGGTGTTCGATATGGAGATCGCTAAACCCTATCGTTTGCTCGGCCGCATTTTTCACTGTACCAGCGGGCTGCGTGATGCCCTGCGCCGGCTGACCGAGGACTGCGCCACGCACACAGCCCATACACGAACACTGATGATCTGCCATATGCAGGAGGTTCTCACCCATCTGCTGCTTTTTTGCGACCCAGAGGACGAACCAACCCTGTCTGCGTCCAGCCCGACCTATCAGAACGACCTGCTCCAACAGATCCTCACTTATATGGAGGAGCGCGTGACCGAACCCATCACGATCGAAGAGATCTGCCACAAGTTTTTCCTGTCACGCTCTTCCCTGCAGTCCTTATTCAAAACGTATTTGAATAATTCCCCAAAGAGCTATCTGCTCAATATCAAGCTGCAAAAAAGCAAGGAGCTGATCCGGGAAAACCAGCATACCATCAGCGAAATCGCCGAGCTGCTCGGTTTCAGTTCGATCCATTATTTTTCCCGGTTATTCAAAAAATATTTCGAACAATCACCCAGCGAATACGCCAAACAGGTATTTCAGGAGGAAGACGCATAAGCGCCTTCCTCTTCTGATTTTAGTCCTCTACCGTCTGGATCCCGTAGCGCGATACCTGCAGGGTCATGCCCTTGCTGACCTCAACCGTAACCACATCATCCTTAATGCCGACGATCGTGCCGAAAATGCCGCCGCCAAACAGCACCTTTGCGCCAACCTTGATATCCGTCTGCAATTTTGCCATGCGGTCACGGCTTTTTTTCATATTGCGCGCCGACATGATAGATAGAACCAGCGCAGCGATGATTACCAGCACAGCCACCGTTCCGCAAGACCACAGGATTACTTCCCAATTCATATGTTTTGCTCCTTATGCTCAGTTTATTTCCCTGCACACAGTGAGAGGGACGGCCGCGGCCGTCCCTCTTCCTTTCCCGCGCCGCACGGGATATGCACACCTGCCTGTTCTTATCCGCAGGTGTTTTGCTTCCATCAGGCGCGGGTGTACGGATACAGCGTCACGCCCTTGACCACGCGGTTGACCTCGCCGGTCGGGCAGGGGTTATCCGGCGTGATCTTCATGGACAGCGACTTGAGCACTGCCAGTGTCTGGGCAAACAGAATATCATCCAGACCCAGCAGAACACTTGCCGTCGCGCCTTCCAAATCGTAAACCACCGTATAATCTACCAGCGCTGCTACCGCATCATCCGCCTTGGACATGACCGCAGCAATCTTATTGCCCTTGCGCTGTCCGCTCATCTCCTTGATCAGATCGACCTCATACTGACGGGTATAGGGATCATCGCTCAGGTATACTACCGTGATGGTGTTGTCATCGATAATTGACTTCGGGCCATGGCGGAAACCAAGCGGGGTGTCATACATCGTGACCACACGGCCGGCTGTCAGCTCCAGCATTTTCAGTGCAGATTCCTGCGCAATGCCCTTCAGGCAGTTGCTGCCCAAATAAACAATACGGTTGAAATCATACTCGTCCACGATCTTCTGCGCCACACCGAATTTACCGTCCAGGAAGGACTGTCCGGCTGCCATTACCTTCTCCACATCCGCGATCGCTGCATCCAGATCATCCAGATGAAAGCACAGATAGGTCGCCAGATACATATTCGAGAAGCTGGAGGTCATGGCAAAGCTCTGGTCATGCGTCTCATCCGTCAGGTTGATCGCAAAGCAGTTGCCGGTCGTGTCTGCACGCTTGGACAGTGCGCCGTTCTTGTTGCAGGTCACAAACAGGTGGAACACATGGTCGCACACCGCCTCTGCCACGTCAATCGCACCAACCGACTCCGGCGAGTTACCCGAACGGCCGAAGCTGATCAGCAGCGTGGGCTTGGTGCGGGACAGATAGGCCTCCGGCGTTGCAACCAGATCGGTCGTGCCATAGGATTTGACCTTGAAATTCAGACCCTTGGTCAGCGCCGGGAACAGCGCGTTGCCTACGAACTCACTGGTGCCCGCACCGGTCAGGATGACATCAAAATCCTCGCAGGTGATGACCTGATCGATGAATTTCTTCAGCGCATCCTTATTCGCGCGGATCTGATCACAGGTCTTTTTCCATGTTGCGGGCTGCTGATAGATCTCACTCAGTGTAAAAACCGAAGAAGTCTGCTGCATCTGTTCCGCAGTTACGTTAAAAATCTTGTCCATTATCTATTCTATCTCCTTTCGGCCCGCGGCCGACGCACCGGGCGGCGGGTCATGTCTTCCGAAAACCAGATTTTATCATCTAAGGCGCGCAGCTCAGATTCCGTCTTCCGACTCCTGCTGCTCCACCTTCTTGAATTCATATCTAACAATCTGTTCCTTGCCGGTGTCCAACGCAGCCTGCGTCAGCATCTCAAGGTCATCGATGAATTTGCGCGACATGGCGATTTCGACCATCATCGGCAGATTGGCGCCTGCGATCACGTTTACATTGCCGCGCGGGAAACCTACTTCCACCGCCGTTTTGAACGGCGTGCCGCCCGGCAGGTCGGAAAATACCAGAACACCTTCGCAGTCCTTCAGTTCATCCAATGCCTTGGTGATCTCACGCGACAGGTCTTCCAGACTGTATTCAGGCAGGAAATCCACATATTTATAGTGCTCCTGCTCACCGGCAATCAGATTGAGCGAGCTTGTCAGGCCGGAGCCGAAGTTAGCATGTCCCGTAACCAGTAATCCAATCATCATTCTTCTCCTATCTCATCTACGTTTTCCTACTCACGCCGCGCATCCCTTATGCACGGGCAGTCTCCCGCTCCTCTGGCTGTTCCAGACGTTCGATGCAAGACTCGATCACCGGAACATAGATCGCCTTCGGATGGAAACATATCTTCGCATTTTTGTAGTACAATACCGCATTTGCCGTATCGTTCAAATACTCATACTGCCGGGCGATCATAAACAGGATGACACCCAACGAAAAGCCGTAGTACTGCTTTGCATCGATCTGATGATCCATCGTTTCAATCAAATCGCTGCGTTTTTCGATCATCACCGCATAAGCCTGTTCATTATAACGGGTGAACACCTCGTCTCCGAACGCGCGGATCGCCTCCAGCAGCCAGTCGGCATACTGTTTGTTTTCCCGCAGCAGGAACGTATGAAAATACTGCTCGAGAAAGCTTTTTTTATCCGCAGGATTTTTATATTCTGTTGCGATCATCTGCCGGAGCAGCGCCTCAAACCGGGGCACATCCTCACCCAGATACAGCGCCCGCAGCTGATACAGGTCGCAGTTGTACTGTCCCAGCAGCTTGCGGGAAAGCCCCATAGCGGCGAGTTTTTCCACCAGATCATAATCCTTCTGCGCAAGCGCCTTATTCAGGTTGCGAAGCTGAAAGTTCTTTACCACCTGAAAGCCGACATACACGGCAAACAATATAAAAATAACGGAAACTGTTGCTGCACTCACATGAACACCTGATTTCTGCTGTTTGAAGGAATAGGGGGAAATGATCGCATTACCATCTCCCCCTATCACACCTCAGCGGATCACACCGCCAAGCTTTTCGATTTTATTCGGGCATGGTTACGGTAATGCCCGACTCCTGCAGCTCGGTCACAACCGAGGTCAGGGCATCCCAAGCCTGCTGGCCGGACTTTTCAGCCGGAGCGGGTTCCGGATAATCATACCACGCAACGAGCGGGTTGTAGCCGCCGGGGATGGTGTTGCCGTCAGCGTCCATCGCCTGAGAGTTACCGCTCCAGATACCGAACGCACAACCTACGATGCCGCAGGCCAGAATGAGCAGGATGCACTTAACAGGCGTCCAGCCATTCTTGATGAGCGCATAGATACCGAGGGTGATCAGCAGCGGGATCAGCTTGGGCAGGATGCCATCCAGCAGACCCTGAATGTTGATCTGCGTCGAACCAACGATCATACGAACGCTGGTGGAGCCATAGGTAGCGATCAGGCCGCCTACTACGAATACGCCGAGGATGCTCGCCGCACGGGTGAACTCCTTCGCACTCGACGTCAGCAGCGTAACTGCCTTGGTACCCAGACCGTAAGACCAGTACATCAGGCCGAAACGGACTGCAAACTGCACAGCGTTGAAAATGATCAGGAACAGGATCGCACCCATGAAGTTGCCCGTGAGCGCCATGTTCGCGGTCAGGCCGGCGGTGATCGGAACCAGCGTCAGCCAGAACAGTGCATCACCGATACCACCCAGCGGGCCGGCAGCGGAAATACGAACGGAACGGATGGTAGTGGTATCAGCCTTGTTCTGCTCGAGCGAGAGCACGATACCCATAACAAACGTTACAAGGAACGGGTGGGTGTTCAGGAAGTCCAGGTTGTGTGCCATAGAGGCCTTCAGGTCTTCCTTGTTGGTGTGGATCTTCTGCAGACCCGGAAGCATGCCCCACAGCCAGCCGCAGGCCTGCATTCTCTCGTAGTTGAAGGATGCCTGCAGGAAGCAGGACAGCCAAACCATCTTATTCAGGGTCTTTTTGTCCAGCTGCGGAGCCGGAGTCAGATCCTGATACTTTTCAGGAATATTATATGCCATCCGAGTCACCTCCCATATTGCCAGCGCCAGCATTTGCCTTAATCTTGGTGTTCATCGAGAAGTCATAGATCGCAATTGCCGCACCAACAAATGCGCAGAGCAGCAGGGTCGCGCCGGAAGTAGAAGCATTCGCGCTGCACAGCAGGGCCATTGCAAAGCCCGCCAGCAGGAAGCCCCACATCTCGTTGGACATCATAACCTTCATCAGGATCGCAAAGCCGACAAACTTCATCGCGCCGCCTGCAGCGTCCAGACCGGCCATGACCCAAGAATACTCAAACGCGAAGTTCTGCAGGGTCTCGCCCAGAAGGGTGCCGCCGTACAGACCGGCAACCGAGATCACACCGAACAGCGTGCCCAGAAGAGCCATTTCGATAAAGTTGATGTTACGGATACCCTTCACATCCGCATTCTCCGCGCACTTGTCAGCCTTGGCCATCATACCGGACATAATGGTAAAGGTCAGGGTAACTACGTACTGGCCGAATACGGCGAACGGGATCGCCAAGCCAAGCGCCGCGCCTACGCCCTCCGGCGTCGGCTCCATGTTAAGGGATACCGCGAAAACGGTAGCCATGATGCCGCCGATGATCGCGTTGGGGGGCTGTGCGCCGCCGATCGGCATGCTGCCGATCTGAACCAGCTGGTAAGAACCGCCGACTACTACGCCCAGTTCAAAGTTGCCGAGGATGGCACCGATGAGCGGGCAGGTAAAAATCGGCTGATACAGGGATTCCAGGAAGCTGAACTGGTCGATGCCCATGATAAAGGCAACAACGAAGACCAATATCGCCTGGATAATGGTGATTTCGCCCATTTTTTACTCCTTTCCACTTGCTTTCACGTCAAATCTCTTTACTTGAACAACTTGTCGATGCTTTCCGCCGGGGTATCCGGCACACGCTTGATCTCAAGCTCCACGCCCAGATCCTGCAGTTTTTTGAAGCATGCAACATCATCATCATTTACGGCAACAGAAGTTGCTACCTGACGTTTCCCATCCGCCATGTGCATATTGCCGATGTTTACCTTCTTGATCGGTACGCCGCCCTCAACCAGCTTGAGCACATCCTGCGGTGTTTCGCAGATGATCGCAATGTGCTGGTTCACCGAAGCCTTGCCGATGATGTTGATCGTCTTCTCAATCGAGAAGAAGCGAGTCTGCGCATAAGCAGGCGCAGCCATGTTCATCAAACCCTGACGGAATTCGTCGGTCGAAACCGCGTCATTTGCCACAAGCAGCAGATTCGCGCCGACAACACCGCACCACTGAGTCGCTACCTGACCATGGATCAAACGGTTGTCAATTCTCGTTAATACAATATCTGGCATTTTTCTTCCCCTTTCTCCAGTTTTTGCATTGAGTTGAACAGAACATTCCCCTCTCTTTGCGAGCAGGCATCGCCTTATCTGGGAATAACAAAACAATGCCCCTTTGCTACATGAATTATTCTAACAGATATTCGCTTGCATGAATTTGCACTTTTTACTTTGTTTTTTACAGTTTAACCTTGTGTGTTTTTGATAAATTATACATATGATACGTAATTTTTCATCAATATTTTGTCATTTTGTCTGTATCTGGCAGGTAATTGTGTACATTTTGTAAACTTCTTGGTTATGTCGTCGCAAGTAATGCCATTTATTTTAGTGATATTTTACTTAAATTTTTCTTTTATTTTTACTAAAATGTGCAAACATTCCTTCCTTACCACCCAATGTTATTTTGTGCAAAATGCTAAATTATCCTACAATATCACTGAAAACAGGCGTTATCTGTTTTTCTCTTGATGGTTCGTTCATCGTCCGATATTTTACTTGCTTACCCAGTATCACACAAATACAAAAAAGCACCGCAGATTTCTCTGCGGTGCTGATGGTCGAGGTGACAGGATTTGAACCTGCGGCCTCTTCGTCCCGAACGAAGCGCTCTACCAAGCTGAGCCACACCTCGAAGTGCTGTCGCTGTTTTGTCTTAATCAGTGACAGCTTTTATATTATATCTCTGGTATACCGGAATGTCAATACTTTTTTGAAAAAATTTTTCTGATTATATTTTTTGTACCAGTGCTGTGATCAACCGTCGGAAATCCGCGCCGCGCCGTGCCGCGATCTCATTGACTTCCGCCCCAGAAAGCGGCTGCATCAAAACCCCGGCGGCCATGTTTGTAATCATAGCGACCGCTGCGACCGGAAGCCCGCAGTGCGCTGCCGCAATCACTTCAAACACCGTGGACATCCCTACCGCATCCGCGCCCAGCGCACGGAACGCGCGGATCTCTGCCGGTGTTTCAAACTGCGGGCCGTTCACACCGCAGTATACACCGCGCCGCAGGGTCAGTCCGCAAGCCTGCGCAGCCTGCTGCGCCGCTTCCCGCAAATCAGGGGCATATGCAAAGGTCATGTCGGGGAAGCGCGTCCCCAACGCACTGTCATTCGCCCCGGTGAGCGGGCTTTTGCCGGTCAGATTGATGTGATCCTCGATCAGCATAAAATCCCCTACCGAAAAGCCCGTGTTGATCCCGCCGGAGGCGTTGGTCAACACAAGTGCCCGCACACCGAGCGCCTGCATCACATATACCGGATACGCAATTTCCTGCGGCGCATATCCCTCATAGCCGTGCAGCCGTCCCTGCATGCAAATCACCTGCCGGTTTGCCAGCGTGCCGCAAACCAACCGTCCCGCATGATCCGGCGCCGTGGATGTCCTAAAGTGCGGGATCTCTCCATATGGAATACATACCGCGTCCGTTATGTCCTCTGCCAGCGGCCCCAGACCCGATCCCAGCACAATTCCGATCTCAGGCGCCGCAGCCAAGCGGCTGCGCACATATGCTGCGGATTCGAGCACCTGTTTTTTTACTGTCATATGCTGTTCCTCCTTATAACGAAGCGCGGATCGCATCAGTGCGGCGCTGAACCTCCGCCCTGCACTTTTCTATGTCGATCGTCGGATATGCGCCATCCTGATAGAGCACCTCACCGTCCACCATCGTCAGCCGGATATCCGCGCCCTGCGCTGCGTATACCACATTGCAGGCTGCGTCAGTCATCGGTGTAAACTGCGGGGTATCAGTGTCGATCACGCACAGATCCGCCCGGTATCCCAGCGCGATCCGCCCACTGTCCTCCCGTCCTTGGGACAGCGCCCCTGCACGGGTCGCCGCATGCAGCGCCTGTGCCGGTGTGATCAAGGTCGAATCACGGAAGTATCCCTTATACACCACACCAAACAGGTAAAGATCCTGCATAATGTTCAAATTATTATTGGACGCAGCGCCATCCGTACCCAGCGCCACGCGGATCCCCATATCCAGCATCTTCGGCACGTTGGCATAACCGGATGCCAGCTTGAGATTGCTTGCCGGGCAGCAGGCTACCGTCACCCCGCAATCCTTCAGGATGGAGAAGTCATCTTCTTCCAGCCAGACGCAATGTGCCGCCGTGGTGGGCACATCAAATACGCCATGCGCCCGCATGTAGGCCGCCGGCGTCATGCCGTGACGCTGTTTACAGCCTTCATGCTCGGCCTGCGTTTCAGACAAATGGATGTGCATCCGCACGCCATGTTCTCTGGCCTGCGCCGCAACCGCTTCTACCACGCGCGGCGTAGAGGTATATTCTCCGTGAATGCAGAGATCGCCCCTGAGCCGTCCGCCGCCTGCGCCCTGCCACTCTCCCAGCAGGCGCAGATTATCCGCGTACGCTGCAGTCTGCTCATAGCTGCTGCCGTCAAACACCGTCAGTCCGCGGCTGAGATTGCACTTGATCCCGCTCTCCAGAATCGCGCGGGTCATGCCGTTCAAAAAGAAATACATATCCGTAAAAGATACCGTGCCGCAGGCCAGCATTTCCGCAATAGCAAGCTGTGTGCCGTAATACACTGCTTCATCAGTCAGCTTATCCTCGAATGGAAATACCTTTTCATTCAGCCAGCGCTGCAGCGGCAAGTTCTCCGCATAGCCACGCAGCATGGTCATCGGCGCATGGCTGTGTATATTATAGAACCCCGGCAGCAACAGCCGGTGCCGTCCATCATACCGTTCGCCGTAATCCTCCTCGGGCGCAGTATCCCCGATATAGGCGATCACGCCATCCTTCACACCGACATACTGTCCGCGCCGCAGCGCAAACTGCTCATCCAGCAGATCAATATTGCAAAATAGCATCGTATTCTCCTTTATGTTGGGTATGTAAACCGGTTCTCTGTTAATTGATTGCGGAGGGACTTTTTCCCCAATCTACGTTCATCGGCACGGCATAGGTGGAAAAACGCACACCAAGTTCGGTGTTAAAATGGTCGATCGACTTCATCAGCCCGATGCACCCCACCTGAAACAGGTCATCCGGCGATTCTCCCCGTCCCTGAAAACGCTGCACCACGCTCAGCACCAGCCGCAGATTCCCACGGATCAGCTCATCACGCGCCTGCCTGTCGCCCGCCGCCGCACGCCGCAGCAGCTCGTCCGTTTTCTTTGCTGACAGCACCGGCAGACCCGATGTATTTACGCCGCAGATCTCCACTTTTGTCTGCATGAAAAAACCTCCTGTCCGCGCACACCGTATCGTGCGCCCTATCAGGATTTTCCCCCGCAGAACAAGGGAATATACCGGTTAAATTTTTGCACCGGCCCCACCGTTCGACCGTTTTCACCTGCACACTGTGCTTGTGAAGCGCCGATCCGTCAAAGCACATGGTAATGCGGAATAATGTCCCCATAGCTGCCGTCCTTCCGGCGGAAGCCGCCCGGTATCACCCCAAGCTGTACAAAGCCCAGCTTACGGTATAGTGCCAGCGCTGCCGCATTGGAACAAACCACCGCGTTAAACTGCAGCACACGAAACCCAAGCGCTGCCGCCTGCTTCATGCAATGGCGCACCAGTTGTTCCCCAATGTGCTGCCCGCGCCGGTCGGATGCTACCGCATAGCTGGCATTGCAGATGTGACCGCAGCGCCCCACATTGTTCGGATGCAGGATGTACACGCCTACGATCTGTCCGCTTTCCGCATCGCACGCCACGCCGGTAAAGGACTGCGACGTGAAAAATGCACCGCCGCTTTCTGCAGTCAGCCGTTCGGTCTGCGGAAACGCATCACCTTCCTCCACCACCTCATTCCAAACAGCGGCCGCCTGTGCGGCATCCCGCTCGACATATGGGCGAATTTCTATCTGCATATTCCACACGCTCCACCAATCCATGATTTGCACTTATTATATCACAATAAAAGGCGCAAGGGAAACCCTTCTGTTTCCCCTGCGCCAAACTTCCCTTTTTTCTCGCCGCATCAAACCGAATGCTGCAGAATATCCTTGCGCATGCGCGCAATGATCCGTTTTTCCAACCGCGAAATGTAGCTTTGCGAAATGCCCAGCAGATCGGCAACCTCCTTTTGCGTCATGGCCTCCGGCACGCCCACACCAAACCGCAGTGAAATGATCTGCCGCTCACGCGCAGGCAGCCGTGCCAGCGCTTCCAGTACAAGCGCCCGATCCACATCGTCCTCCAGCGGACGCATCACACAATCCGGCTCCGTGCCGAGAATATCGCTCAGCAGTAGCTCGTTGCCGTCCCAATCCGAGGAAAGCGGCTCATCAAACGACACCTCGGTGCGCCGTCCTGCGATTTTACGCAGATACATCAGGATCTCATTTTCAATGCAGCGCGACGCATAGGTGGCGAGCTTTACATTTTTATCGCTCCGATAGGTGCTGACCGCTTTGATCAGCCCAATCGTACCGATCGAGATCAGATCCTCTGTCCCCACACCACTGGATTCAAACTTCCGTGCCAAAAACACCACCAGCCGCAGATTGTGCTCGATCAGCCGGTTCCGCGCCGCTTCATCCCCCTCCTGACACGCTGCAACCGCCGCCGCCTCCTGCTCCGCCGGAAGCGGCGGCGGCAGCACCTCACTGCCGCCAATATAATAAATACCCTGCCGCCTCGCCGCCCGCAGCAGGCACTGTAAGATCTCCGCCAGCTTCAAAGTCCTCTCTCCCTTTCTATATGCCGATCAATCCATCGTATGCGCCCCGCCCGATTTGAGCCGGACCGACCGCGCACACACAATCCAACAACGATCCATCCGCCCGCTGCACCGTATCCGGACGAAAATACAGCAGCAGACCCGCCTCTGTACCCACCGCTCGATACGGCAGCAGTCCAAAGCGCGCTGCCGCTTCAGGCGGCAGCGCCGCAAGCTGCGCCGCCGCGTTTTGTCCGGTCAACCGAATTCCGCTGCCCAGCACCGCCTGGGCTGCCGCACGGTCAAGCACGATAGCCGGCCGCCCGGAAACCGGCTCGGTCAGATCGTTTCCCGTATCATGCAGCAGACGGAGCTGCGCCTCCCGACCAAAGCAGCGGATCGTGACCCGCTCCACCTCACACCGCAGTACACCATGCTGCGCATCACCGCGCAGCAGAATACCGCTCACCGCATACCCGACCGTTGCCGCCAACAGCAGTGTTCGCAGCGGCACCGCAAAATAATAGCCCGCGCCATACAGCAGTCTGCGCCCCGAAGCCACGCCCAATGCAGCCGCCATCCCGGCAAACATCGCCGAGACCAGTATGTACAGGCAGCACGACCGCACCAGCGCCCGTGTTTTGCCAAACGCCAGTGCGCACAGGCCGATCCCGCTCAATAGCCGCAGCGGCAAAACAGCCGCCACCGGCCACATCGCCGCGCAAACAGCATATGCACCGCCCGCCAGACACGCCAACACAAGCCGTCCCCGCTTGACCTGAACGCCGCCCAGCCGCGCGGCTGCCAGCAGGCTCACGCCATCCATCAGCGCATTCACCCCAAACAGCACATCCCAATATATGACCATGCCGCACCTCCGCCTGCCCTCATCATAGCATAACCATACTACAATATTTGCCGAACTGCGTCCCTTCCCCCTCCCCTTCCGCAGGTGCAAAAAGGGAGAAACCGCTGCAAACGGTTTCTCCCCTGAAGGTGTCGCAACTATGCTGTTTTCCAACGGACATGATTATATTGCACCATTTTAAGCACAGAAATATTTCCGCTCGATTTCCACTGCTTTACTGTGCCGTAACCGCAAAGCGTGCCAGCAGCGCCGCCGCCTGCTCCACATCCGAAACCGCACACAGCTCGCTGGGCGAATGAATATAGCGTGTAGGGATGGACACTGCCCCGACCTGTACGCCCGCGCCTGTTTTTTGCAGCATGGCGGTATCCGTCCCGCCGAACTGCAAAATCTCGCGCTGCACCGAAATACCGCAGTCCGCCGCCGCCCGCTCCAGCGCGGCACACACTGCCGGTGTACAGATCACAGAACGATCCATCACCTTAACCGCCGGGCCGCCGCCCAGCTCGACCGCCACCGGTGTCCTGCGCTCCGGCAGGTCACCGGTATCGGTCACATCCACCGCGATCGC
The DNA here is from genome assembly GCF_000701665.1 of Agathobaculum desmolans ATCC 43058. GTDB lineage: Bacteria > Bacillota > Clostridia > Oscillospirales > Butyricicoccaceae > Agathobaculum > Agathobaculum desmolans. Next base: position 88,324 of record NZ_JNJN01000004.1, on the reverse strand, counting down.
CACATCCGGCTCCACGGCAAACGCCGCAGCGCCCGCGCCGCGCAGACCGACCTCTTCCTGCGCCGTAAACACAAAATACAGGTCGTTTTCGGATTGTTGCCCGGACAACTGTTCAAGCATCAGCAGCAGCGTAACACAGCCGATGCGGTTATCCAGATAGGGACCGCACAGCACGCCGTTCTGCTCAAAACGCAGCGCTTCAAACACGGCAAAATCGCCGATCTGCACCATGCGCGCCGCATCCTCCCGGCTGCCCGCGCCGATATCGATGAACAGATTGTCCATCGTCAAATCCTTAAATGCCGGTTTCTCCTCATACGAGATCACACCGCGTGTACCATTTGCAAAGCGCACCTGAATATTGATCAAATCACCGTGGAACAGGCCGCCGACCTGCGAAAAGCGGATAAAGCCCTTTTCATCAATATACGTGGCCACCACGCCGATCGAATCCATGTGCGCCGCAAACAGAAGTTTTTTGCCGCTGCCCTTTTTCCGGCAGATCAGATTTCCCAGCGCATCGGTCGTGATATCATCCACATAGTCGCCTGCCGCCGCCGCGATTGCCTCGCGCACCGCGTCCTCCCGGCCGGACGGGCCAAATGCGCCGCCGATCTCCTTCCACAAATCAAAAACTTTGCTCATGCGTCCTCTCCTCCGAGTTCTTCCAGAAATGCCTGCGCGGCCGCCAGCAGCGCCTCGCAGTCTGCCGCCGCCGCCACCGAGGACGGCGAGTGGATATACCGCACCGGCACCGCAGCCGCGCACACGCGCACCCCTGTCCGGCTTTTGTGGATGCGGCCTGCATCCGTGCCGCCTGCAATCCGCGTTTTGGTCTGCCACGGGATGTGACGGCGCACACAGGCATCGCGCAGCAGCTCAAACAGCGCCGCATCGTAAATCGTTGCGCCATCCATAAACGGCAGCACCACGCCGCTGCGCAGGCGGCAGACCGCCTTGCCGTCCGTCACCTCAGCCAGATCAGCCGCTGTTGTGCCCTCCAGCACCAGCGCAAAGCCCGGATCCAGCGCATAGGCCATGCTGGCAGCGCCGCGCAGACCGGTTTCCTCCTGCACGGTAAAGCAAAACCATGTGTCCACGGGCGGTTCCCGCTCGAGCAGCTTGAGCAGTGCCGCGCAGCCAACCCGGTCGTCGATCGCCTTGGCCTTGATCAAACCATCGCCGAACTCCACCACTTCCGAATCAAACACACCGTATGCCCCAAGGGACACCATAGCTTCAGCCGCCGCGCGGCTGCCCGCCCCGATATCAATATACAGCTCCTTGGTCTTCGGCATGGTTTTCCGCTCGGCAGCCGTTGTCAGGTGAACCGCCTTAATGCCGATCACACCGGTCACCTCTCCAAAGCGCACCGCGCGGCCGATCACCACGCGCGGATCCACGCCGCCGACAAAACCGAACTTGAGCATCCCATCCTCGGTGATCTGCTTTACGATCACACCGACCTCATCCATGTGCGCGCAAACCGCCACCGGACGCACCGGCGTTTTCCGCCCCCGGCGGAATACCATCAGGTTGCCAATAGCATCCTCGCGGATCTCATCCGCATAGGGTGCAGCCTGATTCCGCACAAACGCACGCACCGCATCCTCACAGCCCGAAGGGCCGGGCAGTGCACAAAGCTGTTTCAGCAGTTCGATCATCCCCGCACCTCCCCGTCAAACGTGCGCAGAAACGCCGCCATCAGGTCAGCGACCGCTTCCACATCGGAAAGCTGCACCACCTCAACCGGCGTATGCATATATTTTTCCGGGATGGACAGCAGCGCCGTTGCAATACCGTGCGCTACGATCTGCATTGTCCACGCATTCGTGCCGGTGTTGCCCTCCATCACCTCCAGCGAATGGGCAATATCGTATGCCTTCGCCGTGCGGATCAGCTGCTGCGTCAGCCCGCGGTGCAGGTTCGGCCCTACGCCGATTGCCGCACCGCTGCCCAGCTCAAACACGCCGTCCGAAGGGCCGTCCGGTGTTTTGCCATGCGTCACATCGACTGCAATGGCATATTCCGGCTGTACGGCAAACGCGCCCGTCTGTGCCCCCAGCCCGGTCACCTCCTCCTGCGCGCTGAACAGTACCGCGATATTACAGTGCAGCCCGCTGTTTTCCTGCTGCAAACGATCCAGCGCCAGCAGGATCGCCGCGACTCCGGCGCGGTCATCCAAACATTTGCTGCAATACTGTCCCCCGGCAAGCGCCACGGGCTGCTGCCCGAACACAATCGGTGTGCCAACACGGATGCGGCTTTTCGCATCTGTCAGCCCGGTGTCGATCAGCATCCGATTGACCGGCACCGCCTTATCCTGTTCTCCCGCCTTGAGTAAATGCGGCGGCAGGCAGGCGATCACACCGTACAGCGGCTGCTCCGCCAATATCGTCACCTCGCCCGCCAGCAGCATACGCGGATCCACACCGCCGACCGGCGCAAAACGCAGGAAGCCGTCCTCCAGCACTTCGGTTACAACAAAGCCGATCTGATCGAGATGCGCATCCAGCAGTATGGTTTTGGCATTTTCCCGTCCGCACGACCGATAGCCCATCACATTGCCGTTTCGATCCACCGTAACTGAATCGCAATACGGCTCCAGCAGCGCACAAACTGTCCGCGCCGCCTGCTCCTCAAACCCGCTGACCGCCGGCAGGCTGCACAGCGTTTGCAGCGTTTTTTCCAACTGCAAGGCTCATTCCTCCTTTAATGGTATTTTCTCCTCCGTTATTATACCCGTTTCCCAAACAGGATACAATAGCTTTCCCCGCCCCCGCAGACACAAACAGGGAGCGCCCCCTGAGACTGTCGAAAAACTTGTGTTTTCCGACAACCTGTGTTTGGACTTCGCCAAACACGAACGAGAAAAAGTTCCCATACAGAAACTTTTTTCTCTCAAAGTATAAAAGCTGAGGTACATGCCCTCAGCTTTTATGCGTTTGCGCTGCAAATGCTGTTTTATGCGCGCTGCCGCGCGTATTGCTAACATCCATCGACAAAATACTTTTCGACAAACAGAGGGAGCGCCCCCTCCGGAACGCTCCCTCTGCCTATCTTACTCTCTATCCTGATTGTGATACCATCTGTTTATGGCATCCATTTTGTTTTTCCGCCCACATATATGCTGTCGGCCGGTTATACACCGACCGTCATCAGGTCGGTCACGGTGGCCAGCGCGATCACCGCACACCAGCAGGCCAGCGGATATGCCCACTCGTTCCGCCCCTGCCGCCGCGGCGCCAAACGCGGCCATGCCCGCAACACAAGCCACGCCAGTGCAAAACCGGCCGCCGCGCCCGCGGTGTTCAAAATCAGGTCATCCACCGATGTTACGCCGCCCGCGACGAGCTGGATCAGCTCAATACTGACCGACAGCCCCAGCCCTAACAGCACCGTGCGTTTTGCGCTGCCGAACCACCGCCAGAACAGCGGCAGCAGCAGCCCCAACGGCACAAACATCACCACATTGCCTGCCAGATTGGCCATCACCCCCAACCCGGGGGACTGCGGATCGGTCGCCACCTTGATGATATCCACAAACGGGATCAGCTCCAGCTTGGGCACGGGCAGCCGCCCGAGTACAAGCTGCACGAGCGACGGCCCGGTCAGCATTCCTACGCCCATCAGGTAAACGAACAGGAGCAGTACACCGCATACATCGCGTTTTTTCATGCCGCCGCCTCAGCGAACACGGTGCCATCCGTTGCGGCAGGAGCTGTACCCTCCGGACGGTACTTCTGCACCACCGCGGCGGGGTATTTGCCCTGCGGATAATACAGACCCCGCTCCTCTCCATCGCTCGTCACCACGGATACATTTATTCCCTCGGTCTGCTCCTCCGCAATAAGGATGCCGTTGCTCTCCAGCATTTCATACACGCCGGCGTCCAGCAGATCATAGGGCTGCGCATCCTTCAGCAGCGCTTCCACATCAGCCTTGTTTGTCACTTCCACTGTGACCCACTCGCCGTTGTCTGCGTCCAACTGCTTGTAGTACGTAATCTGGGTCATTCCCGGCATATCCGCCGTTAGCGGCTGCGGACGCACGCCGGTAAACTGCTCGATCAGTGCCAGCGTCTTCACATCCTGCTCAGTCACATAGACATTGCCTTCGAATTGATAGCCTCTGTCCTCATGCTCGTGGTTCAGTTCGATCCGCATGACGATCGTGCTGTCCTGCGCGCGGGTCAGCGCTTCCTCCCGCAGCGTCTGCACGATCTGCTCGATCTTTGCTGCGTCCCGCAGTTCATACTCACAGCTGTACCCGCTGGCATTTGTGTAGAATCCCAGCAGCGGCGCGCCGTTTTTCGTCTCACCGGTCTCGTACCGGAACAGCGGCCAGTGCTTCTGCCGGTATTCCTCCGAACGGTAGATGGTGTTCAGCAATTCGGCTGTTTCCCCGGTCTCAGGCAGCATATAGCGGCGCATCGTTATGCGGCTGCCCCGTTCAAAGGTAAACAGATAGCTGCGGAACGACATTGCGGTCTCCCCTCTTTCCGAATCGGTCTGCCGTGCAATTTCAGCCAGCCGATACACCGCGTCGATATTCGCCTCATCGGTCAGCAGCGCATCGGCATTCGCGCTGTCAAGGTTCACGCCGGTCAGCTCCTCCCGCGCGGGCATCCAACGGTCGTAGCCAAATACGTCAACCTTCAGCAGCAGGATGCCGCACGCCAGCACCGCAAGGATCGCCGCGAGCTGCACGGGCTTGCGGAAGATCGCGTGGAAGTCCATCGCATAGATGATCTCCACGATCCAGTGGAACAGCACCGTGCCGATCACCAGCCCCGGCCAGAACCAGAAATCGCCCGCAATCAATTCGAACAGCATACCGAATGCCGCGCCCGCTGTCAAACACATATATACCTTAACCGGCAGCTTGAGCGGCTCAAAGGCCAACGCCATGCCGCTCCGCTCACTCTTGCGGATGCGGAACAGCCAGCAGGCCAGCGCCGTCACCAGCACCGCCGCGAGCAGATAACCTGCCAGCAGCGGCAGCGCGGAAACCTTTTCGCCCGTGCCCACAGAGATCAGCATATCATGATAGGTCATGCCGTCCAGCAGGAAGTAGTGTACCACCGGCGAGGCATAACCCAAACCGTTCATCGCGCCGGTTTCCACAAAGGTATCCAAAAATTTGCCGCACAGCCCGCTGAACAGCAGCCGCACCAGCGCCGGGGACAGATGCACCCACACAAGCAGCAGCAGGGTGATGACCGTGTTGCCGCACAGCACGGTTGTCAGCACACTGAGCGCATACAGCAGCAGGAACAAAATCACATTACTGATCACCGCGCCGCCGATTTCGCCCCAGTTCACCGCCGCGCCGAAGCCCATCGCGTAAACGCAGGCCAGCGTGATGCCGTACATCACCAAATAGCCCGTCAGCGTGCAGACCACGCCTGTCGCAAAATTGTTAAAGAACAATTTTGTGCGCGTTACCGGCAGGCTATGGTAAAAATCCACCTTCTGACGGGCGTGCAGATAGGCAAACAGCGCCACGCCGCACGAAACCGCCATTACAATAAAGGTAATTTTGATAAATGGATTATATCCACCGATAAACTCCGCGACCTGTTCGAGCGCGATCTTCCAGTGCCGTTCCACATAAATCTGTTCCAGACTTTGCAGTTCGATTGCACGCTGCTCCAGCGCGTGCTGCATGGTCATCAGGACTGGCAGCAGCATGGACAGGAAAAACCCCACGCCGGACAATACAAACGCCCATAGGCTGCGGCGCGTGCTGTCGCGCAGCATTCCCTTAGAAGAGCAGTTTCTTGATGTCATAACCTGCCACCTCCGTTTCATTGATAAAAATCTCCTCCAGCGTCAGCGGAAGCATTTCGCAAAAGCTCGGATTCATCGCGTTCACGCGGGCCAGCAGCGCCTCGCGGCTGCCGCGTGCGGTCAGCGTATACAGCGAACCGCGCCGGTCCAGATGCATTACGTCGATGTCGTCCCACGCGTTTTCCGGCAGCGGACTGGTAAAGATGCACTGCATCTTAAACATATCCAGCTTCATTTCCTCCAAGTCGCGCGAAAACAGGATACCGCCGCGGTGCAGCAGGCCAACATGGTCGCAGAAATCCTCCAGCTCGCGCAGGTTATGCGAAGCGACAACCGGCGTCAGGCCGCGGCTTTCCACATCCTCTGCAAACAGGCTTTTGACCGTTTGCCGCACAACCGGATCAAGGCCGTCGAACGTTTCATCACAGAACAGGTAATCCGTGCCCGCGCATACACCGCAGATGACCGACACCTGCTTTTTCATGCCCTTGGAAAACGTGCGGATCTTGCGGTTTTCATCCAAACCGAAGCCGTCCATCAGCTTGCGGTAACGTTCTTCATCAAAATGGCGATAAAAGCGCTTGTAGTAGTTTTTCATCTCTGCCGGTGTGCTGTTCGGGAAGAAAAACTGTTCATCCGAAATAAAAAAGCAGCGTTCTTTAAGCGCCGTGTTCTCAAACACGTCCGCGCCGTCAATCTGCACCGTACCTTCATCGGGCAGCAGAATACCTGCCAGCATCCGCAAAAATGTACTCTTGCCCGCGCCGTTTGAACCGATCAGCCCGTATACCGAACCGTCGCGCACCTCGGCGCACACATGGTCAACCGCCGTGATGCCGCCAAAGTGCTTGGTCGCATTATTCGCCGTGATCATGCCCTGTCCTCTCCTTTCTCCTTCAGCCAGCCCTGCAGCTGTGCTTCGCTTGCACCAAGCGCCCGCGCCTGACCGGCCAGTGTGCCGATTTGTGTGCCGATCTCATCCAGCCGGCGTGTGCGCAGCGTCTCCGTGTTATCTGAAATAAAGTTCCCCCGTCCTTTTGCGGCGTAAATCACGCCGCGGCGCTCAAGCTCTCCATACGCGCGTTGGATGGTGTTCGGATTGATCGACAGCTCTACCGCAAGCTGCCGCACACTGGGGATCTGGGTATCCGCCGGCAAAGCCCCACGCAGCGCCAGCTCTTCGATCCCGTCCACCACCTGTTCATAAATCGGCCGCGGATCCCGATAATCAATTTTTATCACATTGCGCGCCTCCTTTCCTGATATCGTCCTTGTGTCTTGTCTGTATTAACAGTCTTAATACACTTAGAGTATAGCAATCCTGCCCTGCCTTGTCAATCCCTTTTGCGAAAAAAGCGCTGCTGTGCTATAATAATAGAACATTTCTCGCTTCATGCTGCGATCATCGCAGCGCATCAAAAAAATTTGCATCCGGAGGCTGCTATGGTACATTTGGGAAACGACTGGGACGAGATCCTTGCCGGTGAATTCGAGCAGGATTACTACAAAAAAATACGCTACTGGCTAAAAAAAGAATACGCAGAGCAGACCATCTATCCTGCGATGGAAAACATCTTCAATGCCCTGCGTTATACGCCATACCACCGTGTAAAAGCCGTCATCCTCGGACAGGATCCCTACCACGGTCCGGGGCAGGCGCACGGGCTGTGCTTTTCCGTGCAGCCGGGCGTACCCGCGCCCCCCAGCCTGCAAAATATCTTCAAAGAACTGCAAAGCGACCTCGGCATCACACCGCCGCAGGGCGGCACCCTGACCCGCTGGGCAGAACGCGGCGTGCTGCTGCTCAACACCACGCTGACCGTGCGCCGTGGGCAGGCCAACAGCCATAAAAACATCGGCTGGACAACCTTTACCGACCATGTCATCCAAAAGCTTAACGAGCGCGAGCAGCCGATCGTCTTTTTGCTTTGGGGCGGCAACGCGCGCTCTAAAAAGAACCTCATCACCGCACCGCAGCATCTGGTGTTGGAAAGCGTGCATCCCTCGCCGCTTTCGGCCTACAACGGATTTTTCGGCTGCAAACATTTTTCCCAGTGCAACGCCTTTTTGGAAAGCCATGGGATCGATCCGATCGACTGGGATCTGAACCACGAATCCCCCTGCCTGTGAGGTAATACCATGCTGCATGAATTTTCCCGTGCGGAGCTGCTGCTCGGCACAACCGCCCTTGAAAAACTGCGTGCCGCCCATGTAGCCGTGTTCGGTATCGGCGGCGTCGGCTCATTTGCCTGCGAAGCGTTGGCACGGGCCGGCATCGGTGAGCTGACGCTGATCGACAGCGACACCGTTTCGCTTACCAACCGCAACCGCCAGCTCATCGCCCTTGCATCAACCACCGGCCAGCCCAAGGTCGAAGTCATGCGGGCACGCATCGCAGAGATCAATCCACACTGCACGGTACACACGCGGCAGGAGTTTTACACCCCGGATTCTGCACTCGATCTGTCGCAGTTCGATTATGTAATTGATGCCATCGATACCGTGACCGCCAAACTGCATCTGGTAACGGCATGTGACCGGCTGGGTGTGCCGCTCATCTGCTCCATGGGCACAGGCAACAAGCTCGACCCCACCCGTTTCGAGGTAACGGACATTTACAAAACCTCGGTCTGCCCGCTGGCGCGCGTGATGCGGCTGGAATGTAAAAAAAGACGCATCAAACACTTAAAAGTCGTCTATTCCACGGAAGAACCGCGCACGCCACTACCTTCGGATGAACAGAAAGGCACCGCAGGCCGCGCCGTCCCGGGCAGCGTTTCATTCGTACCGCCGGTGGCAGGCATGATCCTCGCCGGAGAATGTATCAAAGACCTAACCGGCGTGCGCTGAATATAAAAAGCTGGGACATCTCTGTCTGATGTCTCATCTCAGTCTGTCGAAAAAGTATTTTGTTATTGAACGTAAGCAACACGCGCGGCAGCGCGCATCATATGGAAAATTGCAGCCTGCTGCAATTTTTATAAAAACCCGCGACATGTGCGTGGGTTTTTATACAAGACGACGGAGAATTGTGCCCGAAGGGCGCGATTCGCAGTCTCAGATGGGACATCTCTGTCTGATGTCCCATCTTTTTATTTGGTTCTCAGTAAATGCTGCACCCCATGATCCTCAATATCTCAGCACAAAACCCCGCAGAGAACAAGCTCTGCGGGGTTTTGTAATGCAATTATATCTGCTGTTCAGCCAATCTTACGCTTCAGGAGCGTACAGATCCTGCAAACGCTTGAGGTGTGCAAAGCGCTTGGTAGATTCGATCTCAGACTCCTCAAACAGCTTCTCGGCACGATCCGGGAATGCACGGGTCAGTGCGGAATAACGCGCCTCGTTCATCATAAACTTGCGGTAATCCTCGGTCTTGGGCTCCTTGGATTCCAGAATGAACGGGTTCTTGCCCTCCTTTGCCAGATCCGGATTGAAGCGGAACAGGTTCCAGTAGCCGCAGTCAACAGCCTTCTTCATCTCAGCCTGGCAGTTGGTCATGCCGCCCTTGATGGAGTGCATCTCACACGGCGCATAGCCGATAATGAGCGACGGGCCGTGATAAGCCTCTGCCTCTGCAATCGCCTTGAGGGTCTGGTTCATATTCGCGCCCATTGCGATCTGCGCAACGTATACATAGCCGTAGCTCATTGCGATCTCAGCAAGGCTCTTCTTCTTGGTGGTCTTACCGGAAGCTGCAAACTGAGCCACAGCGCCGATGTTGGTTGCCTTGGAGGCCTGACCGCCGGTGTTGGAGTAAACCTCGGTATCGAATACCATCACGTTGACATCCTGGCCGGAAGCAAGGACGTGATCCAGACCGCCGAAGCCGATATCATAAGCCCAGCCGTCGCCGCCGAAGATCCAGACGGACTTCTTAGCCAGATATTCCTTATGCGCAAGCACTTCCTTGCAGTCTGCGCAGCCGTCCGCCGCACCCTTTTCGAGCACCGCGATCAGCGCCTTCGCCGGTTCTGCATTATCTGCACCGTTGTCCTTGGTTTCGAGGAACTTGGCGATCGCTTCCTTTGCCTCTGCCGGAGCAGACGCAGCCATCTCTTCGAGCTTGCCGATCAGGCGCTCACGGATCGCTTCCTGACCATAGTACATACCGAGGCCGTGCTCTGCGTTATCCTCAAACAGGGAGTTCGCCCAAGCCGGACCATGGCCGTTGGCATCCACCGTATACGGGCTGGTAGCAGCCGGGCCGCCCCAGATGGACGAACAGCCGGTCGCGTTGGAGATATACATACGGTCGCCGCAAACCTGCGTGATCAGGCGGGCGTAAGAGGTTTCCGCACAGCCTGCGCAAGAACCGGAGAACTCAAGCAGCGGCTTCTTGAACTGGCTGTCCTTGACAGAGTTGACCGAGATCATATCCGGCTTCTCTGCAACCTTGGCTACGCAGTAATCGAAGGTATCCTGCTGGGCAGCTTCCTGCGCCTGCGGAACCATAGTGAGGGACTTGGTCGGGCAAACGCCGATACATACGCCGCAGCCCATGCAGTCGAGCGGAGAAACAGTCAGCGTGTACTTGTAAACGCCCTTGCCCTTGCCGGCCTTGATGTCTACGATCTTAGCGGATGCCGGTGCAGCGGCAGCCTCTTCCTCCGTCAGCGCGAACGGACGGATAGTCGCGTGCGGGCAGACATAAGCACACTGGTTGCACTGTACACAGGTCTCAGCGTTCCAAGTCGGAACGGTAACGGCTACGCCGCGCTTCTCGTAAGCGGCAGCGCCGTGCTCGAAGGAGCCGTCAACATGCTCGCCTGCGAAAGCGGATACCGGCAGAGAGTCGCCGTCCATGCGGCCGATCGGCTCCATAACGTCCTTAACCATCTTAACGACCTCAGGACGGCCCTGCAGATCGCGGTTGTCGGCCTCGTCGGCAGCATCAGCCCATGCAGCCGGAACGTCGATCTTCTTGAACGCAGTTGCGCCGGCATCGATCGCCTTGTGGTTCATGTCAACAACATCCTGACCCTTCTTCAGGTAGGACTTGGTCGCAGCATCCTTCATGAACTGGATGGCCTCTGCCTCCGGCATGACCTTAGCCAGCGCGAAGAACGCGGACTGCAGAATGGTGTTGGTGCGCTTGCCCATACCGATCTCGATCGCAAGATCGATCGCATTGATGGTGTAGAGCTGAATATTGTTCTTGGCAATGTAGCGCTTCTCGGAAGGAGCAAGGTGCTTCTCAAGCTCTTCCGGGCTCCACTGGCAGTTGATCAGGAATACGCCGCCCGGCTTAACATCACGCACGATCGGGAAGCCCTTGGTGATGTAGGACGGGTTGTGGCAGGCTACGAAGTCAGCCTTGTTGATATAGTAGGGAGAACGGATCGGCTTATCGCCAAAACGCAGATGCGAAACGGTTACGCCGCCGGTCTTCTTGGAGTCATACTGGAAGTATGCCTGAACATACTTATCGGTATGGTCGCCGATGATCTTGATGGAGTTCTTGTTCGCGCCAACGGTGCCGTCGCCGCCGAGACCCCAGAACTTGCACTCGGTGGTGCCTTCCGCCGCAGTATTCGGCGAGGCCTTCTCTTCGAGGGACAGGTAGGTCACGTCATCGGTGATGCCGATGGTGAACTGACGCTTCGGCTCAGCCTTGGTCAGCTCTTCGTATACAGCAAATACAGAGGACGGAGGCGTATCCTTAGAGCCCAGACCGTAACGGCCGCCGATCACTGTTTTATCGGTGATGCCGGCGTTAGCCAGTGCGGTAACAACATCCAGATAAAGCGGCTCGCCCTGTGCGCCCGGCTCCTTGGTGCGGTCGAGGACAGCGATCTTCTTCGCAGTCGCCGGAATCGCAGCCAGCAGCTTGTCCGCACGCCACGGACGGTACAGACGAACCTTGATCAGGCCGACCTTCTCGCCGTGTGCGTTCAGGTAGTCGATAACTTCCTCTGCCACGTCGCAGATCGAGCCCATCGCGATGATCACGCGGTCGGCGTCAGCAGCGCCGTAGTAGTTGAACAGCTGATAATCGGTGCCCAGCTTGGCATTAACCTTGCCCATGTACTCTTCCACGATTTCGGGAACCGCATCGTAGTACTTGTTGCAGGCCTCGCGGTGCTGGAAGAACACGTCGCCGTTCTCGTGAGAGCCGCGCATTGCGCCGTGCTCCGGATTGAGCGCACGTGCACGGAACGCCTCAACAGCGTCCATATCGCACATTTCCTTCAGATCTTCATAGTCCCAAACCTCGATTTTCTGGATCTCGTGGGAGGTACGGAAGCCGTCAAAGAAGTTGATGAACGGAACGCGGGACTTGATGGTTGCCAGATGGGCAACAGCGGACAGGTCCATAACTTCCTGCGGATTGGTCTCAGCCAGCATGGCGAAGCCGGTCTGGCGGCAGGCCATAACGTCGGAATGATCGCCGAAGATGTTCAGCGCATGGGATGCAACCGTACGCGCGGAAACATGGAACACGCACGGCAGCAGCTCGCCCGCGATCTTGTACATATTCGGGATCATGAGCAGCAGGCCCTGCGAAGCAGTATAAGTGGTGGTGAGCGCACCGGCAGCCAGAGAGCCGTGCACCGTACCGGCGGCGCCTGCCTCAGACTGCATCTCGATCACCTTTACGGTAGTACCGAAAATGTTTTTCTGACCCGCGGCTGCCCACTGGTCAACACTGTCTGCCATGGGGCTGGAAGGGGTGATCGGGTAGATGCCCGCAACCTCGGTAAACGCATACGACACGTGCGCGGCCGCAGTGTTACCGTCCATGGACTTCATCTTTCTTGCCATGTTTATATCCTCCTATTAAGTTATAACATGCTGAAGGGGATGGAGCAGGCTCTATCCGCATGTTCCGCGCATAAAAACCGTCGCCATCATCCTCATTTATTTTATCACCCTCCCCCCAAATTGTAAACACCAAATATGACAAATTCGTAACAAATTCCAGATTTTTAAGAAAAATTTCGCATTGTGAAACAATTTCTCCAATCCCGCTCCACACTGTCCTCATAATGTTACAATTACTTTGCATTTGACCCTGTGCATTGCGTAAACTACCGGTTTGTGGTAGAGTATAAAGGTAAAAATATCTGCTGATTCGGAGGGAGGATCCCGCATGGTTTCACGTGTTTTTTCTGCCGGCCTGCATGGAATCGACGGGTATATCGTCACCACCGAATGCTTCCTTTCCGGCGGGCTGCCGCGGCTGGATGTTGTCGGTCTGCCGACCGGCGCCGTGGCGGAATCCGGCGAGCGGGTACGCGCCGCCGCCAAAGCCTGTTCTTTCGACTGGCCGGTTTCGCGCGTAACGGTCAACCTTGCCCCTGCGGATACCAAAAAAGCCGGCACGGCCTATGATCTGCCCATCCTGCTTGCAATCCTTGCAGCGGCGGGCGAAATCAACGCCCCGCCGCAGGACACCGTCTTTTTCGGCGAACTTTCACTGACCGGCGCGCTGCGTCCGGTATGCGGTGCGCTCTCCATGGCGATTGCTGCGCGGGACGCCGGATTCCACACCGTTTGTGTCCCCGCGCAGAACGCCGCAGAAGCCGCCTATGCCACCGGCATCTCCGTACTGCCGGTTCCCGATCTAAACGCGCTGCTCAACCATTTGTCCGGCCGCGCTACGCTCCCACCGTGTGAAGCCCCGCAGCCGCCGCAGCCAGCGGAACAGGCGCTCGATTTTTCCCACGTGATGGGGCAGCACGCGGTCAAGCGTGCACTTGAAATCGCCGCAGCCGGCGGACATAATGTACTGCTGTCCGGACCGCCCGGCTCGGGCAAAAGCATGCTGGCCAAGCGTTTTTCCTCCATTCTGCCGCCGCTGTCCGATGCAGAGCGGCTGGAAGTCATCCGCGTCTGGTCTGCTGTCGGCCGCGGCCAGGAAGCCGCTGTGCGCGCAGAGCGTCCATTCCGCGCGCCCCATCACAGCTCCTCAGCCAGCGCACTGTCCGGCGGTGCCGGTACGGCCGGCCGGTTACCGCTTCCCGGCGAGATCACGCTTGCCCACCGCGGTGTTCTGTTTCTGGATGAGCTGCCCGAATTCCACCGGGATGTTCTCGAAACCCTGCGGCAGCCGCTGGAGGATGGTCAGGTCACGATATCCCGCGTTGCCGGACAGGTGACATACCCTGCCAGTTTTCAGCTGATCGCCGCGATGAACCCCTGCAAATGCGGCTGGTACGGCACCGGACGCTGCACCTGCTCCAAAGCATCTGTGCAGCAGTATCTCAAGCGTCTGTCCGGCCCGCTGCTCGACCGGATCGACCTGCAGGTAGCCGTGCAGCCGGTCGAATACGCAGCGCTGGCGGCTCGCGGCAAAGCTGAAGAGGAAAGCTCTGCCGAGATACGCGCCCGTGTACTTGCCGCGCGTGATATACAATACCAGCGGCAGGGTGCCGACCTGTGCAATGCCCTGCTCCCTCCCCCGCAGCTTGCCGCCCACTGTCCGCTGACCGAGCAGGCATCTGCCATGTTTGCCGCTGCCTTCGACCGGCTCGGCCTGACCGCACGTGCACATGACCGCGTACTGCGTGTTGCCCGCACGGTTGCCGATCTTGCAGCCAGCCCGCTGATTCAGGCTGAACACCTGGCCGAAGCTTTGCAATATCGCTCGTTGGACCGCGCGGCCGCAGATTAGTCTGCACATTTGTGTAAAACCTTGTGGATATTGTAAGTAAATTCTGTTTTTTCACAAATTCGACACAATATCCCCTTATACTATATAGTTATTCCGATTCCCTCAAGGAGGTTATTCCCATGCCGCATCCATTTATCCGCCGCGCCGGCACACTGGCTCTGATGGCCGCACTGCTGACCCCGCAGGCCGGCGCGCTTTCCAATATCTCTAACTGGGCGCAGGCGGACGTTGCCGCTGCACAAAGTGCCGGTCTTCTTCCCAGCAGTCTGGAAGCCCGCAGCGCCACCGGCTCGATCACCCGCGCCGAGTTTTGCGCAATCGCTGTCAACGCCTACAAATCTGTCAGCGGAAAAGCTGTATTTGCCTCTGGCAAAAAACCTTTCCGCGATTGCGATGATCCCAGTGTTGTCGCCGCCTATGAGCTCGGGCTGGTCAGCGGCCGCGGCAAAGGCATTTTTGATCCGGATGCCAGCATCCAGCGGCAGGATCTTTGCGTTATGCTGTACAACGTGCTGGAAGCCGCCGGTGTAGAGGCACCCGTCATTGCAGGCGATGCCTGTGTGGAAGACTTTCCCGATGTGCCAAAAATCGAGGATTATGCAGTCGATGCAGTTGTTACCATGGTGGATTACGCCATTGTAAACGGCACCTCTACCTACGGTGCTGCACCGGTTCTCGATCCAAGCGGCCCGGCTACGCGCGAGGCCGCACTTATCATGGCCAACCGCTTCTGCACCGCATTTGAAGGTGCCGTGCAAGAGGAGGATAACAGCGATCCGCTGCCGCCCTTGGTCGATCCTATCGTGCCCGAAGTGCCCGATTACCTGCCGCAGACCGAGCAGGAAAAGATGGATTTTGTTTACGGCATCGGCGGTGAAAAATATCAGTCAGCGGAAGAAGCTGAGCAGAACATGGTCGAGATCGCAGTGCCCGTCTGGCGTTTGCAGCAGGACGGCACCAAAACCACCGGCACCGCTTATTTGCAGGTCAACCGCAGCCTCGCCCCGATCTATGAAGCGATTTTCGAAGAGATCTACAACGGCGATGAGCAGTTCCCGATCACAAACGTCGGCTGCTACTCATGGCGCACCGGCGAACACTCACAAGGCACCGCCGTGGATATTAACTGGGAAGAAAATATGGAAGCAACCATCAACGCAGATGGTTCGCTCACCCCGACAACCGGTTCCCACTGGTCTCCCTATGAAGATCCGTATTCCATTCCGGAAGGCGGCGATGTATATAACGCCTTTACCAAATACGGTTTTGCATGGGGCGGCAACGCTTGGCGCAGCAAGCGCGACTATATGCACTTCAGTTATTTCGGCCGCTGAGCGCAGATTATCAGATCACCGAATACTTACATCTTCCGAAGCCCTCTGTCCCGCACGGACAGGGGGCTTTTTAACCATCAGTTGCAAAAAACAACCATTGGTTAAACCGTCTCTCCATTGCCCATACCGTCCGATTATGGTAAGATAATCC
This sequence comes from Agathobaculum desmolans ATCC 43058, assembly GCF_000701665.1. GTDB lineage: Bacteria > Bacillota > Clostridia > Oscillospirales > Butyricicoccaceae > Agathobaculum > Agathobaculum desmolans. The sequence goes on along the minus strand of NZ_JNJN01000004.1, from coordinate 72,430 downwards.
TTGTAAAAGGATCCTTTTTCGTTATCTATCCCCTGAAAGGACGATTTTTATGTCATTACAGATCGGACAAACCATTCTTGCCGCGCGCCGTGCAAAAGGGCTGACACAGGAAGCGCTTGCCGGCATGATCGGCGTTACCGCCGCGGCTGTCAGCAAGTGGGAAACCGCTTCAAGCTATCCGGATATCACGCTGCTGCCACCGCTCGCGCGCGCCCTCGGCCTGACGACCGATGAACTTCTCGCTTTTCAGACCGCACCAACCGCCGAAGAGCTGCGCATTCTCTCCGACCGGCTGCGCTGCATTTTTGACGAACAAGGCTTTGATGCCGGCTGTACTGCCGCCGATGACTTGCTGCGCGAGTATCCTACCTGCGGTTCGCTCAAACTCACCGTCGGCAGCCTATACTACCACTATATTGCGTCTGCGCTCAATAATGCAGCAGATGCCACACAAACCGCCGAAGACATCTCCATCCGCTGTCTCTCACTGTTCGAGCAGGGCGAGCAGCAGTGTACGGAAACCGGCGAAAAATTGATGGCCAAGAGCCTGCGCATCAATATGCTCACCATGCTCGGGCGATATGAGGAAGCCGAGGCGCTGATCGACAGTTTGCCGCAAAAACTAATTGTCGATCCTGAGCAGCTGCGGCTGGGGCTGCATCTGGCACAGGATCGGTTGGAGGAAGCCGCCCAGCTTGCGCACCGCGCCCTGCTGACCCATCTCGGTGAAACTTCCACCGCACTGATGAGCCTGACCACCGTATCCCGTCGCTGCGGGGATTTTGCCGCCGCGCATCTCTACGTACAAACCTATCGCGCATTGGATGCCCTGTTCGGCACGGACTCCTCCAACGGCTTGCTGCTCGAAATCATGCTTGCACAGGACGAACACGATAACGCGCGCACCCTAGACCTGTTCGAACAGTATATCGAAGCCCAACTCAGCCGCACGCTGAACTATTGCGACAATCCCTACTTTTCTGATGTGCAGACACAGGTGCCCAGCGCAAACGAGCTGAACGAAATGCGTCAGTTAACTCTGCGCGCCATCGAGGAGGACGAACGCTACGACCCGATCCGGCAGGAACCACGGTTCCAAGCCGCGCTCAACCGGTTGAAGACCGCCATCTCTTCCGGACGATAAAAAAGACGCCCGAAACGGAAAACCGTTTCGGGCGTTACCCTTTGATAAGACGTCTTTTCATATTCAGAATGGAACTCCCCTATATTTTTTGGGAAATAAATATAAAAAAACCACGCGGCTGCACGTTACCTGCTGCAAGCCCTGCGTGGACATTTCCATTAGCGTTTTTACTTATCGCTATGCGTCTCATGCTCCTCACCGAAGATCAAATCATCAATATCCGGCCGGTCGGGCTTCTGCGGGATTTTCAACTGTCTGATCATGTTGCCACCTCCTTTTCCCTAATATATTCTATGTTATAGTATAGCAGATCATACACAAAAATCAAATAAAATTCTTGTAAAGTAACAAAAATGTTACATTTAGCCCACCATTACTCCCCGATGAAAAAACGCCCGCAAAAGCGGGCGTTTGAGACTGTCAAAAAAATCTTCGCACAGTAGTGCGCATCAAATAGAAAATTGCAGAAAGCTGCAATTTTTTTAAAAACCCGCGACATGTGCGTGGGTTTTTATACAAGACGACTGCGAATTGTGCCCATAGGGCGCGATTCGCAGTCTAAAACGCCCGCAAAAGCGAGCGTTTTAATCGTTCCTATGCAGATAACGCTTAGAGCGCAGCCTTGGCCTTCTCAGCCAGAGCCGCAAACGCAGCCTTATCGTTTACCGCCAGATCCGCAAGCATCTTGCGGTTCAGGTCGATGCCGGCCTTCTTCAGACCGTTCATGAAGCGGCTGTAGTTCATATCGCAGGTCTTGGCAGCAGCCGAGATGCGGGTGATCCACAGGCGGCGGAAGTCACGCTTCTTCTGCTTGCGGCCGATATAAGCGTACTTCAGGCTCTTCATGACAGCCTGATTGGCTACACGGTAATGGGTAGACTTGGCACCCCAGTAGCCCTTGGCACGCCCCAGAATCTTCTTTCTTCTTTTGCGCGTCATCATTGCGCCCTTAACTCTTGCCATTGTGTTTGCCTCCTATATGAAAGATGTGTTTTTACTTACTTGTACGGCAGCAGACGCTTGAGCTGCGCTACGTTGGTCTGGTCGGCGAAGCCTTCCTTGCGGAGGTGGCGCTTAAGCTTGGTCGTCTTTCCATGGCCGTTGAGCAGGTGGCGCTTGCCTACATGGCCGCGCTTGAACTTACCGTTCTTGGTAACGGAAAATCTCTTCTTTGCACCGCTGTGCGTTTTAATCTTAGGCATAAGGGTTTGCTCCTCTCTGAATTTACGCGACGGACGCGCTTTTGTTTACTTATCCTTGACGGGCGCCAGGAACATAAGCATCTGACGTCCTTCGAGCTTGGGCTGCTTTTCCACCGTGCTGCATTCCGCGCACAGCTCCGCGAAGCGATGGAGCAGTTCCTGACCGAGCGACGCATGTGTGACCTCGCGGCCGCGGAAGCGGACCGAGACCTTGACCTTGTCGCCGTCCTTTAAGAAGCGGCAGGCGTTTTTAACCTTAGTGTTCAGGTCGCCGATATCGATATTCGGGGTCAGGCGAATCTCTTTGATCTCCACGACGCGCTGATTTTTACGCGCTTCCTTTTCGCGCTTGGCCTGCTCGAAACGGAATTTACCGTAATCCATGATTTTGCATACAGGCGGCTTGGCCTGCGGGGCGATCTTGACCAGATCCATACCCTTTTCCACGGCGATATCCTGCGCCCGCTGGATCGGAACGATACCAAGCTGTTCGCCGCTGTCGCTGATCAGGCGGACTTCCTTATCGCGGATCTCTTCATTGATCTGATGTTCCATGCTGCTGATTGGTAAGCACCTCCAAACGGATGATAGGTTAAGACAAAAAGAAAAAGGACCGATCAAAAGCGACCGTCCTCCCATACATAAAACCGCAAAGCCGCACAAAACGACCCTGTGCTTTATTGACCCGTTCGCCTGTTTGCTGCGGGTGAGGACACTGCCTTCTTCCTTGTTACCTAAGATAGGATATCAGATTGGCAGGCAAAAGTCAAGGCTTTATTTCCGGATTTTTTACTGGTATGATAGTCAGCATGGAACGCATACTATGGCTGTGAGCCTTCTGCAAATAGGGCTTTACAAACCGAATATGATTTGTTATGCTTAAAACAGAAAGCGGGATATCCTCCCCGCTGTCAAACCGAATCATAAGGAGGTGCCGGCGCCATGAGCGAGGAATACGGCAACGATTTTGTTACCCTGATCGATGAGGACGGCAACGAAGTGGAATTCGAACACATCGATACGGTGGAATATGAAGGTACGACCTATCTTGCCTTTATCCCGGCAGAGCTTGCCGTTGAGGAAGATGCCGAGGTCGTGATCATGCAGATCGTCATGGAAGACGGCGAAGAAATGCTGGAAGCGGTTGAAGACGATGAGATCGCCGATGCGGTTTTCGCCATCGTAATGGAGCGTGCCGAGGCAGAAGAAGAGGAGTAATCTCTCCCGCCGGTGCACGGCACAGGCAAGGCAAAATCCCTGCCCTGTACGACAGCAGTCTTTTTTTAACCCACATTTTTAGTACGGGATTTCGGAAAGTTTTGGTATCGAGCCGCAGGCCTCCCGGGTATACACGGATGTTGGAAGCGCAGACATACCAAACAGAAAACCCACCTGCCCATTCGTGCAGGTTACTAATTGGGCTGCATCGGCAGGGCGGGGCTTTATTTTCATATCTTAAATGCATTTTTCGACAGTCTCTCGATCGAAACCACGCTTTCGATCGAATTTGCGACTGCCGAATCGCGCCTTTCAGGCACAATTCTCCGTCGTCTTGTGTAAAAACCCACGCACATGTCGCGGGTTTTTATAAAAATTGCAGCAGGCTGCAATTTTTTATTTGATGCGCGCTGCCGCGCGTGTTGCTTACGTTTAATAGCAAAATACTTTTCCGACAGACTGAGGCGATCCAAACGGATCGCTTTTTCTTTTGCTGCCGCACACTGCCCCGCCCACACAACCGATCGGTTGTTCCTGTTTGTTTTTTATTGTGCCGCAGCGCCCCTTGGTATATAATAGGAACAAATAAACAAGCGAAAGGTGGTTTGGCCATGCAGCAGCCGATCCGTATCACGTCCCGTGTCAACCAACAGCTTTACGCCAATGCGATCCCGGGACACTTTGCCACAAACCATTCGCATATCAATTATTATATTGATATGTCCGAAATCAAACACAACATGAACATGGCGCTGGAAGCCGCGCGCAGCATCGCCTTCCATCTTTCTTCCGTCAGTGTGGACACCCTGATGTGCATGGAAGGAACCGAATATATCGGCGCTTATCTGGCACGCGAGCTGTCAACCGCAGGCCTCAGCAGCATGAACGGCAACAAATCCATCTATCTGGTCGAACCGGACAGCAACGTCAACGGTCAGTTTGTCTTTGCGGACAATCTGCGCCCCATGATCGAGCACCGCAACGTGCTCATTCTGGTCAATACCGCTTCGACCGGCCAAACCCTCTCGCAGGCGCGCGAATGCGTTGAATACTACGGCGGCCGTGCCGCCGGCTATGCCGCGCTGTTCTCCAACCTGTCCGAATTGGGCGGCAAGCCTGTCATCCGGCTATTTTCCGGCGAGGATTTCCCCCACTATCAAAACTTTATCCGGGGGCAAAATTGTCCTGCATGCGCCGCCGGTCTGCGTCTGGACGCCATTGTCTCCCCGCGCGGCTATACCAAGCTGTAACCGACGCAGATGGGTGCTGTACTTCCATACCGTTACACCCTAACAGCTCATACACATCCGGCACCATATTCCTAAAACACAAAAACCGAGGCACAAGTCCTCGGTTTTGTGTTTTTGATAACAAACGATTCTTTCGGTTACGCGATCTTCACGCATACCGGTCAAAGCGGATACGCACCTTGAACAGATCGCCGTCCACATCGACCGACAGCGTACCGCCGCAGGCCGTTACATAGCTTTTGGCGATCGCCAGCCCCAATCCGCTGCCCTCGGTCGACCGCGCCGCGTCGCCGCGGGTAAAGCGCTCGGTAATCGTATCCGCATCGAAATCCATCGCATAGTTGGCAATGTTTTTCAGCTCGATCTCCACACCGCCTTCCCGCTCCCGCACGGATACAAACACGCGGGTTCCCTGCATGGCATATTTCAAGCAGTTGCCGATCAGGTTTTCCATCACGCGGGACATTTTGCGTCCATCCGCCCAGATGGGCAGCTCCTGCTCCGGAATATCCACGCGCAGTGTCAAGTGCCCCTGTTCGATCGCCCGATTCTGCTCCCCCAGCGCCTGCCGCACCAGCGTACAGGCATCCAGCCGTTCGCAGATCATCTGTTCCGCCCCGGACTGCACCTTGGAAATGTCAAACAGGTCGCTCGTCAGGTTTTTCAGGCGCATCCCCTTCTGGTGGATGATCTTGGCGTAATCATTCGCCTCCTCCGGCGTCAGGTGCTCCTGACAGAGCAGGTCGGAATAGTTCAGAATCGAGGTCAGCGGCGTTTTGAGGTCGTGGCTGACATTGGTAATCAGCTCGCTCTTCATGCGTTCGGCACGGATCTCGTTCTGTAAGGCTGCCTGCATCCCATCGCCCAGCGAATTGATATCCTCCGCCATAGACGCGAGCACCCCCACCGGCATATCGGTCAGCTTGTAGGTCAGCTCGCCCGCACGCAGGCGTTTCAGACCCTCTACGATGCGGTCAAACCCCTGCACCCGCTTGAGCACAAATCCTGCGGCGGCAATAAACCATGCGACACCAAGCAAAAATGCAAGCAGACCTTCTCCGTAATCCATCATCGCGCCGAACATGGTCGCACAGAACGCCAGCACAGCCGTATAGCCCAACAGAAGCAGCGCCACATTGCGCACCTTGTAATCCCGGAACAGGCCGCTTGCCACAGCATCCCGTGCCTGTCCGATCGCCCGCCCCAACTTGCGGAGCAGCTCCCAGCACCATTTCGCCGCGCGTACCGCCATCTTCCAGCACCACTTGCCCGCCCGCAAAATGAACGAGCGCTGCACAAACGAGTGATTTTTCAGGTTGCGTGTCAGGGACAAAATCAGCTCCATCACAAGCGCAAACGCGCACACCAGCAGCGCGGTCAGCGGATACAGTACCGCCTGCAGCGCCATGCCGTCGCGCATAAACACTTCGTCCAGCACCACAAAAATCACCGCCGCCGTACCGACCGCCGTGCCTGCAATCAGCGCCAGATTGCACTCAGCAAACATCCGGTCAATCAGCACCATATAGACTTCCTCGTCCTCCGCACGGCGTCCGGTGACAAACAGCAGATAGATAAAGGCCGACAGCGCCAGCAGGAACAGTACGATCACGCGCATCAGCGCGTCGTTAAACCGATCGCGCCCTTCTTCCCATACTGCGCGCAGCTCGTTTGCCTGCGCGTCGGTCATGCGCAGCAGGATGCAGTCGCCCGGCTGCAGCGCCGCGCGCCGCGCTGCGGCCGCGGCCTCCATCTCCTCACTGCCCCAGTATCCCTCATAGTTCGCGTCCCAGTTGGACAGCAGGTAATCGTCATAAAAAGTGATATTTCCTTCCCAGTCGCCCGGCTTGAGCAGCAGGTAAAACGCTGATTCCCGCACCTCTGTCTCTGTCAGATCCGCGTTTTTCAGCACTCTGTCTCCCAGCTTGGCATAGTAATCGCCGCGGAAATTGTCCTCCATCAGCTGAGCCAGCTCTTTTTCGCTGTGATTGCCCACCAGCGCGCTGTCCAGCAGCATTGCACCCGCGCTGAATCCGCGGTTGAGCATCTGGGAATTTTCAAAGCGGGATTCCAGCATATATATCTGATCCCCGCGCTCATTGGCTTCGTCCAGAAACCAGCCGAATGTATTTCCGGCTGTCAGCGCCGCCATGGCCACGCACACCAGGCACAGCGCAAAAGCCAGCCCCTTCAAAATGGGCGACCGCACCACTTTTTTCATACTTACTCGCTCCTCTCTATCTTATAACCCACGCCCCATACAACCTTGAGATAGCGCGGCTCCTTCGGGTTGATCTCGATCTTTTCACGGATGTGACGGACATGCACCGCAATCGCGTTATCCGACACGATCTCATCATTCCACACCTGCCGGTAAATCTCCTCAGTCGAGAACACCCGACCCGGATGACGGCACAGCAGCTCAAGGATCTTGTATTCCAGCGGTGTCATGCGCACCGTCTCGCCATCCACCGTAACCGTTTTGCTCTCGGTATCCAACACCAGCCCGCGGATGGCAATCTGTTTTTCCGTCACCTGCATCGCACCCAGCTGCGTATACCGCCGCAGCTGGCTTTTGACCCGCGCAACCAGCTCGGACGGGTTAAATGGCTTGGTAATATAGTCGTCCGCGCCCGCCGTCAGCCCAAGAATTTTATCCGCATCCTCGCTCTTGGCCGAAATCAGAATGATCGGGATATTTTTGCTTTCCCGCACCTTCAGCAGCGTTTTAATGCCGTCCATCTCCGGCATCATGATATCCAGCAACAGCAGATGCACAGTCTGCGTCATCACGATATCAAGCGCCTCCAGCCCATTGTAGGCCTTGACAACGGCATAACCGTCCGCCTGCAGGAAAATGGCGATACTGTCCACGATCTCCCGGTCGTCATCCACCACCAATACCTTTAATTGCTCCATGGCGTCCCCCTCCTCTATGGTTCTATCCTATCAAAGCTTTCTGTTGATTTTCACTATAAATTTCTTAAGATTTTCTTATGCTTTCCCCAGCGGTTTTATCGTAGCAAAAAACCGGCACACAGGCAAGCATCACCGCGCAGCTATACACTCTTTCTGTTTTTGCAGGTAAAACAAAAAGCACTCCGTATGGAGTGCTTCATGGAGGTACCACCCAGAATCGAACTGGGGATCAGGGAGTTGCAGTCCCACGCCTTACCGCTTGGCTATGGTACCAAAATGGAGCGGCTGACGAGGCTCGAACTCGCTACCTCCACCTTGGCAAGGTGGCGCTCTACCAGATGAGCTACAGCCGCATATGAAATTAGGATTGCATACCGCAATACAATATAATTTTTCAAATTGCACCATATGGTGCAATTTGAAAAATGGTGCCTCCGATCGGAATCGAACCAATGACACGGGGATTTTCAGTCCCCTGCTCTACCGACTGAGCTACAGAGGCAAATTTTCTTCCATTGTTTCCAATGAAAGAAATGGCGACCCGGATGGGACTTGAACCCACGGCCTCCAGCGTGACAGGCTGGCGCTCTAACCAACTGAGCTACCGGGCCAAACCGTTGCCGCCGTACTCATCAGCGGCAAGATTGATTATATCGAAGTTTCAGTGAAATGTCAACAGTTTTTTCGTAAGTTTTTTATTTTTCTGCCTGCGCTAACAACTGCTGTAATTCTTCACGGGTAAACGTATAAATCTTATCACAAAACTGGCAGGTCACTTCACTAACTTCCTGCTCTTCCGCCATTTTCGAAAGTTCCTTTTTCCCCATGCTGATCAGTGCACGCTCCACCTTATCCCGGCTGCATGCACAGCGGTAGCCGATCGGGTCGGTCTGCAGAAAATCGACGGCAAAGCCCTCCAGTACAGTCTGCACGATCTGCTCCAAAGTCATCCCCTGCTCCAGCATCGTGGTCATCGGCGCAATATCCGCCAAATTGGCTTCCAGCCGATCGATATCAGCATCCTTTACGCCGGGCATGAGCTGCACCAGCCAGCCGCCGGCCGCTTTGATCGTGCGGTCCGTGTCCACCAGCACCCCCAGCGCACAGGCTGAGGGGATCTGCTCGCTTTCTGCAAAATAACGTGTCAGGTCTTCTGCGATCTCACCGTTGACCAGTGCGACGGTGCCGGTTACCGGATCTTTCATGCCAATATCCTTGATGACCATCAGGTAGCCGCGGCCCACGCCCGCACCTACGGCAAGCTTACCGTCCGCCCGCAGCGGCAGATCCGCCGCAGGATCCTGCAAATAGCCACGCACATAACCATCCGCATCGCCTACGCAGACAATCGTCCCAAGCGGCCCGTTGCCCTTGATCTGTACGGTTACGGAGCCGTCCTCAATTTTCAGCTGGCTGCCCATGATCGCTGTTGCCGTCAACGTACGGCCCAGTGCCGCGGCAGCCAGCGGACTTGCATGGTGGATCTGCCGCGCACGCTCGACCAGACCGGTCGTGACCGCGGCAGAGATCTGAATGCCCGCATCACGGGCAATCGCGCGAAGTATCATATCGCTCATCGTTTAATCTCGCTTTCGTGCTGTAAAATAAATGCGATCCTCCCCGCCCTGAACGGGCGCAAAGGACTGATCCCCATAGGTTCTGATTTCGGTAAAGCCGGCTTTCTCCAGCATCCCCATCAGCTCCGCCAGGGAATAAATGCGTTCCTCATGGGTTTCCTGCGCACGCGACCACTGTGCCCCGCTGCGCTCAAAAATATCAAACTGATAGGCGCATAATGCCCCCTCTACCGCCGCCTGCCACACACAGAATACATCCTCATCCTCACGGACAAAGCTTTCCCCATCGATCCGGGCAAACTTTTCCGGGGTATTGATGTCAAAAACAAAAAGACCGGTCTTCGGCTCCAAAAACAGGTATACGCGCTCAAACGCACGCTGCAATGCTGCCGGATCGGTCACATAATTGACGCTGTCCAGACAGCACAAGCACACATCCACTGTGCCGTACAAATCGAGCTCCTCCATCCGCTGGTGGAGAAACAGCGGCCGCGGTTCGCAGTCCATCGTGTTGTTCATCGCCTGCATCAGCATTTCGGGCGATGCGTCCACACCGATCATCTCATACCCGCGGTCTGCCAGCAGCTTAGTCAAGCTCCCCGTCCCGCAGGCCAGATCCAAAATCAGCGCAGGCGCGACCGATTCCCGGGCAAACAGCCGCTCGAAAAAAGAGGCCCACGCCGCGTACCCCACATCCTCGGTGAATCGGTCGTAATAAGCGGACAGGGTTTGATAACTATTCATTTTCTTCCTTCAGGCGGTCCAGCATCCGGCGGTATCCGTCCGAACCGTATACCAGACACTTATTCACGCGGCTGATTGTGGCCGTTGAGGCGCCGGTCTCCTGCACGATATCGCTGTAAATGCGTCCTTCATCCAGCATCCGAGCCACCTGAAACCGCTGCACCATTGCGCGCAGCTCGGCAATCGTACACAGATCTTCAAAAAAGTCGTAGCACTCTTCCACGGTTTGCAGTTTTAAAATACCGCGAAACAGGATATCCATATCTTCGTCCTTTAATTTTCGGTTCATGGTCATTCCCTCCCACTTCCAATTTTCCTGTTATGATGATAGTATTATAGCACACCGCTTTTATAGTGTAAAGCACGAAATAACCATACCCATTGCCGCAAGCCTAATGTCAGCATTTGATTTCTGCGGCACAGAAAAAAGGCTGCGTTGATACGCAGCCTTCAGTCTGTCGAAAAAGTATTTTGTTATGAAGCGTGAGCAATACGCGCAGCAGCGCGCATCAAATAGAAAATTGCAGTAAACTGCAATTTTCATAAAAACCCGCGACATGTGCGTGGGTTTTTATACAAGACGACGGAGAATTGTGCCCGAAGGGCGCGATTCGCAGTCGCAGATTCGATCGAAAGCGTGGTTTCGATCGAGAGACTGTTCGAAAAACGAAGTTTTTCGAACAGTCTCAAAAAGGCTGCGTTGATACGCAGCCTTTTTTGAAAGCAAAACTTAAGCCTTGCCGTCCGAACCGAGCACGTTGACGATCTTGTGCGCGACCATTTCCTTGACAGCCTGACGGGCGGGCTTGAGGTACTGACGCGGATCGAAGTGATCCGGATGCTCCGCCATGTGCTTGCGGATCATCGCGGTCATCGCCAGACGGATGTCGGAGTCGATGTTGATCTTGCAGACAGCGAGCTGCGCCGCGTGACGCAGTTCCTCTTCCGGAATGCCGATGGCATCCGGCATCTGACCGCCGTAGGTGTTTACGATCTTAACCATATCCTGCGGTACAGAGGAAGAGCCGTGCAGTACGATCGGGAAGCCCGGCAGACGCTTGATGCACTCCTCGAGCACGTCAAAGCGCAGCGGAGGCGGAACGAGGATGCCTTCCTCATTGCGGGTGCACTGCTCGGGGGTGAACTTGTAAGCGCCGTGGGAAGTGCCGATTGCGATCGCCAGCGAGTCACAGCCGGTGCGGGAAACGAATTCCTCTACCTCTTCCGGATGGGTGTAGCTTTCCTTGCCGGCTTCTACGACAACTTCGTCCTCTACGCCGGCCAGCGTGCCCAGCTCAGCCTCAACAACAGCGCCGTGCGCATGGGCATACTCAACAACCTGCTTGGTCAGCGCAACGTTCTCCTCGAACGGCTTGGAAGAAGCGTCGATCATAACGGAGGTAAAGCCGCCGTCGATGCAGGACTTGCAAAGCTCGAAGGAATCGCCGTGATCCAGATGCAGAGCGATCGGGATATCCGGGTAATTCTCAACCGCAGCCTGTACCATGTGCACCAGATACTTATGGTTTGCATAAGCACGGGCGCCCTTGGATACCTGCAGCACAACCGGGCTCTTGAGCTCGCCGGCTGCTTCGGTGATGCCCTGAACGATCTCCATGTTGTTCACGTTGAAAGCACCGACTGCGTAGCCGCCGTCATAAGCCTTCTTGAACATCTCGGTTGTAGTTACTAATGGCATGGTTTGACTTCCTTTCCTTACTTAAAATTGATAAAGAATTCTACGCTTATTTTATCAGTTTGTTCGTCCAAAATCAAGTGCATCGTAAAAATTGCATGTTTTTTTTGCAAAAGCAGTCATCAAACTGTTCTGCTGTCAAAATATTCGGTTTTCCATTGATTTTGTGTGCATTTTATGCTAACATTATATTGCAAGAAAATGCAGCGGAAAACCCTGTGTTTTAATTTGTTAGGAGGTTTATCTATTATGAGTGAACTCAAAGGCGCTTGCGTCATCGGCCAGTCGGGCGGCCCGACTTCGGTCATCAACTCTTCTGTCCTCGGTGCGCTGGAGACTGCGCTGGACAATCCGTCCATTACCCGTGTTTTCGGCATGGCTCACGGCATCAAGGGTCTGCTGAACGACGAGCTGTACGACATCGATCAGGAAGACCGCGACGAGCTGGCGCTGCTGCGCTACACCCCGTCCTCCGCACTCGGCTCCTGCCGCTACAAGCTGGCTGATCCCGATGTGGATGATACCGACTACAAGCGTATCCTCGAGATCTTCAAGAAGTACGATATCCGCTACTTCTTCTACAACGGCGGCAACGATTCCATGGATACCTGCAACAAGGTTTCCAAGTATATGATGAAGTCGGGTTACGAGTGCCGCGTAATGGGCATTCCGAAGACCATCGACAACGACCTGTTCGGCACCGACCACTGCCCGGGCTTTGCTTCTGCTGCAAAGTATATCGCCACCTCCTGCATGGAAATCTATCAGGATGCGCGCGTATATGACACCGGCATGGTCTGCGTGGTAGAGATCATGGGCCGTCATGCCGGCTGGCTGGCCGGCGCTGCCGGTCTGGCTACCGCAATGGGTGCGGGTCCTGATCTGGTTTACCTGCCGGAGACCGACTTCGATATGCAGAAGTTCCTTGCGGATGTAAAGCGCATTTACGACGAAAAGGGCAACTGCCTTGTTGCCGTTTCCGAGGGCATCCATTACGCGGACGGCTCCTTCGTATCCGAAGCTAAGACCTCTGCGACCGACGGCTTCGGCCACGCACAGCTCGGCGGTCTGGCTTCCATGCTGGCAGACACCGTGAAGAACGAGCTGGGCTGCAAGGTGCGCGGCATTGAGCTGAGCCTGCTGCAGCGCTGCGCGGCACACTGTGCTTCCAAGACCGACGTGGACGAGTCCTATATGTCCGGCAAGGCTGCGGTCGAAAACGCAGTTGCCGGCAAGACCGACTTCATGCCCGGCTTCAAGTGCACCCGCGACGAGAACGGCTACAAGTGCGAAATCGAGCTGCTGCCGCTGAGCCAGGTTGCCAACACCGAGAAAAAGGTGCCGCGCGACTGGATCAACGAAGAAGGCAACGGCGTAAACGAAAAGTTTATCGAGTACGCAATGCCGCTGATCAACGGCGAGAACGTAGGCCCCAAGGTGAACGGCCTGCCGCGCTTTGCCAACCTCAAGAAGATCAAGGCGGAAGCGTAAAACAAAAATACGCGCTCTGCTGCGCGAAACAATGCCGAAAACAGGCGGAGCCGCAAGGCTCTGCCTGTTTTTATTTTCAAGGGGAGGGAACCTATATGGCCAAACGCTATGTTACGCCTCTGCTTGTCTCCTTATCAGTGGTTGTATGGCTGGCTGCCAGCCTGTATCTGACTGAAGTTTCCGTCCGGTATGACGACGCCGTCCTTTCCAATTCCTACTATTTTTGGTTTTACGCGCCGGCGGTGCTGATCGCAGGCTGCCTGAACAGCGGCAGAGCCGCGCCGCGCAAGCCGTCCCGCATGGGCGATGTGCTGATCTTTTTTGTTTTTACAGGGCTTGCTTTCCTGCTTTTTTATCAGCCGGGCGGGCTGCGGCAGCTGCCCTATCTGCTGTATGTCTGGTGGCTTGCCTTGCTGCTCCTTTTGCTGCTGCTTGCAGCGCTGTACCGGCACATCCCATGCCGCCATCCTAAAAAGAAGCAGCGAACACAGACTCCTCTGCATGGGGCAACCACTGTGGTAGTGGTGCTGTATCTCTCCATAGTGCTTGTCACTGCGCTCTATCTTGCCGTGCTGCATCCCGTCAGCGTGGAGCAAATCACGCCCATCGGCGAAGCCGAGGGAGGCCACTTCATCGGCCACATCAACGGCGACCAGTCTGAGACCCCGCTCGGCATCTACTTTTTCGCAGATCAGGATGCCGACCGCTGGTATTACTACGATGTGCTGACCGGCGCGCCGGTTGATTACTGCGATCCACTCACACCCGATTGAGGCTTTTATCAAAGCCTCAATTTTTTGCAGTAATTTTCCTTGTCGCATATCGAAATAACCGAAAAGATCACCATGTGCGCAGCCGCTCCCTCTACTGCGAAAGCGCTTTTCCCGTCTTGCAGGAACATTTGTTCGGTGATATAATGAAATCACAGCACACAAAGGAGGTGCGCACCATGGAACAGCAGACCCTGTTCGGCGGCGCCGACAGCCGCCCTCTTGCGGCGCGGCTGCGTCCGCAGACGCTCGATGAATTTGTCGGCCAGACCCACCTGCTCAGTCAGGGCAAGGTACTGCGCCGTCTGATCGAAAACGACCGGATCTCCTCCATGATCTTCTGGGGTCCGCCCGGCGTGGGCAAAACCACGCTTGCACGCATTATTGCAAACCAGACTAAGGCTTCCTTCATCGATTTTTCCGCCGTTACGAGCGGCATCAAGGAGATCCGGCAGGTCATGCAGCAGGCAGAGGATAACCGCCGCTTCGGCGAGCGCACGATCGTATTTGTGGACGAGATCCACCGCTTCAACAAAGCGCAGCAGGATGCCTTCCTTCCTTTTGTCGAAAAGGGCAGCATCATCCTGATCGGGGCAACAACAGAAAATCCGTCCTTCGAAGTCAACAGCGCCCTTTTATCGCGCTGCAAGGTATTTGTTTTGCAGGCGCTGACCACCGGCGACCTCACCGTTCTGCTCTCCCGCGCGCTCACCAACCCGCGCGGTTTTGGCGGGCAGAGCATTGTCATTTCCTCCGAAATGCTCGAAGCAATCGCCGGTTTTGCAAACGGCGATGCGCGCAGCGCACTTTCCACGCTGGAAATGGTCGTCCTCAATGGAGATACGGACGGGGATACTGTCACTGTCTCCCCGGAGACCCTTGCGCAATGCATTTCAAAAAAGTCTCTGCTGTATGACAAATCCGGCGAGGAGCACTATAACCTGATCTCCGCCCTGCACAAAAGCATGCGCAACTCCGACCCGGATGCGGCGGTCTACTGGCTCGCCCGCATGCTGGAAGCCGGAGAAGACCCGCTTTATATCGCACGGCGCGTTATCCGCTTTGCCAGCGAAGATGTCGGCATGGCGGATTCCCGCGCACTTGAGGTCGCGGTGGCTGCCTATCAGGCCTGCCACTTTATCGGCATGCCGGAGTGCTCGGTCCATCTGACGCATGCCGTGGTCTATTTGTCGCTCGCCCCCAAGTCAAACGCCTTATATCTGGCCTACGAACGTGCCAAAAAGGATGCGCTCACCCATCTGTCCGAACCCGTGCCGCTTGTCATCCGCAACGCGCCCACCCGCCTGATGAAAGAGCTGGAGTACGGAAAGGGCTATCAATATGCTCACGATACTGCCGATAAGCTGACCAACATGCAGTGTCTGCCCGATTCCCTCGCGGGTCAGACGTACTACCGCCCTACGGAACAGGGTCTTGAAGCCAAATACAAGGCGCGGCTCGAACAAATCAAGGCTTGGAAACAACAGCACAAAAATAGGGAGTGATACGATGTGCCCCAATAACGAAAGCTTATCCCATGCGCTGGAACATTTGCTGGAAAACCTCGCCCCCGCTGAAATCGTTCCCAACGCAGATCCCTCTGCCCCCATCGTCTGTGACAGTTTTACCGATTGGAAACGTCTGCTGGCCGAACAGCTCCACACCGCACAGACCTTTGAAATTCACTGCTGGGCTGACGAGGCGAACGAGATCCGGCTGGCGCTGCAATATGGCACACGCAAGGACACCGGCTGGCAATACGGCACGGTCATTGCCGGCCCCGTTACACCGGCTTTCATACAGATGCTGCTTGCTCTGCCGCAGCCAAGCGGCACACAAGCTGATACCAAAAGAACGCCGTTTTTTTCCATTTTTCTGGATAACGGCTTCAGTGCATCACATTACGGCACAGAAATATATAAACAACTATAAAAACTCCCTTTTGGGCGGCTCCATAAAACAGTATAAAAATGTTTTCGGAAAACGGCGCAGCTTCGGCTATGCTGTTTCTCTACCTTGCAGGTCGTTCCATAAAAACGAATGCATATCTCTTAACTATTCAGAAAAATAAAGCATGTGAATGAAAAACCGCGGATACTGACCTATCCTTTGCTACACCAAACTGATCTATCCGTTTATCCTGAACAAGTCCAAATGGTAACATGGGGGGCGATGTGCCCACGCCCCCTACCGGAAAGCACCAAGGCGTGTATCTCCCGAACCGGAGATACACGCCTTTGATGCATGCACCCTTATGCACACCAGGGATCCCCGTGTGTACGGATACCGTTATACGTAAAACAGGATATCCGAATACGTTGGGAAAGGCCAATACTTTTTCCCCACCAACGTTTCCAACTGATCGGCCGGTGCACGCACCGCATCCATCGCCGGCAGGATCACATCATGATAATAATTGACGATCTCCTGCACCTTACCCGCCGGTGTATGGTTCAGCACCTGCTCAAGCGCCTCGTTATTGCGGTACAGCGTCTCGGTTTTATCAGAAACCTCGGACAGCAGCCCGGACTCCATGCCGCCTGCAATGCCAGCCTCTTTTTTGCGCAGCACGGTCTCGGCCAAATCATGCTGGAAGCTGATGCACGCGGGCAGTATCTCCTCGCGCACCATATCGATCATGGTCAGCGCTTCGATCCGCAGCGTCTTGTAATACTCCTCCAGAAGCGCTTCCTCACGCGATTCCATCTCGATGCGTGTATATACGCCGTGACGGGTGAACAGCTCCACATTGTGCGCATCCGTATAGTGGGGCAGCGCCTCCGCTGTGGACTTCAGATTGTGCAGACCGCGCTTTTCCGCCTCCGCGATCCACGCATCGTCGTAGCCGTTACCGTTGAAGATAATACGCTTATGCGCCTTGACCTCGCGTCGGATCAAATCGATCAGCGCCGCACGGAAATCCGCAGCACCTTCCAGTTCATCGGCAAACTGGCGCAGCTCCTCTGCCACCGCCGTGTTGATCATAATATTCGGACAGGCGATATTGAGCGCCGACCCCAGCATGCGGAACTCAAACTTATTGCCCGTAAAGGCAAACGGCGAGGTGCGGTTGCGGTCCGTCGTATCCTTCGGGATATCCGGCAGCGCGGATACGCCCAGTCCCATCTTGGTCTTGACCATTTCGGTATAATCCGTTTCGGCTTCGATCGCATCCAAAATGGCCTGCAGCTCATCTCCGATAAACATGGAAACGATTGCCGGCGGCGCTTCGTTCGCCCCCAAACGGTGATCGTTGCCCGCCGTTGCAACCGAAATGCGCAGCAGATCCTGATACTCGTCGACCGCCTTGATCACCGCAGTCAAAAACAGCAGAAACTGTGCATTTTCCGAAGGCGTCTTGCCCGGCTCCAGCAGGTTTTCGCCGTCATCGGTGGAAAGCGACCAGTTGTTGTGCTTGCCTGAACCATTGACACCATCAAACGGTTTTTCGTGCAGCAGGCAGATAAAGCCGTGTTTCTGTGCCACACGCTTCATCACTTCCATGGTCAGTTGGTTATGATCGCTGGCGATGTTCACCGTAGTAAACACCGGCGCCATTTCATGCTGGCAGGGCGCAACCTCGTTATGCTTGGTTTTGGAAAAAATGCCGAACTTCCACAGCTCTTCATCCAGCTCCGCCATAAACGCCGCCACACGCGGACGGATCGAACCAAAGTAATGGTCTTCCATCTCCTGCCCTTTGGGCGGCTTTGCGCCAAACAGGGTGCGGCCGGTAAAAATCAGATCCTTACGCTTGGCATAATCCTCTTTCTCGATCAGGAAATACTCCTGTTCAGGGCCGACAGTTGCCGTTACGCGACGCACATCCTTACCGAACAGTTTAAGCACACGGCAGGCCTGTGCACTGACCGCCTCCATCGAACGCAGCAGTGGTGTCTTTTTATCCAGAATTTCACCGGTAAACGAACAGAATGCCGTCGGGATATACAGCGAGCCGTCCTTGACGAACGCATAGCTCGTCGGGTCCCACGCAGTATAACCGCGCGCCTCAAAAGTCGCGCGCAGACCGCCGGAAGGAAAGGAGGAAGCATCCGGCTCGCCCTTGATCAGCTCCTTACCGGAAAATTCCATCATCACGCCGCCGTCATCGGTCGGCGAAATAAACGAGTCGTGTTTTTCTGCGGTAATGCCGGTCATCGGTTGGAACCAGTGCGTGTAATGGGTCGCTCCCTTGGATACCGCCCAGTCCTTCATCGCAGTCGCCACAACGGCAGCCACATCCGCATCGATCGCCGTACCCTCGCGCATGGTTTTCTTCAGCTTGCGGTACACGTCCTTGGGAAGACGTTCCTTCATCACCGTCTCGTTAAAGACCATGCTGCCGAACAGTGCAGGAACATTCTTTGCTGTGCTCATGGATGGTTCGCTCCTTACTCTTATGTCAATTTTAATAGCAAACGAACATTATAAACAAAACAGGCGCTGCGGGTCGTGTTCCCACAGCGCCTTGCTGTTACACCTTGCATTATAACCATCCGCCTTTTCTTTGTCAAGTCTCCTGCCGTCCGCTTTACCGTTTTTCCTTGCATTTGGTGCAACCTCATGAATTTATCCCGCTGTTATGCCCGTAAATCTATACACTTTGCAGGAATATACGGCAATTCCCCGCCCGCTCCCACTGTACCCCGCACGACACCGGCCGGAAAGACATCGGCTTTGTGCGATACCGCCCAAAACACACCACCCGGATCTGACAAAATTTTTCCCCTTTTTTTCAAAAGAGTAGCGCATTTCCCGCAGAAATATGATATACTATCTGAAGTATGAGCGCCGGCTTTGCATTTCAGCCCGCTCATATCCATTTTTATTCCATACTCCAAGGAGGGAACCCGTGTGAAGCTGTCCTTCACCAAGATGCACGGCTGCGGTAACAGCTACATCTATTTCAACTGTTTCGAACAGCCGGTACCCGATCCCGGACCGCTCTCCGTCCGGCTGAGCGAACCGCATTTCGGCATCGGCGGCGACGGCATCATCCTGATCTCCCCTTCCGATAAGGCGGATGCGCAGATGCGTATTTTCAACGCCGACGGATCGGAGGGTAAAATGTGCGGCAACGGCATCCGCTGCGTTGGAAAATACCTGTATGACAACGGCATGGTCGGCGACCGTACCACCATCACCGTCGATACCCTTTCCGGTGTCAAAACGTTGGTGCTTACCGCCGAAAACGGCAAAATGCTGTCTGCCCGTGTGGATATGGGACCTGCGATCCTCACTCCGCACGACATTCCGGTCCTGCTTGCAGGCGATACTGTGATCGGCGCACCGCTCGTGATCGACGAACGGGTCTATCACATCACCTGTGTTTCCATGGGCAATCCGCACTGTGTGATCTTCCTGAACGAAGATATTGAAACGCTCGATCTGGAGCGGCTCGGCCCCAAGTTCGAGCATAACGCGTTGTTCCCTGAACGGGTCAACACCGAATTTGTCAATACGCTGCCGGATGGCAGTTTGAAAATGCGCGTTTGGGAGCGTGGCTCCGGCGAAACCTGGGCCTGCGGCACCGGCGCCTGCGCCGTGGGCGTTGCCGCTGTGCTGACCGGCCGCGCAGAAAAAAACCAAGACATCACCGTTCATCTGCGCGGCGGCGACCTGACCGTGCGCTACACCGAAGCAACCGTGTTCATGACAGGCGCGGCCACGACCGTATTCAAGGGGGAAATCGAACTATGACAAAATACATTTTCGTTACCGGCGGCGTTGTCTCCGGTTTGGGCAAGGGCATCACTGCCGCATCGCTCGGCCGCCTACTGAAAAGCCGCGGCCTGAAGATTGCTGCGCAGAAGCTTGATCCTTATATCAATGTGGATCCGGGCACAATGAGCCCGTTCCAGCACGGCGAGGTTTATGTAACCGACGATGGCGCGGAAACCGACCTTGACCTTGGCCACTACGAACGATTTATCGACGAAGACCTGAACAAATTCTCCAACCTCACCACCGGCAAGGTATATTGGAATGTGCTGAACAAGGAACGTGCCGGCGAATATCTGGGTGAAACCGTGCAGGTCATCCCGCATATCACCAACGAGATCAAGTCCTTCATCTATTCGGTCGGTAAAAAGACCTCGGCGGATGTGGTCATCACCGAAATCGGCGGAACCACCGGCGATATCGAATCCCAGCCCTTCCTTGAGGCGATCCGTCAGGTTGCCGCTGAAGTCGGCCGCCGCAACTGTCTGTTTATCCATGTCACGCTGGTGCCCTATATCTCCGGCTCGAACGAACCGAAGAGCAAGCCCACCCAGCATTCCGTCAAGGAGCTGCGCGGTCTGGGCATTTCCCCGGACATTATCGTTGCCCGTGTTGACCAGCCGCTCGATGATGACATCAAGCGCAAGATTTCGATGTTCTGCACCGTCCAGCCGGACTGCGTGATTGAAAACCGCACCCTTCCGGTGCTGTATCAGGCGCCGATGATGCTAGAGGAGAGCCATCTGTCCGACATCGTCTGCCGCGAGCTGTCCATCGGCGCACCCAAGGGCGATATGAGCGAGTGGATCGCCATGCTGGAGCGCATCTCCGCCCGCAAGGATCATGTCAAAATCGCGTTGGTCGGCAAATACGTCAAGCTGCACGATGCCTACCTCTCGGTAGCAGAAGCGCTTCAGCACGGCGGCTACGAAACCGGCTGCTTTGTTGATATCGAGTGGGTGGATTCCGAGGAAATCAACGAATCCACGGCGGACAAGCTGCTCGGTGAGGTAGACGGCATCATCCTGCCCGGCGGCTTCGGCCCCCGCGGTGTGGAAGGCATGATCTGCGCTGCCAACTATGCCCGCACACAGGGCATCCCCTATTTTGGCATCTGCCTTGGTATGCAAATTGCTGTGATGAGCTACGCACGCAACGTGCTCGGCTTTGAAGATGCCAATTCCTCCGAATTTGATGCGGACTCCGCCCATCCGGTCATCGACCTAATGGAAAGCCAGCAGGGTGTTTCCAAAAAGGGCGGCACCATGCGTCTGGGCGCATATCCGTGCAAGATCCGTCCGGATACCATTATGGCAGCGGCTTACGGTGCTGAAATGATCTCCGAACGTCACCGCCACCGCTACGAGTTCAACAACACCTTCCGCGAGCAGATCGAAGCGAACGGCATGGTTATCTCGGGCACCTCGCCCACCGGCGAGCTGGTGGAAACGGTCGAGATCCCGACCCACCCGTTCTACATCGGCGTACAGTTCCATCCGGAGTTCAAGTCCCGTCCCAACCGCGCACATCCGCTGTTCAAGGCCTTTGTTGCCGCAGCACGCACCCGCAGCCAGACGCATACCGGCAAGTAACAAGGTTTCTGCCTGTACACGCGCGTTTTATTCACACTGTTCCCAAAACGGTCGCACCCGCGGCCGTTTTGTGTTTCGAAAGGGGTTTCAGAAATGGGGATTCTGTTTACGCGAAGCTGTGTGCTCTGCGGCATACCGCTGGATGCGGAGTGCGGATGCAAAGCCATGCTCTGCGCGGCATGTGCAGAGGAGGTACGCACCCGCTACCGGCTGCACCATCCTATCAGCATACCGGATGCCGACGGCGCCGCTGCTGCTCTGTATTATACCGGGACCGTCCGCAAAGCGATGCAGCAGTTCAAATTTCAGCACAAGCAGCACTATGCCGACTGGTTTTCCGCACAAATACTGCCCATACTGGCAGAACATCTGGATGACTGGCATCCTGACCTGATCACGTATATGCCGATCGGCTTTGTCCATCTGCACAAGCGCGGCTACAATCAGGCAGAACTGCTCGCTAAGCCGATTGCCGCTGCCTTCGGCCTTCCCTGTCGGGCGACGCTGCGCAAACGAGCGTTCACCCCCAAGCAATCCACCCGAAAAGATGCGGCTGCGCGGCAGCAAAACGCCGCCCGGGCACTGCTGCCGCTGGCAAACACCGATATACAGAATAAATCAGTCGTGCTGATCGACGATATTATCACCACAGGCGCGACTGCGTCCGCCGCCGTCAAACTGCTGCGTGACATAGGAGCGGCGCGGGTGTATGTGCTGGCCGCAGCCTTTACCCCGCACAAATAGGAAAAGCGTCCCGGATGGGACGCTTTTTTCATCAGGAAATCGGCCATTCTTGTACTCTTCCAGAGGTATCCGTGATCTGTACCGCCAAAGTTACCTGATCGCGCGTTACGGCTGCTTCCCAATCTATGTCTCCATAAAAATAGACCTGACCATATTCTTCATCAAATACCTGCTCCGTCAGTTGACAGCTTTCCAATATTTTGTCATCCTGCCGCAAAAGCACTTCACACCGCTCCGGTTCATACGGAAATCCGCCGTCCACATTGGTATTAGTATGAGAAACGCGGCATGACAATCGTCCTTTCACAGTGGTCGTTTGGTCTGTGGAAGTAATACCATTCCCATCCACCCATGCGGCATCCATCTGCAGGCTGAATTCCTCACGCAGGCCGTCCAGCTTTTCCAGCGGCAGCGTGCGTACGGCATCGGTTTCCCGATCGATCAGCATCAGCACCACATCCATACTATCCTTCAGTGGGATCTCGGTTTCCGCACAATAACCGCCCTCCTTCTGCCATACGGCATCGCAGGTCCATTGCTCACCCGCGCTGCGCATGATAAACTTCGCCCGTTCCGCATCCGGACGCGCATTTGCCGGATACGCAGACAACGAGATCTGCAAAAATTGCTTGTATGGATCGTTAGGATGTGTTTTCAGCTGATATACCACGTCATAGTCCGTCAAGCCATCCCCATCTGCTGTGCCGCTTTGCGGCACAGCGGAAGAATCCCTATTCTGTGCGCTGATCTGCGCCACTTGCGATGCCAAATTGCCAACCTGCGCCTGCATCGCCCGCATCCAAACAAGGGCATAAAGATTTCCCAGCACGCTCACTGCGATCAGCACCGCCACCACAATCACAAACCACTTGGTGTTCTTCGTCAGCGCCGGCGCGTAAGAAACCTTCAGCCCCTCCGCCGTGATTTTCACATCGGCCGGTGCTTCCTCCGCTTTGTCAGGCAGCGCCTCCTCCTGCCGCAGCAGCGTATCCACCGACACGCCGAACAGCCGGCTCAGCTCTACCAGATTGTCCATCGTCGGCACCGCCTGATCAGCTTCCCATTTACTTACCGCCTGTCGGGAAAGGCCGAGTGCTTCGCCCAGCGCTTCCTGACTCATTCCCTTTTCACGCCGCAGCGCTGCGATTTTTTGTCCGGTCGTCATTTTGCCGCACCTCCTTTGCTGCTTCCAGTGTGCTGTATTTTTACCCAAAACGCCACCAACCGGACGTTTCCTTTTGTCAACCAGCGGTTGCATTCTCCTATTTCGATAAAAAAAGCCCCGAAAACGGGGCTTTTACGCAAATGTACAGTGAGCAGCAGATTGATTATTCCACGCCCTCATCTTCCCCGTCGTGACGGGTATTCTGGGCGTATTCCGGACATTTTGCCTTTGCTTCCTCTTCCGTCGCGTAAGGGCAGGCACGCACGCGCCCTTCGGTTTCTGAAAAGGCAACGCACATTTTATCCTCGGCCGCAGCGAAACGACGGCGGAACAGACACCACAACTTCTTCATGATACAGGACTTCCTTTCGAATGGATTGACAATATTATAACAAACTGCAAAGTCCCTGTCAATAAAGATCGTTACGAAATTATCAAATAATCATCAGTCGCCGAAGAACTCCTCATGGATCGCGCGAACCGCCTTATCACTGTCCTCCTCGTTGATCAGCACGGAGATCTTGATCTCCGAGGTCGAGATCATGCGGATATTGATGCCCGCCATGGCCAATGCTTCAAACATTTTGGAAGCCACACCGGCCGAAGACGCCATGCCCGCGCCCACGATGGACACCTTTGCTACGTTGGTATTGATCGAAACATCCTCATAGCCCAGCATTTCCGCATTATCCTGCAAAATCTCCGCCACACGCTCTGCATCGTCCTGCGGGATCGTGAACGAAATCGACTTTTTGTTATCACGGCCGACCGACTGCAGGATGATATCGATATTGACATTGTGCTTTGCCATCAACGAAAACACCTTAAACGCCGTGCCCGGGGTATCGTCAACATTGATGATGGCAACACGCGCGCAGTTATTATCACGGGCTACACCCGAAACATTCAATTTTTCCATGTGAGAACCCTCCTTGACTTTGGTACCCGGATTGCGGGTAAAGCTCGAAACGACCTCAAGGTCGACATTATACTTCTTGGCCATTTCGACCGAACGGTTGTGCAGCACCTGTGCACCGAGCGAAGCCAGCTCCAACATCTCGTCGTAGGTGATTGCATCCAGCTTGTGCGCACGCGGCACCAGACGCGGGTCTGCCGTATACACGCCGTCCACATCGGTATAGATCTGGCACAGGTCAGCGCCCAGCGTAGCTGCGATTGCCACTGCTGTCGTATCCGATCCGCCGCGCCCCAGCGTTGTCACATCGCCCATTTTATTCAGGCCCTGAAAACCCGCCACAATACAGATCTTACCGTTATCCAGCTCCGCACGCAGGCGCTCCGAAGAAAGCCGCTTAATACGCGCATCCGAGTAATTGCTGTTGGTTTCCAAACCGATCTGCCAGCCGGTCAGCGAAACGACCGAAAAGCCCAGCTTTTGAATCGCCATCGCCAGCAGCGACATGGAGATCATCTCGCCCGTGTTGAGCAGCACATCCATCTCCCGCTTGGACGGATGGTCGTTCAGCTCCGCCGCCTTGGCAATCAGATCGTCAGTCGTATCGCCCTGCGCGGATACCACCACAACCACCTGATTGCCGGCCTGCGCCGTTTTGGTCACAATATCCGCAACATTTCTCACACGCTCAGCATTGGCCACCGAAGTGCCGCCGAATTTCTGTACAATAAGACTCATACTGATTTCGTTTCCTCCTTATATCGCCAACCGCACCCTGCGGCTCTGCATCATATGTATTTGACCGTTGCACCGACCTCGTCACAGCGCAGTTGTACAGCCTTCCAATGCGGATACTGCTCCGCGCAGAGCGCCTGTGCTCGCGCCAGATAATCCCGGTCACCCTTATAGACCATTGCCACGATCGAAGGGCCAGCACCTGAGATAAAAGCACCCAGTGCGCCCAGCGCTTTGGCTTCCCGCACGATATCCTCGCCGTTTTCGATCAAACCGAACCGGTACGGCTGGTGCAGGCAGTCACCAGTTGCCACATCCAGATTTTCGAGGCGGCCCGTCGTCAGGCTGCCGGCCAGCAGTGCCGCCCGTGCCAGATTGAACACCGCATCACGATGGTCGATCGTTTTCGGCAGCGCCGCACGCGCCTTTTCGGTCGACAGCTTAAAATCCGGAATGAACACCACAAAATCGATCGCACTGTGCACCGGCACGCGCACCTGATGCACATGGCCGTTCTCCAGCAGCGCCACACAAAAGCCGCCGAGGATCGCCGGGGTAGAATTATCCGGATGACCCTCGATCGTCGCTGCGAGATCGATCACAGCCTGCCGGTCAAGCGGCTCGCCCAGCAGCGCGTTCGCACCCATAATACCTGCTACCGTGCAGGCAGAAGAGGAACCGAGGCCGCGTGTCTGCGGGATCGCACAATCCTCCACGATCTTCAAACCGGAAAGCGGCCGTCCGCACTCATCATAAACACGCTTTGCACACTGGTAAATCAGGTTGCGCGCATCCTTCGGCACAAACTGTCCGTTTTTATCCGAAATATCAATATGATCGCTTTCCTCCAGATCGATCACATTGTACAGCTCCAACGCAATGCCGATGCTGTCATAACCCGAACCCATGTTAGCGCTTGTTGCCGGAACCGTCACACGAACCATTGTCTTTCCTCCCTTTACAGTATACGCATCGCAGCATGCACCGTACCGCAGCTATTCAGCGTTTCCATACGGCTGCGCATCTCTGCAGTGGTCAGGCGGCCGGTCCGTGCAACCAGCACACCCTCTGCCGGTTCTGCCAAGCTTTCCACCGGTAGCACAGTTTCCAGTTCCTTACGTGCGCCGCGATAGCGGACATACCATGCACTTTGCAGCTCATCCAGCGGGCGCAGCAGATGCTTGGAACCATCGCCCCACATAATACGCCGACGACGGCCGGCATGTTCCAGACAGTCCAGCATATCCGCCGCTACTGCCGAAGCCGTTGCCAGCTTACCGGCGCCCTTGCCGTAAAACATCACATCACCGGTTGCGTTTCCGTTTACCATGATGGCATTGAACACATCCTCAACCGATGCCAACAGGTTATCCTTGGGGATCAGATGCGGCGCAACGTAAGCATAGGCCGTTCCGTCCCCGCAGCGCACCGTGCGGCCGATCAGTTTGATCACACAGCCCAGCTTATCGGCATTCGCCACATCCTCCAGCGTAATGTGGGTGATACCCTCGCAGGATACTTCATCCGGATCAAATTTATCGCCGAAAGCCAGATCTGCCAGAATGCAGATTTTACGGCAGGCGTCATGCCCTTCGATATCCGCCGTGGGATCCTTTTCAGCATAGCCGTTAAGCTGCGCCTGCTTGAGCGCATCCTCAAAGGTAACGCCGTTGTGGATCATCTGCGTCAGGATATAATTGGTGGTGCCGTTGAGGATGCCGCAGATCTCATTAAACTCGTTGGCCGCCAAACATTGCAGCATGGGGCGGATGATCGGGATACCGCCGCCAACCGACGCCTCGAACATATAGTTCACGCCGTGCTCCTCTGCGATCTTGAGCAGCTCTTCGCCGCGGGTAGCAACCAGCTCTTTGTTGGAGGTACACACACTCTTGCCCGCCTGTAAGCAGCGCTTGGTAAACTCATACGCCGCACCGACGCCGCCCATGACCTCAGCAACGACCTGCACTTCGGGATCGTTTTCGATCACGGAAAAATCGGTTACAAATTTATGTCCGTAGGGCAGCGCGGAAAAATCGCGCAGATCCAGTACATATTTTACCTCGACCGGTTCACCGACCACACGGGCGATCTTATCGGCATTCATCTCAAACACCTCGTACACACCCGAGCCAACCGTACCATGCCCCATGATTGCTGCTTTTATCATACTGTCTATTTCCTTTCCGTTGGTTCTTATTTATTCAGATGCAAGTATCTCAACCTTATTGACGCCCTCCAGCCCTTCTGCCCGGCGGATCAGCTCTTCTGCGGAATATTTCATCTCGCCTGTCCGTGCAGAAATCGTAACCGAAGCCTGCCCGCGCATCGGGATCGACTGATTGACCGTAAGCAGGTTTGCGCCCGAACGCGCCATCAGCCCCAGAATACTGGACAGGACGCCGGGCTGGTCGTGCAGCATAAAGTGAAACGTGACGATCCGGTCGGTCGTCGCCTCGAAAAAAGGCCGTACGCCATCCTTATACTTATAATACGCACTGCGCGACAAACCGGCAATCTTGGCCGCTTCGCTTGCTGTTGCTGCGCGTCCCGAAGCAATCGCTTCGTTTGCCTCGATCACACGCTGGAATACCTCCGGCAGCAGCGTGCGTTCAACCAGATAGTATTTGGGTTTTACCATGCGTTTTCTGTCCTCCCTGAAAAGACAACTGTCTTTCTCGCACTGTATTATCATACCATACAGCGTCCCTGCACGCAAGAGAAGAACTGATAAAATTCCCGATAATCCGCGCGCGCTTTTGTGGGATATGACAAACTTCCTGTTGCTTTCTGGTGAAATCATATATAGCATGATTCATAGTGATGTGATATACTATAAAAGTCTGTATGACAAAAGATCGGAGAGTAAAACAATGAATCAAAAAAGCAAAAACGGAACCTTCACATCCAAAGTTGGCTTTGTGCTTGCAGCCGTCGGCTCGGCTGTCGGCATGGGCAACATCTGGATGTTCCCCTACCGGACGGGACAGTACGGCGGCGCCGCCTTTCTCATCCCCTATCTGCTGTTCGTCGCCCTGTTCGGCTATGTCGGCCTTTCCGGCGAATTTGCCTTCGGACGTCTGACCGGCACCGGCCCGATCGGTTCTTATGAATACGCAATGCAGACCCGCGGCAAAAAGGGCGGCGCGTTTTTAGGTGCGATCCCGCTGTTCGGTTCGCTCGGCATCGCCATCGGTTACTCAATTATCGTCGGCTGGGTCGTTCGCTCGGCATTCGGCGCACTCACCGGATCGCTGATGACCACTGAACCGGAAGCATTTTTCGCAGAAATGAGCGCGACCCATCTTTCCAGTGTGCCGTGGCATGTGATCGTTGTGCTGATCACGATCGCCATTCTGATTTTCGGTGTATCGGGCGGTATCGAAAAAATCAATAAGGTCATGATGCCCGCCTTCTTCATCCTGTTTCTTATCATCGCTGTGCGCGTTGCCTTCCTGCCGGGTGCGATCCAAGGCTACAAATATCTGCTGGTTCCCCAGTGGGAGTACCTGCTCAATCCCAAAACCTGGATCTATGCGATGGGACAGGCATTCTTCTCCCTGTCGGTCACCGGTTCGGGTATGATCATCTACGGCTCCTACCTGTCCAAAAAAGAGGATGTCGTCCATTCCTCCTGCATGACCGCTGTACTGGATACCTGCGCCGCCATGCTGGCAGGCTTTGCGATTCTGCCCGCAGTGTTTTCGTTCGGGCTGGACCCGGCTGCCGGTCCCAGCCTGTTGTTCATCACCCTTCCCCGCGTATTCCAGCAGATGCCGGCCGGCCGGCTGTTTGCGCTGCTGTTCTTCATCTCGGTACTGTTTGCCGGTATCACCTCGCTGGCGAATATGCTGGAAGCGGTTTCCGAAGCTGCGCAGACGCGCCTGAAGATGAACCGCAAGCCCGCCGTGCTGCTGGCCGGCGCGGCAACGCTGGCCGTCGGCCTGTTCATCGAAAAGGAACCGCTGATGGGCCGCTGGATGGATATTATCACCCTGTATGTGGTACCCATCGGTGCGATCCTCGGTGCGGTAATGATCTACTGGGTGCTTGGCACCAAACGGATCAAGACCGAGCTGATGGAGGGCCGTGACAAGCCCCTCAGCCCCTTGTTTGACCCATTGGCCAAATATGTATACGTATTCCTTGCAGCCATCGTTGTCATTTGCAGCTTTGTGATTCCCGGCGGCATCGGATGATTTTTCAAACAAATATAGCATTTGCCTTTACAGCCCATATCCGGTATCGGATATGGGCTGTAAACTATCAGAAAAACGAAGTTTTCGACAGGCTCACGCACAGGCATTATGCCTGTGCGTTTTCATGTTACGCTTCCAAAAAGAAAATATCTTCCACCGGACGCCCCAGCAGACGCGCCACCTTCATCGCCAGTTCCAGCGTCGGGTCATATTTATTATTCTCCATTGCCACGATTGTCTGGCGCGACACCCCTAACAAACCGGCCAAATCTTCCTGCCGCAGACCGCGCGCACGCCGCAGCTCTTTGATACAGTTTTTCATGCGCTTATACTACCATAATTGCAATCGCAAACAGTGCCCCCAATGCGGCTACTGCAACACTAAATCCCAGCACAATCGCAAGCGTTTTCCAAAGCGGATAGGGTTTATATTCTTCGTCTCCCTGAGTGCTGCGATTGCGCAGCACAAGCACAGAAATCGACTGCGTTAAAACGCCAGCCAGCAAAATCAAATTCGTAAGCGGTAATTTTCCGCCATTGACAAACACTTCATAAAAATTCAGCGCTGCCAGCCCGATCATCACAACCAGATAGGCCCACGAAACCGCCTTATACTGAATCATGCGCTCCATCTCATCGGCACGATTCATGCCCGGCTGCAAACCAATTCTTTCCGCCACACCGATCACCCACGGTCGGGGTTCTTTTCCGTTCCTCCAGTCTTTCTTTCCAAGCCAAACAGAAAATGCAAGGATTCCGCCCAGTATAATAAGCGGCAGCGCCATCAGCAGATACATCTTGATCTTCATATGTCATCCTCCCGTTCTATCTCCAAAATGTCAAACTCTTTTTACATTTTCATCATACCCACTGATACCTAAAATGTCAATACTTTTTTACATTTGGGCAAAGAAATATCCCACGGCAATTTGCCGTGGGATCACTTCTTTATTTGTCGTTTTCCGCATTTTCGGAAACGGTTTCCGCCGACGGCTCCGCAGCAGGTGCTGCCGCTTCAGCCGACTTGGCTTCGAGTTCTTCCTTCAGCTCGGTCATCAGATCCTCTCCAACGATTTTATCCGGCACGACCTCGTTGTTGAACACCTTGATAAAGGTCTCGCCATCCATCGTCTCGTTACGGATCAAATACTCCGCTACACGCGTCATCTCTGCCATGTGCTCGGTCAACAGCTTCTTACAGCCGCGGTAAGCCTCCTCGATGATGCGGTGGATCTCATCGTCGATCTCCGCCGCCTTGACCTCGGAATAGCCCTTGCCCGCTGCAAAATCGCGGCCAAGGAAAATTTCCCCGTTATCCGAACCATAGTCGATCGGACCGATTTTTTCGCTCATACCGTAGCTGGTGACCATGGCGCGCGCCATCTGGGTCGCCTGCTTGATATCGCCGTACGCACCGGTGGAAATATCCTCCATTGTCAGTTCTTCCGCTACGCGGCCGCCCAGACAAACAATGATATACTCTTCCATATAGCTGCGCGTGCGGTACGCCTGATCCTCTTCCGGCAGTGGCATGGTAAAGCCGCCCGCACCGGACGAACGCGGGATAATGGTGACGTGATGCACCGGATCCTGCGTCGGCAGCACATGGAAACAAATTGCATGGCCGGCCTCATGGAAGGCGGTCAAACGCTTATCCTTGTCCGTAATGATATGGCTCTTTTTCTCCACACCCATGACTACCTTGAGCAGGGATTCCTCGATCTCCTCCTGCGTGATCAGCTTTTTATTGCGGCGAGCCGCCATTAGTGCGGCTTCGTTGAGCAGGTTTTCCAGATCCGCACCGGTAAAGCCTGCGGTCGTTTTCGCGATATCTGCAAACTTAACGTCCGGATCAAACTGCTTATTACGCGCATGCACCTTGAGGATCGCCTCACGACCCTTAACATCAGGTGCACCAACATAGACCTGACGGTCAAAACGGCCGGGACGCAGCAGCGCGTTATCCAAAATATCCTTACGGTTGGTGGCTGCGATGACGATAACGCCCTCGTTCGCGCCGAAACCATCCATCTCAACGAGCAGCTGGTTGAGCGTCTGCTCCCGTTCATCGTGACCGCCGCCCAGACCGGCGCCGCGTTGACGGCCGACCGCGTCAATCTCATCAATGAACACGATCGCCGGGGCGTTCTTCTTGGCCTGCTCAAACAGATCGCGCACACGGGACGCGCCCACGCCGACATACAGCTCAACGAAATCCGAACCCGAGATCGACAGGAACGGTACGCCCGCCTCACCGGCCACCGCGCGGGCAATCAGCGTTTTGCCGGTGCCCGGAGGGCCGACCAGCAGTACACCCTTAGGGATGCGCGCACCGATCTGCACGAATTTCTGCGGGTTTTTGAGGAACTCAACGATTTCCTGCAGCTCCGCCTTTTCTTCATCCGCACCAGCTACATCCGCAAAGGTAACCTTGCGCTTGTCATCCTGTGCCAGACGGGCACGCGCCTTGCCGAACTGCATCGGTCCTGCGCCGCCGCCGGACTGCTTGTTCATCATAAAATACCAGAATGCACCAAGCAGCACCAGCAAAATGACATACGGCAGGAACTGCGCCCACCAAGGCATGGTAGTTGTTACATAATCAACACGGGTCAGCGTGCCGTTCTGCATCTGCTCGTCGATCGTCGCGCCGAGCTGGCTCCACCAAATGCTTTCGTAATCACCCAGCTCATAGGTCACCACACGGTTGTTTTCCTTCAGCCGCATGGTCAGTGTACCGCCTTCAAGCTGGTATTCGCTGACCTGTCCATCGCTGAAATACGTATACACATCCGAATAGGATACCGGTTCCGCCTGCTGCGACTGACTGACTACATAGCTGACGCCTGCCAGCAAAAGCACCAGAATAATCAGGTAAAGGCCGAAGCCCTTCATCTTTCCTTTCAAATCGGTTTAACACCTCTTCCTTGTGAAATCTATTACTCGCCGCCGTATACACACGGCTTGAGAATACCGATATACGGCAAATTGCGGTATTTTTCCGCATAATCCAGCCCATAGCCGACCACAAATTCATCCGGGATCTCAAATCCCAGATAATCGACCGGAACATCCACCTTGCGGCGCGCCGGCTTGGACAGCAATGTACACAGGCGGATCGAACGCGCACCGCGCGCCAGCAGCACCTGCATCAGATAATTGAGCGTTACGCCCGAATCCAGAATATCTTCCACGATCAGCAGGTCGCGTCCGTCGATCGGCTGCTCGATATCCTTAATGATCTGCACCTCGCCCGTGGTCTTGGTTCCCTTGCCATAGCTGGATACCACCATAAAATCCACATTGCAGGGCGTATCGATCTTACGGGTCAGATCCGCCATGAACACATACGAGCCTTTAAGCACACTGACGACCAGCGGGTTTTTATCCCGGTAGTCCTCCGTGATCCGTGCGCCAAGCTCTGCAACCTTGTCTGCAAGCTGCTGCTCCGTAAAATATACTTCCCGGATATCATCTTTCATATCATATGCCATGTTCCATACCCCTCAATCTGTATTTGTATCCGTGCACCCCCTTGCGGAAGCCTTGCACAGTCCACACCGATATCCTGTACGGCAATCACACCGTTTTTATCCGCGATCACGGCCAACTGATCCCGCTGTACACGGGGGATTTTGCAGTCGATCATCCGCTTTTTCAGCGTTCGGCTGCCGCCTTTTTCCGATAAACAGATGCGATCTCCGGTGCGCCGGGTACGCACGCACAACGATGCAAAATCTATTGTACCACAATCCACGCAAAAAGTATTGAATGTTTTGTAAAAAACTTCGTCTTTTTCTAAATATCGCACCTGAAGCCGCAGCGTGCCATCCCATATCATGCGGTCAAACGGCACGGTAAGCGGAATCCCCGGCCGCACACACGGGGCTTCCGCCTGTGTCAGCCGCACCGCGCCGTATTCCCGGCGCACCTGCCAGCCATGCGGCAAGGTGCAGACCGCCGACGGGGTCTGTGCTGTCAGCAGCGCATCCCATGCGGCAATATGCTGTGCGGACAGATCACGCAGCGGCATTCCCGCCTGCGCCGCCATGCACCGCAGCGCCCGCGTGCGTACTGCCGGATGTGCCTGCACCAGTGGTGCCGTGTCAAATGCACCGTCCGCCCGTGCAGCGTCGGTCAGCAGCGCCCGTGCCTGCTGTAACAGAAACTCCTCATCCTGCCGCAGCAATGTGCCGAGCCGTGCCGCCGCCCCGCAAACCGCGGGATTGATCTGGCGCAGCGCAGGTACGACCGTATGCCGGATGCGGTTACGGGTGTATACATCCGCCGCATTGGTGCTGTCGGTCACATAATCCTGACCGATCGCAGCCAGATACCGCTCGATCTGCGCCCGCTCCACCTCGATCAGTGGACGGATGATCCTATCCCGCACCGGCGGGATGCCTGCCAGCCCCTTCGGGCCAGTGCCCCGTACCAGATGGAACAGCACGGTTTCCAGATTATCCTCCGCCGTGTGAGCAGTCGCAATCTTGGCGCCCTGCGCGGCTGCGTGCAGCCGCGCATACCGGATCCGCCGCGCCGCTGCTTCCGTGCTTTCTCCCTTGGCACACTCAGCCGCTACGTCGATACGCTCCGCCGTCAGCGGAATATGCAGCCGCGTGCACAGGGCGCGGCAGAACGCCTCATCCCGATCCGCCTCCGCACCGCGCAGGCAGTGGTTCAAGTGAAACGCCCGCACCGGATAGCCCAGCGCCGTCAGCGCGTGCAGCAGTGCAGTCGAATCCGCCCCGCCGGACAATGCCACCAGCACCGGTTCTCCCGGCAGCAGCATATCATACGCCGCTATCGTCCTTTTTACGGCTTCCAGCATAGCGTCAGTCCCCATGGATGCGATCCGGATTGGAGAACGTCGTATACTGGCCGACCCACTGCAATTCGACTGTTCCGGTCGCACCGTGGCGGTTCTTGGCAATGATGATCTCCGCGATGTTTTTATTCTCGCTTTCATCATCGTAATAATCATCACGGTAAATAAACATAACGATATCCGCATCCTGCTCGATCGCACCGGATTCACGCAGGTCGGACAGCATCGGCCGTTTATCCGAACGCTGCTCGGACGCACGAGAGAGCTGGGACAGGCAGACGACCGGTACATTCAGCTCCTTGGCCATGATTTTCAGCGAACGCGAGATCTCCGCGACCTCCTGTACACGGTTATCCATATGCCGTCCGCCGACATGCATCAGCTGCAGATAGTCGATCACGATCAAACCCAGTTCCTCGCCCAAGCGGCGGCACTTTGCCTTGATCTCAGCCACTGTAATTGCCGGATTATCGTCCACGTAGATATTCAGCCCCGCCAATACGCCCGAAGCCCGGGCGATCTTGACCCAGTCATCTCCATCCAGATTACCGGTTTTGAGCTTTTGCGATTCAATCAGCGCCTCGCTGGATAAAAAGCGGCTGGCGAGCTGCTCCTTACCCATTTCCAACTGGAACACGCAGACCCCCGTGCCCTTCTTATAACCGCGCGGCTTATCCTTTACACTTGCCTTTGCGGCATTAAGGGCAATATTCAGCGCAAACGCCGTTTTGCCCATGCCGGGACGAGCCGCAATCAAAATCAGGTCGGATTTATTCAAACCGGTCAGCGCGGTATCCAGTGCATGGAAGCCCGTGGACATACCGGGAATATCACTGTCCGACTTGGCGCGCTCATCCAGCTCGGTATACAGATCGGCAATGACCTCGCTCAGCTTGGACAGTCCCTTAATTTCCCGTCCCTGCCGGATGCTGTAAATACGCTGTTCGGCCAATTCTGCAATGCTCGATGCTTCGCCGTGCGCTTCCAATGCGTGCTGCTGGATCTCGCCGCCGGCATCGGCCAACTGGCGCAGCAGGCTTTTGTCGCGCACAATACGCACATATTCACCCACATTGCGTGCGCCCGGCGTCACTTCCATCAACTGGAACAGATAGGCACGGCCGCCCGCTTCGTCATAATACCCCATGCGCGTGAGCATATCCAGCACCGTGACCGGGTCGATCCGCTGTGCGCCGTTAAACATGGAATAGATCGTTTCAAAGATGCGCTTGTTCTCATCCGCGTAGAAATCATCCGCGCGCACCTGCTCAATTACCTCGGGAATGCAGTTCGGATCGACCAGCATCGCGCCCAGCAGCGACTGCTCTGCCGTCAGATCCTGCGGCACCTGCCGCATCAGAAGCTCATCCAAAACCGCACCACCTTTCGAATGGAAAATTAAAAATGGAGAATGGAAAATACGCGCCATGCACGATATTCATTCAGAAACCATCCTCGAAGCGGATAGTTTCATAAAAAGCCGCGACAAGTGCGTGGCTTTTTATACTTCTGACGAAGAAAAGTTTCGTGTAACGGAACTTTTCGCAGTCCCAAACCCTGTCCGCGCTTTGCGCGGCTGGGTTCCCTCGATCGGAACGGTATGTTCCAATCGAAAGCCGTCAGGCTTCTACCACCTGCACCAGAATCTCACCTGCAATATCCTGATACAGCTTTGCCTTCACGCGATGCACCCCAAAGGTCTTGATCGGCTCTTCCAGCACGATTTTCTGCTTAGGCACCTGCAAGCCGTACTGGCGGCTCAGCTCCTCCGCAATTTCCTTAGAGGTCACTGCGCCGAACAGACGGCCGCCTGCGCCGCCCTTGGCCGGCACCTTAACCGGGCTGACCTTGAGCTTTTCCGCCGCTTCCCGCGCAGCCTGCTGCTCCAGCGCCACCTTGCGCGCATGCGCTTCATCCTTTGCCTTCTTTACATTCAAATTATCCGTTGTGGCAGGCTCTGCCAGACCGCGCGGCATCAGGAAATTGCGTCCGTATCCTTCGCTGACCTCGATCAGGTCGCCCTTCTTGCCCTTGCCCTTTACATCGGCAGTCAAAATCACTTTCATGTTCGTATTGCTCCTTTTTCATAAAAAACTCAAATATGTAAGGCAGAAGCTCATCGGTCTTCCGCTTTTTCGGTTTCCTGATCGGCAAAATAGCCGGTAATCGCCTGCATGATCATGCGATCTGCCTCTTCAGGCGTTGTGTTTTTCAGCTGTGCCCCTGCCGCAGAATGATTGCCGCCGCCGCCCAGCCGCTCCATCAGCAGCTGCACATTGACCTGACCTGCCGCCCGGGCCGACACCGCCATATCTGCGCCGCTGCGAAATGCTACCACGCTCGCGCGCGTGCCCACAATGCTGAGCAGCTCATCCGCCGCCTGTGCCGCCGTAATGCGGTCAACCTCTTCCGCGGTCAGTGCAAAAATCACACCCTGTCCGCAGCTCCGCGCCGAAGAAATCAGCTTCTGCCGCTCCATATACTGGTCAAAGCTATACTGGAACAGGCGTTTGACATCACTTACCTCCGCGCCTGCACGCCGCAGATACGCTGCTGCTTCAAAAGTGCGCACACCGGTACGGGTAGAGAAGCCCTTGGTATCCAGATAAATACCGGCCAGCATGGCCTCCGCTTCGCCCGTCAGGATTTCATTGGTCGGCACCATATACTGCAGCAGCTCGCTGACCAGCTCGGACGCCGATGAAGCATAGGGTTCATGCAGTGATACCACCGCATTTTCGATATAATCCGCCGCGCGGCGGTGGTGATCGACGACTGCCACCTTATTGATGGACTGCAGCAGCGCCTCGCTCTCCACATAGCCCGGGCGGTTTACGTCTACCACGATAAGCAGCGTGTTGTAATCGCACAGGATCATGGCATCCTCTGCGCTGATGAACACATCCTTATATTCCGGCAGGCTTTCCAGCCGCTCGATCAGATCGGTCGCCATCGTGTGCTGCTGATCCACTACAATGTGCACCTGTTTTCCCTTCACGCGTGCGGCACACACCATACCGGCCGCCGCGCCGATCGCATCCATATCGCTGTTGCGATGCCCCATCACCAGCACCTGCGAAGAATCGCGGATCAACTGGCTGAGCGCATTGGAAACCACGCGGCTTTTGACCTTGGTGCGTTTTTCCAGTTCCTCACTCAGGCCGCCGTAAAACTCAAAGGTATACCGGTTTTTGATGACCGCCTGATCGCCGCCGCGGGACAGCGCCATATCGATCGCCAACCCGGCGTACTGATAACTCTCCGCCAAGGTTTCGCCGTCCTTGCCGATACCGATCGACAGCGTTGCCACCACGCCTTCCCGGTTCTGGATATCCCGAACCTCCTGCAATACCATAAACTTGCGGGCGGTCAGCTTGTCCAATTCAGCGTTTTCAATGATGAAAATATACTTGTCCCGGTCAAACTTGCGCAGCACTGCGCTGCAATCCTTGGTCCATGCGGACAACCGTTTATCGATCCCCGCAAGGATATTGGATTTTTCCGTATCGGTTACATTTTTCATCAGCTCTTCATAATTGTCGATCGCAATAATAGCAATTGCCGGATGACGCGTTTCCGCCTCATCACGCAGATGAACAAAATCGGTGCAATCGATAAAATGCAGCATCATCATCTGCCCTGCACCGCCGGGCACCATGTCACCGAATACATGATACGCACGCCGGCCCATGCGCAGCTCCCCCGGGAACTCGCTTTTGCCTTCGATCAGCCAGCGCGTTTCAAATGTCGGCGCCAATTCGGTCAGATGCACCTGCTGCGCGGATACCGACCGCCCGCAAAGCGCTTCAAAGCTGTCGTTTGCCCACACGATTTCGCCGGTCGTGGCCAGCGCAACCACCGTCGGCAGCGGCGAACGCGTTACCGCGGGGTGTATCTCTCCGCCTTCGACTTCGATATTATCCATCAATTCCTGCACATGGCGTTTGCGCTGGGCATCGCTGTGCAGCGAAATCACGCGCAGTAATACACAAACCGCCATACCAAGTATGCCATACGGCAGCGAAAAATACAGTGCGCCACCGGCAAACAACAGGAAAAGCAGGAAAAACAGGTTACTTCCCGGCTGGAGTGATCTTTTCAAGTGTTTTTTCAATCATCCCGTCCCCCTTCTCCGGACGCAAATATACAGGCTAATTATAGCATCCTCCTCCGGCAAAGTAAACAAAAATCGTATAGGCACATTGTAAATGCCTTGAAAACGTGTTACAGTGTGTTCACTAATCTAAAGGAGCTGACCTTTATGCAATTCACGTTCGCACACAACAATTTCAATGTACTGGATCTGGAGCGCTCGCTCGCCTTTTATCAGAAAGCCCTTGGTTTAACCGAAACCCGCCGGATCTCTGCCGCAGACGGCAGCTACATCATCGTATATCTGGGGGATGGCTGCACCCCGCATCAGCTCGAACTGACCTGGCTGCACGACTGGGAGCGTCCCTACAATCTGGGAGACAACGAATTCCACCTTGCCCTTCGGGTGGACGATTTTGATGCTGCCCACCAAAAACATCAGGAAATGGGCTGCATTTGCTTCGAAAACCCCGCCATGGGGATCTATTTCATCACCGACCCGGACGGTTACTGGATCGAGATCATCCCGTAAAACAACGCGCCCCGCATAATTTTACGGATATTTTACTGCGGTATCCTGCAAAATAGTGTATACTGAAACCGCACAGAAAGGAGCTGTCCGCCCGTTGCATCCCTATTTTGATTTATTTTTAACCTTTGCACGCGTCGGTGTCTGTACCTTCGGCGGCGGCTATGCCATGCTGCCGCTTTTGCAGCGTGAGATCGTCGAACGGCACGGCTGGGCAACCGAAGATGAGCTGATGGATTATTACGCCATCGGTCAGTGCACGCCGGGGGTCATTGCCGTGAATACTGCTACATTTATCGGCAGCAAGCAGGCCGGTATCGCAGGAGCCGTTGCCGCAACCGCAGGCATCATCTTCCCTTCGATCGTCATTATCATCACCATCGCTGCCTGCATCCAGCAGTTCGCCCATCTTGCCATCGTGCAGCATGCCTTTGCCGGTATTCGTATTGCCGTTTGCGCTCTGGTTCTGCAATCTGTATGGAAAATGGCCAAAAAAGGCGTTACCGATCTGCCGACAGCACTGATCCTGCTGATCACCTTTGCCGCTGTTGCCTTTTTCGGGGCTTCGCCGGTGGGCATGGTGCTGTTTGCCGCCGCCGGCGGCATCCTGATCGGATTGTTTCGGAGGCCGCGCACATGATTTATCTTCAGCTGTTTTGGGAATTTTTCAAAACCGGTCTGTTCGCAGTCGGCGGCGGTCTGGCTACACTGCCGTTTTTGAAAGAAGTCTCCCTTCGCTACCCATGGTTTACCCCAAACGATCTGCTGGATATGATCGCCGTATCCGAATCCACCCCCGGCCCAATCGGTGTAAATACCGCCACGTATGCCGGCTACCATGCCGCCGGTATCCCCGGCGCGCTGGTCGCCACCACCTCACTTGTGCTTCCTTCGGTGGTCATCATCCTACTGGTCGCACGCGCACTCACCCGTTTTCGCAGCTCGCCGCTGGTGCAGCACGCGTTTTACGGCCTGCGTCCCGCATCTGCCGGATTGATTTTCGGCGCGATGTTTGAAGTGTTTGCCGTCTCTTTGCTGCACACCGAGCGTTGGACCGGCCTTTCCAACCTATCCGCCGTGTTCAACCTTCCGGCAATCCTTTTTTTCCTGCTACTCACGCTTGGCATCCGCAAACTGCCGCGCCTGCATCCCATCTGGTTTATTCTGGCCGGTGCAGTCTGCGGCATTCTGTTTCAATTTTGATTCCGGCTGCAAAAACGCGGCAGAGCCTGTTTTCGGCTCTGCCGCGTTTTTGCACAGCATTTTACCTGTTCAAATAATCCGCAACCACATCGCGGAAATGCTCTGCCGCCACCCCATGTTCCTGCAGCATCGCTGCAAGGCTGACTGTCTGCTGCAGATTCGGCAGAATATCACTTATGCTGTCCATCTCTGCGCCGTTATCAAGCAACGCAATGCCATATGTGATCTGTTGCGCCTGTGGTGCTGCATAACCATGTATTGAAGCATTTTCCCCTCCTTTTCCCGACAATTTCTCTTACTGACAGCGCTGCAGGTCCTTCCGCAATTTTGCGCAGCGCCGGATCTTTCCCAAAGACCCCTGTTCTTCATTGTACGCACCAGTATGGGCAGGTTCGGTCGAACTTTGTCGAACGAAAGATAAAAAAATTCCCGCAGATGCCTTGACATCCGCGGGAACACTTTATTTTTCCAATCGGCTCTCCAGCAGCCGGCAGGCATCCTCAATGCACCCTGCGCACGAACGGCGCACCGTACCATCGGTCACACCTTTCAGCTCACGGCAAAGGATCGTACCGTTTTGCTCACGGAATTCCGCTGCAAGCCCTTTCACGGTTTTGTATGTACGTCCTTTGGTTGCGCCCGGATGCGCCGTCCCGGCGCTGTCCTGCATTCCTAGCAGCATGAACGCGCCGGTCAGTGCGCCGCACACCTCCATCATACCCATGCCCAAACCGAAGCCCTCCGCCATTTTATAAGCGGTTTCCGCATCCAGTCCGACCAGATCACAGTAAGCACAGGTCACTGCCTGCGCACAGTTGTACCCCATGTTGTGCAGGCGCTGCGCCTGCTCGGCTCTTTCTGTCATTGCTGTAAGCTCCTTTTCGATCAATAATCCACCTGTGTAAAATAATACCGGATCGCGTCCGCCTGTGCACGCGCCTCACGCTGCAAATCCTCATCGCTGTCAATAAACAGCTGATCCTCCACGTTGTCAATAAAGCAGAACTCACTGGTCAGCGCCGGAATCTGCAATGCCGCCGCTGCGCGGTTGGTGTAATAATAATCGCTGCCGCTGCTGCCTGCACGGAATACAACCGACCGGATCGGCACACCCAGCTTCTCGTATTCACGCAGCAATGCTTCACCCAGTATTTTTGTCGGGCCGCCGTTTTTATCCGAGATTTGCGCCAGCACCTCCGCCCCGCGTGCAACTGTATTCGCCGCGTTGTGGTGCACACTGAAAAACAGGTCGGCCGATGCCGCATAGCGCTCCATCACCGTTTTGCGCAGGGACAGCGAGCTGCCCTCTTCCATGGTTTCACGCACCATGATGACCCGCATTCCCGCCTGCTGCAGATATTCACGCAGATACTGCGCCACAAACAGATTCACATGCTTTTCATCCAGCGACTGATCCTCATTGTGCGCACCGATATCACTGCCGCCGTGACCCGCATCCAAAATCACGGTCATACGCCCGTCCAGATGCGAGGTGCGGGGCGGCTTGACCGGATCCTCCGGCGTCTCGTCATCCGCATCATAATCCCGCAGGCGAGTCAGATAATCCGCACTGCAATAACGCTTCTGTGCGCCATCTTCACTCAAAATCTGTGCCCAGCCATCCGTGATATCCACCACTACGACCTCTGCCCCGCCGAGCAGCCGGCCCACCAGCGTATATGTCCGCCCCGGTCCGGAACGAACCGACAGCCAGTCACTCGCCTTTACCTGATACACACCGGGCGTAAACTCCTCCGGCGCAGGCTCCGGCTGTGGCGCCGGTTCGGGTCCAGGCGTTGGAGTATCAGCATCGTAGTCGCGCACACGAATCAAATAATCTGCGCTGCAATAACGCGAAGCCACCCCTTGTTCCTTGAGATGTGCCCAGCCGGCTGATATCCCGTCCACCACGATCTCTTCCCCGTTGCGCAGGCTGCCGATCACCGCATAGTCCTTGCCCGGCCCCGAACGGATCGACAGACTGCTGTCCACCTTCACCCGGTATACGCCGGTCACAAAATTCTCAGCAGGCGGTTCCGGCGTTTGTCCGTCCCCCTGCTCGGGATCCGGATCGGGAGCGGCAGGGGTGTTGATATGTACCGTGGTAGTTGCTTTATCATACGCCGCCGTGAAACCAAGCGCAGAAGATACATCCGCAATTTTATAGTAGTTGTTGCCGTTAATATTATAGCCCTTGATCACAATGCCGCTGCCGTCCAGCAGGACGCGCGCGGTAGAGGCCTGCACCTTAAGCGGTGCCGCCGCCGCAACGGTCATCTCATCACCCTCGGCAACATATTTTTGCCCGGATCGCAGATCCACTGCGTTTTTTGCACTGTCCCACACCACATTGAAGGTTGAAGTGGTACCGTTCAGCAGATACGCCACATCACGCAGCTTAAAATAATTGTTGCCGTCAATATTATACACCTGCGGGCGCACAGCCTTGCCGTTTACCTTCACTTTATGCGCCGACGGTACGACCTTGAGCGCACGCGCCACCGGCGGAGCTTCCGACAGCAAGCCGGGATCCATCGCTTCGCCAGCCGCTTCCGCTGCCACACTTACCGGCTGCCGCACGGTGACCTCCGCTGCCGCCGCACCTGCTGACATTATATAAATCGCTGCACCGCACAAGGCACAAAATTGTTTGAATCGCATGCCGGACCTCCGTGTCGTTTACTGCAGTTCTTGTCTATATCGGACACATTTTATCACAAACTGACAGCCACCGCAATGTATGACACAAAAATGCGACACAGTTGTAATATTACAAATCTGTATCAAAGGTTATCCCTTTGTTTTAACGACAAAAATGGTGCGTCAAACGCACCATTCCGCTTATCAACAAAGTATTTTGTGGGCAAGTATCAGCAACATGCGCGGCAGCGCACCGAAACAGCATTTGCCGTGCAAATGCACCAAAACTGAGGGCATGCACCTCCGCTGAGCCTGTCGGAAAACTTTGTTTTCCCGACAGGCTCAATGGTGTGCCAAACATCCTAATTTGCTTTCTTTGCACCCCTGTCTTGCCGGTGAACTGCCAGCCGCTTACAGCATGGCTGCCCCGATCAGACCGGCATCATTGCCGAGTGAGGCGCATACGATCTCCGTATTGCGCACGTCGCTGCGGAAGGTCTGCGGAAACGTCAGCCGGCGCAGCGGCTCCAACAGCTTTTCACCATACCCCGCCAGACCACCGCCAAGCACGATCGTTTCCGGCTGAAAAATGTTGATAAAGGTCGCCAGACCGCCGGACAGGTTCTCGCAATAGTCCGCAAACAGTTCACGCGCCAGCGCATCGCCCGCATCCACCGCGTCGCAGATCATCTTGGCATTCAAATGACCCGCATCACGGCTGAGCACACTCTCCCGTCCGTCCGCCAGCGCACGCTCTGCAAACTTGACAAACGCAGCCGCCGAAGCATATGCCTCCAGACAGCCCTTGCGGCCGCAGTTGCAAGGCTCGCCGTTTTGCCGGATCACAATATGTCCCAGCTCGCCCGCAATGCCGTTGCACCCGGTATACAGCTTGCCGTCGATAATGATACCGCCGCCCACGCCGGTGCCCAGCGTGACCATCAGCATATTGCGGGCAGAGCGCGCCGCTCCTGCTGTTGCCTCGCCCAGCGCCGCACAGTTCGCATCATTATCCAGCTGTACCGCACAGGCGAATTCCGGACGGAAGGCATCTGCAAAGCAAACGTTGTTCATTCCCAGATTCGTTCCGAATTTCAGCGTGCACGTCTGCTTATCGAATGATCCAGGCACGCCAATGCCAATGCTTGTGATCCGGTCAGGCGATATCCCGCGTTCGCCGCACAGGGCCAGCGCCAGCAGCTTCATATCCGCGCACAGCCCCGGTGCATCCCCGGTGCGGGTGGGTGTGCTCTGCTTTGCCAGCAGGGTCCCGTCCTCTTCACACAATGCCGCCTTGACCGATGTTCCGCCCAAATCAATGCCTATCCGCATAACCGTTCCTCCCTGTTTTTTATTATTCTTCGAAAATATGCAGGCCGCGCCCGCGGAAATACGCTTCCAGCCTTGTCCGGCTGCTGTTTACCACCAGTTCCTCCGGAAAGCCGATCTCTTCCAACATGCGCAGCGCTTGATCCACATGCCCCACCCGGTATGCAATATGGGAATCGCTGTTCACTACGATCGGCACCTCATACCGTTTGCACAACAGGGCGATCTCGGTGCAGTTTTCCCTGCTGCCCTTGCGGATCGCAAACGAATTGCCGTTGATTTCCACCAGCTTGCCGCAATCATTGCAGCGCGAAATAATATATTCCTTATCAAAATCAAACAGCGCATTACCCGGATGCCCCAGCGCGTTTACACGCGGATCATGCAGCACTGCCTCCAGCGCCTCGGTATGGGCCGACCGGGTGGACGGGGCAAAGCAGCACTCATGGAACGAGGCCAGCGCGAACTCAATCGGCCGCAGGCTTTTTTCGCTGATATTGTCAAGTGCGCCGCCCGGGCGGATATTGAACTCGATCCCCCGGATCACGGTCACGCCTTCGATCACACGCGGTACGATATCCAAATTGGAAAAATGCCATTCATGCGGGCCATCGTGCATATCCGGCCCATGGTCAGTAATCGCGATCGCCGTAAACCCCTTGTTTTTTGCACCGCAGACCATCTCATAAAGAGTAGAATAGGCATGGGTGCTGGCAATGGTGTGTGTATGCAGATCCGCTGCAATTTGCATATGTTTTTTTGCTCCCCTTCCAATGCGTTCCACGCATCCTCCTTTTGCCGGAGGTGAAAATAACAGAAAATCGCCGCAAAGCGGCGATTTCCCTCCAAAGCGGGGCGCCTGTCCCGCCTGCTGCACTTCTCTTAATTTCCGTACTGTTTAATCATGCGCTCCTGCAGTTCCTTCGCCGCATTGAAGCCCATCTTTTTCTGCCGGTCATTCATTGCAGCAACTTCAATGATAACCGCGAGATTTCGTCCGGGCTTGACCGGAATCGTCAGGCTGGGGATCGCAATATCCAAAATCGAGGTAGTTTGTCCGTCCAGACCGAGACGGTCGTACTGTTTGCCTTCCTCCCACGGTTCGAGGTTGATGACAAGCTCTACTTTTTCGGTCATCTTGATCGCGCCAACGCCGAAAATACGGCGCACATCCACAATGCCGATACCGCGCAGCTCAATAAAGTGCCGGATAACCTCAGGCGCAGTACCGACCAACGTCTTGTCCGACACACGCTTGATCTCCACCGCATCATCTGCGATC
Organism: Agathobaculum desmolans ATCC 43058; assembly: GCF_000701665.1. GTDB lineage: Bacteria > Bacillota > Clostridia > Oscillospirales > Butyricicoccaceae > Agathobaculum > Agathobaculum desmolans. The sequence continues at coordinate 27,444 of NZ_JNJN01000004.1, read as the reverse complement.
AGCCGGTGTCCGCGCTTGACCAGCTCAATTGCCGTTTCGGATTTACCGACACCCGAATCGCCAAGCAGCAGCACGCCTTCGCCGTAAATCTCGATCAGCACGCCGTGCAGGGTAACGCGCGGCGCCAGATTGACCTTGAGCGAGGCGATAATCGCACTCATAATGGTCGAGGTAAACTCATTGGTGCGCAGAATAGGAACGCCGCACTGCTGTGCCGCGGCCAAGCATTCCGGAAACAGCTCGATATTGCGCGAAATGATCAGCACAGGGATGCCGGTGGAAAACAAGCGCTCAAAGCTGGCAAAGCGATCCTCGGGCGACATCCGCTCGACATAGCTGGATTCCACCTTACCCATGATCTGGATACGGTTGGGATCAAAATAATCGAAAAATCCCGCCAGCTGCAAACCGGGCCGGTTGACGTCATCCTTGGTGATCTCGTTTTTTTCAAACCCTTCCGGCCCGTAAACGACCTCGAAATTAAACTCATGGATCAGGTCGCCCAAGCTGACGCCGAACTCCTTTAACTGCATACAACATGCTCCCTTCCGCAATGGCAGGTATTCTGATATTGGTATTATACCCCTATTTTGCCCGCTTTTCAATGTTTTCCGACGCAGCACCGGCAAAACTTGAAAAATCCTGCTTTTTCTTAAAAAACCGCTTGCATTTTACCCCCTGTTATGGTATTATAATATCCGCTATGCAATGAACCAGAGAAGGAGGTGCAGGAAAATGGCAAAGTGCGATATTTGCGGCAAGGGCGTGACCTTTGGTATTCAGGTCTCTCACTCTCATCGTCGTTCCAACCGAACCTGGAAGCCGAACGTTCGTCGAGTGAAGGCTCTGGTCGACGGTACTCCCCGCCATATCAACGTATGTACTCGGTGCCTCCGCTCCGGCAAGGTAACCCGCGCGATCTGATCAGCGCTTACGTTGAACTGCCAAGCGCCCTTTGCGGGGCGCTTTTTTACTGCCCATTTCTATACTGAAAGAGGGTTTCCTCATGAAAAAAGCATTTCGTCCCGCTTTTGCCGCCACCATCCCTGTGCTGTGCGGCTATCTGTTCATCGGTTTCGCCTTTGGCGTGATGCTGCGCGATGCCGGTTTTGCGCCGCCGTGGGCATTTTTCGCCAGCCTGACGATTTATGCCGGCTCCGGACAGTATCTGCTGGTTTCCCTGCTGGCAGCCAAAGCTTCGCTGTTCACCGTTGCGGTTATGACCCTGCTGCTCAACTGCCGCCATATTTTTTACGGACTATCCTTTCTGGAAACCTTTCACCAGATGGGCCGGCGCAAGTGGTACATGATCTTCTCCCTGACAGACGAAACCTATTCCCTTTTGTGCTCGCTGCAAACGCCTGCCGGCATCGACCCTGCCGCCATGCGGTTCTGGATCGCCCTGCTCGACCATAGCTATTGGATCGCCGGTTCCGTGATCGGCGCGGTGATCGGCGGTGTGCTGCCGTTCAATTCGACCGGCATTGATTTTGCCATGACTGCCCTGTTCACTGTAATTTTTGTTGAGCAGTGGAAAAGTACAAAATGCCACATCCCCGCCTTTCTCGGCCTGGGGGCTGCCGCCCTGTCACTGCTTCTGCTCGGTCCGGACAATTTCATCCTGCCCGCCATGCTCGCCATCTGCGTTATGCTGGCAGCGCTGCGCAGCCGTTTTTCCGGGGAGGTGGCAAAATGACCTTTACCCGCACACTGGCTATGATCGCCGTTGCCGCCATATGCACCTTTGCCACGCGGCTCGCCCCTTTCCTGCTGTTCAACGGCAAAAAGCCCATCCCGCCGATCATCCGTTATCTGGGCGAAACCTTACCGCCCGCTGTGATTGCCCTGCTGGTGGTATACTGCGTCAAAAACGTCAGCTGGTCAGCCGCTCCGCACGGGCTGCCCGAACTGCTGTGCATCGCCGTAACCGCGCTGCTGCATGTGTGGAAACGCAACAACCTGCTTTCCATCGGCGTAGGCACTGTGCTGTACATGTTTCTGGTGCAGACGGTATTTCTGTAACTGCTATTCTTCCCGCACGGTTTCCCCGTGCGGTTTTTGTTTTCCCGGCGCAGAAAATATGATACAATACTTTCAGCTGTAAAGGAGTGTCCTATGGAAAGCATGATACAAACCCTTGCCCGCGAGCTCGGGCAAAAAGAGCAATATGTGGAAAACGTGGTCAAGCTGCTCGATGATGGCAATACTGTGCCGTTTATCGCGCGCTACCGCAAGGAAATGCACGGCACAATGGATGACCAGACCATCCGCCGGCTTGCCGACCGGCTCGCATACTTACGCGGGCTAGAGGAGCGCCGCATGGAAGTGCAGCATGCGATTGAATCACAGGGCAAGCTGACCGCTGAACTTGCCGCGGCGATCGCAGCGGCGCAAACGCTTGCCGCACTGGATGACCTATACCGCCCCTATCGCCCCAAACGGCGCACCCGTGCATCTATTGCGCGGGAAAAAGGGCTGGAGCCGCTCGCAGCGGCGATCACTGCGGCACGCAATACCTCCCCTGTGCTCGAAGCACTGGCAAAGCCCTATATTCATCCGGAAAAGGGTGTGGAAACCGCCGAAGCCGCACTTGCCGGTGCGGGCGACATTATTGCGGAAGACCTGTCAGACGACGCAGCCCTGCGCGGCCGCCTGCGTGCGCTGCTGCACCGCACCGGCGTGCTTCGCACCGCCGGTACGGACGAAAACGACACCGTTTACACCATGTACCATGACTTTGCCGAGCCGATCCGCCGTCTGCAAAGCCACCGCGTGCTTGCCGTCAACCGCGGCGAAAAAGAGGGCAAGCTCAAGGTTACGCTGGACACAGATGAAAGCGAGGCTGTTGCCGCAGTCACCCGTACCCTGCTGCATCCCAAAAATCCTTACGGAGATTTTCTGCGTGCTGTCTGCACAGACTGTTGGCGCCGCCTGCTCTTCCCCTCACTCGAACGCGAGCTGCGCAGCGAGCTGACTGATGCAGCCAATGAACAGGCTATCCGCACCTTTGCACTCAATCTACGCCCGCTGCTGATGCAGCCCCCGGTACGCGGCCGTGTCACGCTCGGCTTTGACCCCGCCTACCGTACCGGCTGTAAGCTTGCCGTTGTGGACGCCACCGGCAAGGTGCTCGAAACCGGCGTCATCTATCCCACGCCGCCGCATCGCAAAACCGAGGAGGCTTGCCGCACGCTGCGCCGCCTGTGTGACCGCCATCGCATCACCTGTATCGCCATCGGCAACGGCACGGCCTCCAAGGAGAGCGAACAGTTCGTGGCCGATTTCATCCGGTCATACGGCGGCGGCATCGATTATATGGTGGTATCCGAAGCCGGCGCTTCGGTATACTCTGCCTCCGAACTCGGCGCTGCAGAATTTCCAGACTTTGATGTTTCCCTGCGTTCTGCCGTTTCAATCGCCCGGCGCTTGCAGGATCCGTTGGCAGAGCTGGTCAAAATCGACCCCAAGGCGATCGGGGTCGGACAATACCAGCATGATATGCCGCAGTCCCGTCTCAGCGAAACGCTGAACGGTGTCGTAGAAGACTGCGTCAATGCGGTCGGCGTTGATCTGAACACCGCCTCTCCCGCACTGCTCAGCCGTGTAGCGGGTATTACCAATGCGGTTTCCAAAAACATCACCCTCTACCGCGAGCAAAATGGGAAATTTACCAGCCGCAAACAGCTGCACAAGGTAAAAGGGTTAGGTCCCAAAGCCTTTGAGCAGTGCGCCGGTTTTCTTCGCGTGCCGGACAGCGCCGAGCTGCTCGACCGCACCGCCGTGCATCCCGAAGCCTACGTCGCAGCCCATACACTGCTCACCCTTTGCGACTATACGGCGGACGACGCCGCACAGGGCCGCATCCGCGATCTGCCCGCACGTGTGCAGCAGCGCGGCGAGGATGACACCGCAGCCCGCTGCGGCGTGGGTATTCCCACCCTGCGCGACATCATCACTGAGCTGCTCAAGCCCGGCCGCGACCCGCGCGATGAACTGCCGCCCCCGATGCTGCGCTCGGATGTTCTGGATCTGAACGATCTCAAGCCGGGCATGCGGCTCAAAGGCACCGTGCGCAACGTGGCCGACTTCGGCGCTTTTGTTGATATCGGCGTGCATCAGGATGGTCTGGTTCACATTTCCCAGCTTTGCGACCGCTTTATCAAGCATCCCGCCGAGGTTGTGACCGTCGGCGATATTGTCGAGGTTTCCGTGCTGTCGGTCGATCCCAAAAGCCACCGCATCGCACTGACCATGAAAGGACTGTGACCGGCATCCCTCCTCGCACCCCCTATCCACGCAGCCGACCCCGCCGGTATACTGCATCATGCAGTATACCGGCGGGGCCTTTTCTTGCCGCACCGCACATCCGCCGCCTACACAAACAGGCTGACTGCGGCACGGCGCACATATCCTTCTTCCAACTCGGTTTTATGGTATAGATAGCCGGGATCATCGTAATATTTGGCACCGTGCGGACATTTTTTGATGCACGCCCCGCACTTAATGCAGATCCCCAAATAATTTCGCACATGCTGCGGGTCGATCGAGCCCATCGGGCAAACAAGGGCACACAGGCCGCAGTCATCACAGCTGTCAGCAGTCTTTGGCTTGACCTTGCGGATATCGACCGGCGCACCCGCACGGTCGCGCGGCTGATAATAAATACGCTCTTCCGGTGCCCGGCCGGGTACTGCCACTACCGGGATATCCGCCGTCAGAGAGGGGACCCGCGCAGCGGCCTGCTCCGCAAACCGTTCCGCCAGCTGCAGATCCTCCGCATCCGGCCGCCCGGCAGCCAGCCTGGTCGAAAACGAATGCTCGCAGGCGAACGCCGCCGCCGCGAACGGCAGAAATCCATTCCCCCGCAAAATATCGCGCAGCTCGATCAGCGAATCATCAAACGCACGGTTTCCAAAGGTGACGACCGGCACTGCCGCCGCACCATTTCCCTGCACCACTGCCAAATACTTGAGCAGCACGTTAGGAACACGCCCCGCATACGTTGGCGTTCCGAACACAACCACATCCGCCGCAGTAAAGTCCGGCACGGCTTCACGCGCACCCGGCAAGGTAAAATCATACCGTTCGAGCGGCAGCTCCAACACCGCTGCCATCCGCTCCGCAACCGTCGTAACCACCTGTTTCGTCGTTCCTGTCGCGCTCCAATACATCGCCCAGACCCGTTTTGCCTGCATCATGCAGCCCTCCCCGTTCGGTTGTTACGCTCAGTATAGCAGATACCCGATGCATCGTCAAAGGATTTCCGGCCAATTCAGATACAGGCAAAAAGGCGGCTTCTGCACCATGGCAGAAGCCGCCCAAACCGTACGGTTTTCAGATTTCCATAATGATCGGCAGCACCATCGGGCTGCGCTTGGTCTTTTTGAACAGATAATCGCTTACATCGCCCTTGATTGCTGATTTGAGGCTGTTCCAATCGCGCAGATTTTCCACCGCACAGCGGTCGAGCGCCATCTGCGAGATCATACGCAGCTCCTCCATCAAGGCCTCGGCTTCCTTCACATAGACAAAGCCGCGGGATACAATATCCGGTCCGGCAATAACCACACCTGTGGTTGCATCCACGGTTACAACAACAACCAGCAAGCCGTCCTCGGACAAATGCTTGCGGTCGCGCAGCACTGCCGTGCCGACGTCACCGATCCCGAGACCATCCACCAACAGGCGGCCGGCAGGCACGGGATTGCCCAACCGCGCAGAATTCTCGCTGATCTCGACCGGACGGCCGATTTCCGTGACCAGAATATTTTTGGGATGCACACCCATCTCACGAGCCAGACCGGCATGCTGCATCAGCATACGGTATTCGCCGTGTACGGGGATAAAATACTTGGGACGTGCCAATCCGAGCATCATCTTCAAATCTTCCTGACAGGCGTGGCCGGATACATGGATCGCAGCAGAGCGGTCATAAATAACCTCGGCACCCTGCTTGTACAGCTCGTTCACCATATTATTGACCGACTTTTCGTTGCCCGGAATCGCGGAAGCCGCGATCAGGATGCGGTCACCGGCGCTGACCTCCACCTGCTTATGGCTGCCGTATGCCATACGGTACAGCGCCGACATGGTCTCGCCCTGCGACCCGGTGGACACAATAATCAGGCGGCTGCGGGGATACCGCTTGATCTCGGAAATGTCGATCATTACCTTTCCGGTATCCTGCAAATAGCCCAACTCTGTCGCAACCTTGGATATTTTCTCCATACTGCGGCCGCATACCGCCACCTTGCGCCCGGCCTTAGCCGCAATGTCCAAAATCTGCTGCAATCGGGATACATTGGAGGCAAACGTGGCAATAATGATGCGCTGATCGCTTTCCATAATGAACTTCTCCAGCGACTTGCCAACGATCTTCTCGCTCGGCGTATAGCCCGGCCGTTCCACGTTGGTCGAATCACTCATCAGAGCCAGAATACCCTTTTTGCCCAGCTCGCCGATGCGCACCAGATCGATCATTTCCCCCGAAACCGGCGTCAGGTCGATCTTGAAGTCACCCGTGTGCAGAATCGTACCCAGCGGCGTAGTGATGGCCAGCGCAACCGAATCCGCGATCGAATGGTTGGTGTGGATAAACTCCACCTTAAAGCATCCCAGTTTGATCGTATCTCCTGCGCGGACATGGTTGAGCCGAACCTTCTGCGGCATTTTATGCTCGGAAAGCTTGGTTTCGATGATCCCGCAGGTCAGCCGGGTGGCGTAAACCGGAGCATTGCACTCACGCAGCACATACGGGATCGCGCCGATATGATCCTCATGCCCATGGGTGATGACATAACCGCGCAGCTTGTTCAAGTTGCGCTTGAGATAAGTCGTATCCGGAATGACCAGATCAACGCCCAGCATATCGTCATCCGGGAAAGCCACACCGCAGTCGATCACGATGATATCACCGCCGTACTCGATTACGGTCATGTTTTTGCCGATCTCATTCAAACCGCCGAGCGGTATGATTTTCAGTTTTTCCTTCATAACAGTTTTATCACTTTCCTTTATCACTTCATATGGATATAAATAACGCGGGTCCCTCCCCCGCCTGCGTAAAGACAGACCTGCGATCCCGTTCGTCCGTCTTTCTCTACTATATAATATAGGATGCTCTGCAGTCCGGTTTCCGGCGGAAATGCCAGAATATCCCCACACAGGCTGCAAACACTTATTTATAGCATACCATATCATATCTCAGGTGTAAAGGCTTTTTTCCCGGAACCGCTGTGCCATGCGCACCCCCAAAGCGGCAGCGCACCGGTAGACCGGTGCAGCTTTTCCCCCGCCGCCCAGTTGCCGCGCCAAAGGGCTTGTGTTGTATTTTCCCCACTGCCTGCCTCTGATATTACCGCCGGCCTGCCGCTTTCCCCACTTCTGCGGACAAGCTCTGGTTTTGTAACCAAATTGTTCACACTCTTACGATTTGGTTACAAAATGTCCTTCTTTTTTTCGTGTGTCCATACAGAGTTTTCTGTTTTCCCAAAAAAGACTTGTATAACTTGAACAAAATTGTTCGAAAGTGTTTGACAAATCCACGCTTGTGAAGTATCATAGGTTACAGATCGGAAACAGATCGAGAACAAAACAGTAACAACACGAAAACAATTCGGTAACAACCGAGCCGCGACCCCGCGGGTTTTCACGACGATTTAGGAGTGTAACACAAATGTCTATTTCCCTGCGAAAGCATGCGTCCCGGCTGATTGCTGCGGCGCTCGCCGTCAGCGCGATGGCTTCGGTCAGCGCTGCCGCGCTGGAGCAGCCGGTAGCGGTGCTCTCTTCCAACCTGAATGCCTCCGTCGGCACGGTTCTCACTTCGGATGAGATCAATACCGCCGAGCAGGCGCTCTCCAAGGCCAAGGCAGAAGCCGAGGCACAAAAAAAGGCCAAGGCAGAAGCCGAGGCACAAAAAAAGGCCGAGGCTGCTGCTCAGGCACAGGCACAGGCTGCTGCCACTGCCAAGAAGGATGCTTACAATAAGCTGCTGAACGATCCGGTTACCGCCAAAACGGTTTCCTACTCCACCTCCCTTCTGGCTACCGAAGCGATCAAGAGCAATGCCAAATCGCTCGGCAATTACAAGCTGACCTTCTACTGCCCGTGCGCTGTTTGCAACGGCGCAGCCGATGCGAAAACCGCTTCGGGTACTACCCCGACCGAGGGCCGCACGATCGCAGTGGACTCCTCTGTCATTCCGCTGGGCAGCCGTGTTTATATCGAAGGCTACGGCGTATTCATCGCCGAGGATACCGGCGGAGCCATCAAGAGCAACAAGATCGATGTTCTGGTTTCTTCTCACAGCCGTGCCTACGATCTGGGTGTCAAGTACGCCAATATTTATCTGCTCGGCTAAGCTATCACCGCAACCAAAGAGCTATGCACCTATGCATAGCTCTTTTTGTTTTTCCGCCTTGTGCACAGCACTGCCGTAAAGTAGCAGAACCTCGCAGCCCAAACCCCGCCCGCTTCATCTATACGGTTCTATCACTTTCGCTTGCATAACCCCCCGGCTTTTGCTATGATAAGTGTACTAAGGAAGTGACTGCAATGAACGCTGCTGAACGGCGCACCAAAATCACCCATCTGCTAAGCGGCGCCACCGGGCCGGTCTCTGCCACTGTGCTGGCGGCACAGTGCGGCGTCAGCCGGCAGATCATCGTTGGCGACATTGCCCTGCTGCGTGCGGGCGGCCTGTCCGTGCTGGCCACACCACGCGGCTACGTGCTGGAAAGCCCTGCGGCTCCCACCTATGTGGAATGCCGTGTCGTCTGCCGGCACGATGACAGCCGCCTGCGGGACGAACTGTACACTGTGGTTGACCGCGGTGGCGCGTTGATCGATGTAACAGTCGAGCACCCGATCTACGGGCAGATCTGTGCGCCGCTGCATATCTTCTCCCGCTTTGATGCAGATGCCTTTTGTGAAAAGCTGTTGACCCCCGGCGCACGTCCCCTGTGCGAACTGACCGGCGGCATCCATCTGCATACCCTGCGCGCCCCCGATCGGGCCACGCTCGACCGTGTGACCGCCGGGCTGCACGAACAGGGCTTCCTGTTGGATGCCGACAAGTGAGCACACCGCCTGTACAGAGGAGGTGTCTTTATGAAACGCTTGGTTATCCCGCTCCTTCTGCTCCTTCTGCTGCTTCCGCTGTGCGCCTGTGCACCGGAATCCACAGTTCTTGAGCCGGTCCGTATCCAAACCGCAGCGTTCGATCCGGAAGAAGCCCGTGCGCTGATCGAACCGCTGCAGCGTCCCATGGCGGAAATCTCTGTGCGCGAGAGCGTCACGCAGGCGGAATATGCCGCCTATGCCGAGCAATGCCGACGGCTGTACAATGGCACAAGCTACGCGGACGAACCGCCGATCCATGTCTTTTTCCGCGGCGAGGAGATCGGTAATCCGGAAATCGATCCCATGGCACTCAACCCGGATCAGTTTTATCCTACCACATTTCATCAAGGAATTGATGTGACCACCGCGCAGACCGAAGCCGTCTTTTATGAAGAGCAGTATGCCGATTTGAACTATACCCGCTTGCGGGTCACCGTCGGCTATACCGGCAGCGACCCGCAGCTTGCCGGCTGGTCGCTCGACTGGATTCTGGAACAGCAGGAGGACGGTACATGGCTGTTTTCGGGCTGTGATGGACAAGCGAACTTTATGAACGATGTTTCGGTCGATCCACATTATCCCGAGCCGGAATACCAACCGGAACGGCCGTTTTGCCCCACCTATCTGCCCATGAAGCCCAGCTGGCAAAGCGCCACAGCCCCATAACACCACCCGCCGCGCCGATTTCATACACAGCACAGGCACAATCTTATGCTTTTTACAGCATGGATACAAAAAAGTCAGGCCATATGCCTGACTTTTTTCATTGCACCACCGCGCAAAAGCAACTCCCCCATTCGTGCGCGGCAGGAGCAGGGCACAGCATCTCGGAAACGCATATTTCAGCACGCTGCGCTTTTATTCTGTCTGCCGCGCACGGTAGGCGGCAATCTGCGCCTCATCCCATGCCTCCAGATCGCGCACCCCGGCGCGTCCTTCCATATGATGACGAAACTCATGCCGCAGCACGCGGCGCATTTCTTCGGTCAGCGCCGCTTCCTCCAAATGGCCGAACACGCGGTGGAACGAACCGTAATACATCACGATATATTTTCCCATGGCCGGATCGATGCGGTACTCCCCCATAATATACAGATCCCCGTGCGCATCCGCCGGGTGCAACGGCCGTCGGGGATCGACCACAATACCGCCGTTGAGCTGCTCATAAAAATCCGTTGGAAGCTCCTCTGCCAGCACTTCCAGTATTTCCGAAAAACGATCGATCGAGATCATCCGTCATCCTCCTTTTGTTTTTACACTATATCACAAAAAATCCCGCTGAACAATCCCGGCTTTTATTTAACATATGTCTTGACACCTATCGCAAACAGCAGTATACTGTTGACTGTTCACAAAAGATCGGAAAGGATTTTGAAAATTATGACAAAGAATAAGCATTTGTATCATCTGGCGCTGGCCGGCGTGCTGTGTGCGATCGGCATTGTTGTGCCGATGTTCATGCCCAAAATCGTACTTGGGCCGATGTCCTTTACACTGGCCAGCCACGTGGCGATTTTCCTCGCCATGTTCATCTCGCCCGCTGTTGCGGTTGCCGTCTGCATCGGCACAACTGTCGGCTTCTTCGTAACCACGCCGATCATCATTGCGCTGCGCGCGGCTTCCCACGTTGTATTCGCCTTTCTCGGCGCGTGGTATCTGCGCCGTCACCCCGAAACCATTGAAAAACCGCTTTCCAGCATGGTATTCAATGTGGTAATTGCGCTGATCCATGCCGCGGCCGAGGTGCTCGTCGTCACGCCGTTCTTTGTTTCCGGTTCGCTGTTCTCTGCCGAGCAGCTGCAGAACGGCTTTTTCACCAGTGTTGTCCTGCTCGTCGGTCTGGGCACGGTCATCCACTCCATGATCGATTACACCATCTCGGTTTTGATCTGGAAGCCGGTCAGCCTTGCGGTGCAGCACACGCAGAAGGTCTGATCCAATCTTCCCTGCAAGCGGAAGCAAGCTTGCTATAAAACATACATACAAAAGCCTGTTGCAGAAGCTTCTGCAACAGGCTTTTTCTTCTCTGTACGCCATACTACCGTTTTAGCCGCGCGCGGTTTTATCCCACCTGCGCACCGCCCCACTCTACCACCGTGAAGCCGATCCGTTCAAACGGCGGCAGCGCCTGCGGGCGGATCGTGACCGGCCGTGCAAGCGGCTTCCACGCCATGAACACGCGCAGCAGGCTATCTGGCTGCGGCTCGATCGCCAGCTTTGCCGTGTCTGTATATGCCTCCCCTTGGAACGCGATCAGATTATAGGTGTTTTCCTGCATTTTGGGCAGCCAGTACACGATAAATTCGTTATACTCACGGGGCGTCAAGCCAAGCTGCGCCAGCGTCTGCCGCAAAAATGCCGCCGTATCCTCCCCCGCTACACAAAAGCCCTCGGTGAAATCATACGTGGTATCCGATACCCCTTCCCAGAACAGGTAGGAGTATTCGTTCCCCTGCGCGTCAAACAGGGTTCCGTCCGGGCAGGCGGTCACGTTCCAGCCGTCCTCATACGCCGGCCAAGTGGCGGTCAGCCCGCCGTCGTAATACAGCTTAACGCTGACCTCGGTCTTTTCCTCCGGATACAGGTAGATAACCGGCTTGGCCTCATATCCAAGTTCCTCCGACACATTTCCCCTACAGCCCCGCAGACCCAGCCCCAGCAGCACCGCCGCCAAAACAGCCAGCAGCAGCCATCCCGCTTTTTTCATTTCGCTCCCTCCTGTTCTGTCCTCCTATGTCAGCGAAGTTCCCTTTATGATACAGACGTGCCGAACGGCAAAAGGTTCCCGTATACGCGCGAAGCCGCGTCAGTCTGACGCGGCTTCGCTCCTCTCTCTTTTCCTCTTCCGGAGGGCTTACTTCTTCAGACGGTTGACATACTCCAAAATGATATCCGTCGAATACTCCACACCCAAACGGCCTGCATTGATGCATAAATCATAGTGATCGCACTTGCCCCATACCTTACCGGTATAGTAGTTATAATAAGTAGAACGCTGCTTATCCATTTTCTCCAGCGCAGCCTCCGGGGTCTTGCCTTCGATCTCATAATCCCCGCAGGTCTGGATCCGCTTCACACGGTCCTCAATCGAGCCATGGATAAAAAAGTCAAACTTATTGGGGAAATCCCGCAGCACGTGATCCGCACAACGGCCGACGATCACACAGGAGGAATCCTCTGCCATCTCACGGATGATGTTGGCCTGCGCCAGATAGAGCTGGTCGGTCAGGCTCATGCCGTTCAGGCCGACCGAACCAAACATGGTCAGCGAATACAAAAAACTGTTGGTCGCACGCTTATCGAGCTGTTCGAACAGTTTTTCGTCAAATCCGGTCTTTTTTGCCGCACGTGTGATGAGTTCACGGTCATAGAACGGAATGCCAAGGCGGAGCGCGAGTTTCTGGCCGATCTCCCGGCCTCCGGTACCGTATTCACGACCAATGGTGATAATCAGATTGTTATTCATAACGCACCCTCCTTACCAATTTGATTATACAAATTGTACAATTTACTGTATGTTCAGTATGCACCATTTTATAATTTTTGTCAAGCGCATTTAAGGAAAAATTTGAATGGTTTGAAAAGCAACCGATAAATCCGCAGCAAGCAAAAAGCACCGGCGGACAGTGCGACTGTCCGCCGGTGCATCAGCTGCAAACACGCTCACCGAACCAGCATCGGCCCGACTTCGTTGATATTCCCCGCACCCATCGTAAGCACCAGATCATTCGGCCCGGCTTCGGCGCGCAGGTGCGCTGCGATCTCCGCAAAGCTGTCCAGCGCAACCGCCCCGGGCACCTCCGCCGCCAGATCATGCGAGGAGATCCCCACGGTATTCTGCTCACGCGCCGCGTAAATCGGCGCAAGCACCGCGTGGTCGCACATTGAAAGCGCCTCGACAAACTCCCCGAACAGCGCCTTGGTACGTGTGTAGGTATGCGGCTGGAACGCGCACAGAACCCGGTCAAACCGCATCTCCTTCGCGGTGGAAAGCGTTGCCTTCATCTCGCTCGGATGGTGGGCGTAATCATCCACCACCGTAGCGCCGTTCGGCATCTTACCGACCAACTGAAACCGGCGGGACGAGCCGGTAAACCGGTTCAAGCCCCGCTCCGCCGCATCCCCCGGCACACCGAGGAACTCCGCTGCTGCGCAGCAGGCCAGCGCATTGAGCATATTATGCCGCCCGGGCACAGAAAGCGCGACCTTCGCGTATTCCTTTCCCTCCACCAGCACAGTAAACCGGTAATAGCCGTTTTCATCCCGAATACCGGCAGCACATACATCCGCCCCCGGTTCCAGCCCAAACGTGCGCACGCGGCGATCCAGCCCTTCCACGCAGCGCATGGCGTTGCGGTCGTCTCCGTTCACCACAACCAGACCGTTCATCGGCGTCAGCTCCACAAACGAGCGGAAGGAGTGCACAATATCATTGATATCCTTGAAAAAGTCCAGATGATCCTCTTCCACATTGAGCACTACGGCCACCGTCGGCGCAAAACTGAGGAACGAGTTGCAGTATTCGCAGCTTTCCGCCACAAAGCAGCCCTTGCCGCCGATCCGCAGCGTGCCGCCGATCGCGGGCAGGTTGCTGCCGACCATGACCGTCGGATCCAGCTGTGCCTCCATGGTCATCAGCGTCATCATCGAGGTCGAGGTCGTTTTGCCGTGCGTACCGGCCAGACACACCACGTTATCATAATCGCGCATCAGATGGCCCCACGCCTCCGCGCGCTCCATCACCGGAATGCCGCACGCATGTGCACGGGCGATCTCCGGGTTATCATCATGCACGGCAGCCGTGCGCACGATCAGCGCCGCACCTTCGACGTTTTCCGCCTTGTGCTCATAGGTGATCTGCGCGCCCATGGCCTCAAGGCGGGCCGTTACATCCGTGCGCAGACGATCCGATCCGCTGACGGGTACGCCGCGGCTGAGCAACAGCTCGGCCAGCGAATTCATGGATACACCGCCGATGCCGATCAGATGGATTTTTTCTTTATTCTCAATATATGGTTTGATAGACAGGGCCATTCTGCAAACCCCTCCTGTTTCTGCTGTGTTTTCACATGCTTGTCTTTACTTGGTATATTATAGTACAAACCCACCCAAATTAAAATAGTCAAACAGACAAAATTCCGCAGGCAGAAGAAAAAACAAGTTCTCCCCTGCACCATCCCGCACAGGACATTTGCATTTTCCCGGCATCTGCGGTAAAATAATGCTTATATAAAGAGAGGTACCGGTATGAGAGTATTGATTCTATCTGTAACGGCGGGCTATGGACACCATGCCACCGCCAAAGCGATTGGGGATATGCTGAAAAGCAAGGGCGCGGAAGTACACACCCTGGATGTATACGCCTATATCAGCAACCTGATCAAAACCACGATCGACAAGGGCTATCTGTTCTCCTCCAAGCATATGCAGACCCTATACCGGCTGGTCTATCAGCTTGCGGAGAACAACGGCGCCAGCTATTTTTCCAGCGGCCCGGGCATCATCAACATCATCAATGCGCTCGGCGCATCCAAATTTGCCAAAGTGCTGCAGGGCTACACGCCGGATGTCATCCTGTGCACCCATGTGTTTGCCGCCCAAATGGTGGACGAACTCAAAAAGCGCAAAAAGCTGTCGGATATCAAAACCATCGGCATTGTAACCGACTACACCCTGCACCCTTATTGGGAAGATGTGCCCCGTGTGCAGTACATCGTTACCGCCAGCGAGCTGCTCACCTTCCGCTGCGTCCGCCGCGGCATACCGGAAGAGCGGCTGCTGCCGTTCGGCATCCCGGTGCACCCCAAATTCAACCAGCCGCTTGCGCGCGAACAGGCCGCGGCGCAGCTTGGCATCGATCCCTCCATGCGCACGCTGCTGCTGATGGGCGGCAGCATGGGCTATGCCGACCATTTGAAAATGGTAGAATGTCTGACGCAGATCGGCTTCCCGCTGCAGCTTTTGGTGGTATGCGGCAACAATCATAAAATGCAGACGCGGATCGAACAGTTCGTTGCCTCCTATCAGGGAAACTGCATTGTCCGCCCTTATGGCTTTGTGCATAATGTTGAGGTGATGATGAGCGCGTCCGACTGTATTGTTTCCAAACCCGGCGGACTGACCGTTTCCGAAGCGCTGGCAAAAAACCTGCCCATGCTGTTGGTCGACCCCATCCCCGGTCACGAAGAACGCAACGTCGAGTTTTTGGTCAACAACGGCATGGCTGCACTGGTCACCAAACACTTCCCAATCGACGAAGCGGTATACGAATTGTTTGCCAACCCCACCCGCCTGCAAACCGTGCGGCAGACCATGAAAGCCGTCGCCCATCCGGATGCAACCGAACGGCTGGCGGACTTTGTCCTGCAATGGAAATAAGCCCATGGCCATACCGCCCTGATGCAAAAATACCGCACCACATTCTTCCGCAAGCTGTTGTTATGGAACCATCAAAAAGGTGCGCCGCTCCCAAAGGAGCGGCGCACCTTTATTTATTGCCCTGCCGCCGGCGCAATGATCGGCGCCAGCACTTTCGCCATCAATACAATCATCTCTGTTTTCGGAAGCGGCTGCGGTTCGGTAATCCATTTTTCCAGCATACCAACCACACCGGTCGCAACAAAACGCGCCACATATACATCTTCTACATTGCGCAGCGGCATATTTTCCAACCGGTATTCCTCCATTACACCGATCATTTTCTTGCCAAACCCTTTTCCGCCGCCAACCTTGACCAGTTCAACCACGATCTCCCGATTTTCCTCCAGATAATCCATCGCCCGCCGCAGCACCGGCTGCAATGTGGCTGTTTCACTCGGGCGCAGGTCGGCGATCATCGCGCGGAAATCCTGAATCATCTCGGTCTCGATCTGCTCCCGCAGGTCATAAACATCCCGATAATGCGCATAAAATGTCCCCCGGTTGATGTCCGCTTCCCGCACCACATCGGTCACCGTGATGCTTTGAAATGCCTTTTGCTGCATCAAGCGCGTCAGTGCCTGCCGCAGCAGTTTTTTTGTTCGCCGGATCCGCTTATCCTCCTGAACCGCCATAGTATCCCCTCCAACATTTTTCTGAAATACGGTTAAAATCGAACATATTTATTATTTGTGTTTGATTTTGTATATATTCACCGCATTTGACTATTGTGTATATTATCCTTATGTTTTATACTATATCACGAAAAGTAATCGTACACAATATCTATTTGTGAGAAAGTTGGTGTTTTCCTTGTGAAACTAAAAGGACACAGCGCAGTCGACCTGATCATTAACAAACGCAAAGTGATCGAAAAGATCTTTACCGTACTGGTCATCCTCAGCCTGATCTGCCTTCCGATGGTCGGTGTCAACTACGATTTGACCAAGTATCTGCCGGATTCCAGCCCCTCTGCCCAAGCACTGGATATCATGGAAAACGAGTTTACTTATCCCGGCATGGGACGCGTTATGCTGGAAGATGTGACCCTGTATGAAGCAAAAAGCATCAAAGACCGCATTGCCGATGTCCCCGGCGTGGATATGGTCATGTGGTGCGACACCACAACCAATATTTACGGCTCCAGCGAGTTTATCGACTATGCGAACATCGAGGACTATTACAAAGACGGCAGCGCCTATATGGACGTTATCTTTTTGGAAAAGGACTCCTCCCCCCGCACACATAAAGCCGTGCGCGAGATCGAGCAGCTCGTCGGCGACCGCGGTTTGGTCGCCGGTTCCGCCGTTTCAGATACCAACCTTGGCCCAACGATCAATGCCGAAGTTGCCCGCGTGATGGTGCTGGCTGTAATCATCATTTTTTTAATTTTAACGATCACAACGACCTCATGGTTCGAACCCGTGTTGTTTCTGTCGGTTTTGGGCATCGCCATCATCATCAACATGGGTTCCAACATTATTTTCGGCGAAATCTCCTTTTTATCCAACGCCGTCGGCGCAGTACTGCAGCTCGCCTGTTCTATGGATTATTCCATTTTTCTGCTGCATGCCTTCTCTGAGGAAAAGGCCAACGGCGTGCAGCCCGAGCAGGCTATGGCCAACGCACTGCGTTCTGCATTTTCATCAATCAGTGCTTCCGGCGCCACCACCATTGTCGGCTTTCTGGCGCTTGCACTGATGGAATTCGGCATCGGCCCGGACATGGGCTTTGTACTGGCCAAGGGCATCGCGCTCAGCCTGCTCACGGTATTGCTGCTGATGCCGGCGCTGATTCTGCGCTTTCAGGATGTGGTTGCCAAAACACGCCACCGTTCCTTCATCCCGACCAATCTGCGCAGCTTCGGCGAATTTACATACAAACTGCGCAAGCCTGTGCTTATCGCGGTCATGATCCTCATCATCCCTTGCTATGTGGCGCAGGGGATGGCAGACTTTACCTATGGCAACGAAGCCGTTGCCAACTCACCCGGCACACCGGTATATGATGCGGAACAGCAGATGAACGCAAAATTCGGACAAAGCAACATGATGCTGGCGCTCGTTCCGCTCAACGGCAACGTGACTGAAAAAGCCATGAGTGAGGAACTGGAATCCCTGCCTTATGTGCGCTACGCCATGGGGCTGGCCGGTGTGCTGCCGGACGGCATTCCAGAAGATTTTCTGCCAGAAAGCATCACCGGCATGCTGCATTCAGAACACTGGGCACGAATTATCCTAAACGTCCGCTCTGCCGGTGAAAGCGCAGACGCCTTCCGGTACGCCGATGAAATCCGCGCGATCATCAACCGGTACTATCCGGATGAGCAGACCTATCTGGTCGGCGTTACTCCCTCTACGCAGGATATCAAGGATATCATCGTACCGGATAACGCCCGCGTCAATCTGATATCCCTGCTGGGCGTTGCACTGGTGGTTGCACTGACCTATAAATCCGCATTCCTGCCGCTGGTCGTCCTGATTCCGATCGAGTGCGCAGTGTTCATCAATACGGCCCTGCCGTATATTTACGGCCAGCGCACCATGTTTTTGGGCTTTATCATCGTCAGCTGTATTCAGCTTGGCGCAACGATCGACTATTCCATCCTGCTGACCGGCAATTATCTGGACGCCCGCTCACAGGGGGATAAAAAAGAGTCTGCGATCCGTGCTGTCACCGTCAGCGCAGAATCCATTCTGACCTCCGGTCTGATCCTGATGACGGTTGCCTACGGTCTGTTCTTCATGACATCGGTCGAAGCGATCTCCGCATTGGGACAACTGATTGGACGCGGCGCACTGATCTCGCTGCTGCTCGTCCTGTTCCTGCTGCCCTGCTGTCTGATGATTTTTGATAAGTGGATCGTCAAGCCGGATTATGCACAAAAGAAGCATGCCAAGATGAACCGTATCCGCGCAACCAAGCTCAAGCTGCCTACCTTGAGCGAACTGCACCAGCAGCGTCTGCTGCTGCATGAGCAGATCCAAGCCAACCGGCGCGCACGGCACCGTGCACAGCTCGAACATCTGCAAAAGCTGCTGCACCGGAAAAATGCCGCACCGGACGCGGATACCGCCAAGGAAGAGGAGGAGCATCACGATGAAAACAACTAATCTGCGCCGCATCACCGCCGCGGCGCTTGCAGCGGCATTTATCCTGCCGCAAACCGCGCAGGCTGCCGCACCGACGGTGGAAACCGATGAGGCTGTTTATATCAATCTGGACTACTATGGCCTGCCGGAAGCCACCCGCATCGTCAAGGGTGTCAGCCTAAACGGACACGATACCTTTACCGACTACGGCAGCTACGCCGACGTATACAATATGTCCACCGCCGACCAGCCGGAACGGGCCGAAGGGGCGGTATCATGGACCTTGGACGGCAGCGCGATGCAGCGCTTCTACTACGAATGTATCCCCAGCGCGGATACCGATATCCAGCTTCCGTGGAACTTTGATGTATCCTACAAGCTGAACGGCGTACCGGTCGAAGCAGAAAAATGCGCCGGGGCGGACGGATTGATCGAAATGACCATCCACGCCACCCCAAATGCCAACGCCAGCACCTATTATAAAAACAATATGACCCTGCTTTGCGCAACCGGCATCGATATGAGCAAGGCGCTCTCCATTGATGCACCGGGCGCACAGGTGCAGTCCATGGGCACGTATAAAATCGTGGTTTTCATGGGTCTGCCGGGCGAAGAAAACACTTTTACTGTGCGTATCGGCTCGCATAACTTTGAAAGCATGGGACTGATCATGTTCATGGCGCCGGCTACCCTTTCCTCACTCGATATCCTTTCGGATATGCGGGATATCAAGGATCGGATCGGCGATTCCGGCGACAGCCTGTATGAAGGACTGAACAGTATGCTGCAAACCATGCAGTCCATGCAGGGTGGGCTGAGCGCACTGTCCGGCGGACTGTCCGGCATCAACGAAGTGCGCAAGCAGCTCATTGCTGACCGCGGCAAGCTAGACCCGCAGACCGATGCAGCCCTGCAGGCTTTGGAGGATCTCGCCGGACAGTCGGATTCGCTGATCCCCGAGCTAAACTCGATGAAAACCACGCTCACTTCACTCAATGCCACCGTCAACAGTATGCTGGGCACGTTGGAGGAATCCACCACGGATGTGACCGACTATCAAAAGCTGTTAAAAAATATACAAACCTCACTGGATAACCTAAATGACCTGCTGGATGATCTGGATGATGCTACCGGTTCGGAATGGATCTATCTTTCCCAACTGCAGCGCGCAGCCGAAGAACTGCGCCGTGATATCCTAAAGCTGAAAACCGAACTGAGCCGTATGCGCGACCGGCTGGATGAAACCCAAAAGCAGATCGACATACTGACATACTTAGTCAATGATTCTTCGCTGAACGATTCTGTGCGCACGCTTTTAAGCGAAATGCTGACCAATGCGCAGGCCAATCTTTCTCACACGGAAAAACTGGTCAAGGCGCTGGAAGACGCACTGGGCAGTTTGGACAGTATGCTCGGTTCCACCAACTCCCTGTTGGATGAACTGGATGATATTCTGGATGTGATCGATGACTATCAAGGCCTGCCGCAGGATATCATTGGTGACGGCAAGCAGCTCACCATACTGGCTGACCGCACGCTGGAGCGTATCCACAAGCTGCTGGCGGATATCCCCGCGCTGACCGCCGCCCTCAACCAGATAACAGCCGATGCCACCTCGGCTGCAGACAAAAGCGCAGCGCTTCTGACTTCGCTCGGCAAAACCCTGTCCGCTTCCAACGACCTGCTGAAAACCGCCACAGATAATCTGCGTGCTGTCCGCAGCCGTGCCGATGCCAGTGCACAGGCTTCACTCGACGGGCTGATCAGCGTGCTTGATAAAGCCGCCAAGTCAAACGGCTCGAGCAAGCTGGAAAACGCCAGCGATTCCATCCACAGTGCATTTGATGATGCTGAAAAGGATCTGGAAGAGGACACCAATCTGCTGAATCTGGATGCAGGCGCTGCACTGCAATCTGTAACCTCTTCCCAAAATCCCACACCTGCAAGCTTGCAGTTTATCCTGCGTACCCGCGAAATTTCGCCGGATACCGTGGATGACGCATCCTCCGATCAACCCGCCGAAGAAGCGGACGAGGGTGTGCTCACGCGCATCTTCAACGTATTCCGAGAGCTGTTCCGCGCAGTTTATGGGGTATTTGCATCAGACGAATAAAAATCTCCAAACAGCAAAGCGCCGTGTTCTGCCGAACACGGCGCTTGCATATGCTGTTTTATCCGATTGCCCCGTCAGGACTTTCAATCGCATTGATCTGCGTGACATATTTCTGCTGATAGAAGCGCAGCTTTTCCTTAAACTGCTCGGTATCCTTATACGCTTGCTTCGCATAAGCATGGGTATCAAACTCCTCTGCCCCTTCGCAAAGCTGAATCGTATAAATTGCAATATTCGAACAGTGGTCACTGATCTTCTCCAGATCGTGTACGATATCCAGGAAAGGGATACCGACCTGCATCGTGCATTCGCTGTTGCTGAGGCGGTCGATATGACGGCTCTTCAACCGCTCCTTCAGGGTGTCCACGACCTCTTCCAGCGGCTCCACGGTGCGCGCCACCGAAGCCGACCGGGTCACATATCCCTCCACCGTCAGGTTCAGAGCCTCGCCGACCGCTTCGCACATGGTGCGCAGCTCTTGTACAGCCGTCGGAGTGAAGCATAGCTCCGCCTGCCGGAATTCATCCATTCGGGTAAAGATATTCTGCGCATAATCACCGATCTTCTCAAAATCGGACAGCGAATGCATCATCTCTGCCGTCTGACGGCGCTGATCGACCGAACGGATGTTATGCACATTGGTCAGATAGCGCGCAATTTCAACCTCTGCACGATCCAAAAAGCTCTCCTGCTCCCGGAATATTTCTTCGTTCGGCACTGCATTGCTGAACAGCGGATCGGTCGCCAAATGGAAGTTCTGCTTGGCCGCCTCACCCATATCTGCAATGCAGCGCTGCGCCTGCTCCAACGCCAGAGAAGGCGTGGTCAGGAAACGCGGCTCCAGCTTGGAAAGCGGATCCTCCTGCACATCGCCGGAAGGCACACTCCAAGCAGCCAGTTTGACAAGCAGACCGGTAAACGGCAGGAACAGCAGGGTGCAGGTCACGTTGAACAATGTATGGAAATTTGCAATTCCACCCTTATCAATCGCCGCATCCCAGAATGGGAAACCGACCGTGTACTGAATCGCATAGGTGCCGACCAAAAATACGATCGAACCGATCAGGTTGAAATAAAAGTGCACCATTGCCGTGCGGCGCGCATTTTTCGAGCCGCCGAGAGACGACAGGAAGGCCGTAATACAGGTACCAATATTCTGACCCAGAATAATTGGGATTGCCGCCGAATAAGTGATCGCACCGGTGGTGGACAGCGCCTGCAAAATACCAACCGACGCCGAAGAGGACTGAATGATCGCGGTGACCAGCGTACCGACCAGCACGCCCAGCACCGGATTGGATATTGCTGCAAAAAGCTGCGCAAACTGCGGCAGATCTGCCAGCGGGGCCACAGCCCCTTCCATCACGGACATGCCGATGAACAAAATACCAAAGCCCGAGAAAATATCCGCAATATCACGCGTGCGGCGTTTTTTCGCCAGCATCATAATGATGACACCCACCAGCACGATGACATATGCCAGATTTTTCGGCTTAAGCATCTGCATAAACAGATTTTCACTTACCGCAGCGCCGCCGTCCAGACGCAGGATCTGTGCGGTGATCGTAGTGCCGATGTTGGCGCCCAGAATCACACCGACCGACTGCCGCAGCGTCATGATGCCGGCGTTTACAAAACCGACGACCATAACCGTTGTTGCAGACGAGGACTGGATCACCATGGTGACCACCATACCCATCAGCAGCGCCTTGAACACATTGCCGGTCATCTTTTCCAGCGTTTTCTCCAGTTTGGAGCCGGCTGCACGCTCCAAACCCTTCCCCATTGTCGTCATGCCGTAAATGAACAACGCCAAACCGCCGATCAACTGCACAACGGACAACATATCAAATCCCATATGCTTCCTCCGTTTCGCATACTTTTTCTCTATTTTTTCGCATTTCCATACATTTTAAGTATACCGACTACATCTGTGGCTGTCAATGACAAAACCTACAGAAAGCAATAAGGAAGGTGTTAAGAAAATGTACGATCCCGTGATTTTGATTTCCACCGGCCGGATTCCCGGCGCACGTTCCGTCCAACGGCAGCAATCCGAACTGTATGGGCAATGCCTTGCCGCCGCCGGCGGACTTGGCGTACTGTACAGCAGCGGCGACCCCAATGCTGCCGCTGCCCGGTGTGATGGCCTGCTGCTGTCCGGCGGCGGCGACCTGCATCCCAGCCGGCTCGGCAGCGCTGCGGCAGAAAACCAGTGCCGTTCGGTCGATCCGGTACGTGATGCAGAAGAAGCCGCCCTGTTTGAAGCCTTTTACCGGCGCGGCAAGCCGATATTCGGTATCTGTCGGGGGATGCAGGCGATCAATATTTTTATGGGCGGTTCTCTGCGCACGCACATCGAAGGGCATAGCGACTGCTGCCACACCTTGCGTTTTCCTATCCCGTCCGCCATGCCGCTGCGCACCGCCCGGGCAGTCAACAGCTATCATCATCAGGCAGTCGATCGGGTCGCGTCATCACTCTGCGCGGCAGCCTGCGCACCGGATGGGGTCATCGAAGCCATTTTTCATCCCCGCGTCCCCATTCTCGGCGTACAGTGGCATCCCGAACGCATGGTGCCGCCGTTTTGCGAGGATGTGTCCGGTGAAAACCATACACCGTTGTTTTCATGGCTGTGCGAGCACTGCTGACATCCCGACCAGCCGCAGGCAGACGTATATCTGCCGGAACAGTTGCGCAAGCTGTTTTTCAGCAACCTGCATGAAAAATGCTGCACGAAGCCCACGTTCCTTCCGAGATGCGCTTCATCGAACCCCAACCACGCATCTCCGCCTTGCGGCAATCCAATAAAAAAGTCAGGCTCCCTGCCTGACTTTTTTGCGCTGCCTCTATGATGGATTGCGCTGCGGCACGGATCGTGTTTAGCCGTTCAGCAGCCATATCCCAATGTTCAAATAACCTGCAAATATCAGCCACAGCACATAAGGCGCCAACAGAATTGCCGCTGTGCGGCAAATACGCGCGAACATAGCCGCTGTCACCAGTACAAGCGCCAGCAGCAAAAGCAGCCATAAAAACGCCGTTCCATAGGCCCCGGCCCGAAAAAACAGCAGCGGCCAAAAAAAATTGACCGCCAACTGCACGCCGTACAGCGTCAGCGCGCGTTTTTTCGCCGCCTGCGGCGCGTCCGACTTCCGCACCAGCCAGCTTGCAGTTCCCATTAAAAGATACAGCACTGTCCACACCACCGGGAACAGCCACCCCGGCGGCGACAGCGGCGGCTGCTTCAGCGCAGCGAACTGCTCCATGCTGCCCATCGTTAGCCACGCAGCCAGTCCTCCTACGGCCAGCGGAAGCAGCACGCTGAACAAACAAGCCTTTCGCAAGCACATCCCTCCCCTTTTGGTTCAGGATATGGTACGCCGCTGCATTTTATGCACCGCATTCATGGCATTTTTCGATGTCTTTCACATCCCCTTACAGCAGTCCGAGCAGCAGCATTCCCTCCACGGACAGCATATTTTCCGGTGTTTCTCCCGGCTGCAGCTCACGCAGGTGTGCCCCACAATCCGGACAGGTGTCATCCTCCGTATCAAATGCCTTATCGCAGTATTCGCAGTATTTCATACTCACAGCTCCTTTTTTTGATAAACCTGCACGCTGATCCGCCAGCACAGGGCATATATCAGCACCGCAATCCCCAGCGCGATCATCGCACGGAGCAGCCCTCCCGTCACATTCCAAGCCTTCAACGCGGTAAGCAGCGGCTGCAGGCTGATCCCCAGCCGTTCACACCCTATGTACAGCAACGTACACGCCAGCATCGGCACCCAGATCAATCCCATCACCAGATACGCCGCTTTACGTATCCCCCACCGGAACGCCGCCGCCATCTGCACGCCGTTCAGCAGCATCGCAACCGCCGCACAAGCCAGCAGCTCCGCCAGATGATCTGCCAGTTCCGGTGTTCCGTCGGTCAGAACAGCGTGCACCAGCACAAACGCCGCTCCCACAGCTGCCAGCACAGCATGGATCAGCACAGCCATTACAAACCGGCTGTTGACCACATCGGCCCGTGTGACCGGCAGCGACAGACTGAGACGGTTCCAGCCGGTCGATTCCTCCACGGAAAAGGCCGTATTGGGAAACAGATAGCCCATTACAACCAGGGAAACGCAAAAGAATATCGGTTCCCCAATCGCCAGCGCCCACGCCAGAAAAGCCGCCGGCGTGAGCAGCATCACGCGGAGCGAGCCGCGCAGGTTTATCCAGTCCGCATAAAAAATCGCTCTCATCGCGCGCTCCTTTCAAAGCTCGGTTTTCTGGTAGATATGCACGCTGATCCGGTAGCAAATCACATATACAGCCACGCCCAAAACCACCATGCCGAGCAGAAAGAAGCCTGCATGGTGCGAAAGCAAATCGGACAGCCACGCCAACGCCGCCTGCATTTTATCACCGATCCCTGCCACGCGCGAAAGCAGCACCCCCGCAATAATCGGTATAAAAATGCACCCCATCATAATATATCTGCTCTTTTCAATGCCGAATTTGAACGCGATCAGCATCATCAGTCCCATCATCGCCAGCGCCGCCGCCTCGCTGCCCAACAACCCGGCCGCCATTTCGGCTATCTGTTCCGTTGTATGCGGGTTCAGCAGCCCGTACACCAGCATCAGCCCGCCGCTTACCGCCAGCAACCCCAGATTGACTATCGCACCGACCGCGAATTTACTCGCCACCACATCGCGCCGCGTGACCGGCAGCGCCAGACTGAGCCGATCCCAATCCACCGAGCGATCCGCTGAAAACAGCGTGGTCGGCGTGATAATGCTGAGCACCGTAACGATCAGGTTGAAGAACAGCGGCCCATTCCACAGCATAGCGGTTGCAGTATAGATCACAATCACAAACAACAGCGACCGCAGGGACTGCCGAAAGGTCATCCAGTCCGCATAGATCATCACTTTCATTGGTTACACTCCCCTCTCGTCAGCAGCAGCATGATCTGCTCGATATTCACCGGCTCCACCGCCCAGCCCTGCGGAATACCATCCCGCCGCACCAGCGCCTCGCAGCCGAATGCACCGGCACGCTTGGCGCGGACTGCCGCAGGGTCAAGGGAGGCAAGCTGATCCGCTGTGCAGCGCAGCAGCCCGTAGGTATCAAGCAAGGCATCGCGCGGCTCGCTCAGCAGCACGCTTCCCTGATGGATAAACGTGATATAATCTGCAATTTTATCCAAATCACTGGTGATATGGCTGGACAGCAGGATCGCGTGGCTTTCCTCCTGCATGAACTCATAAAACAGATCGAGCACTTCGTCGCGCACCACCGGATCCAGCCCGCTGGTCGGCTCATCCATAATGAGCAGCTCCGCCCCATGCGACAGCGCCGCGGCGATCGACACCTTCATCCGCATCCCCTTGGAATAGTCCTTGATTTTTTTATCCAAATCAATGCCAAACCTTCTCATGCAGCCGAAAAACTGCTCAGGCTGCCACCCCCGATAGGCCTTTCCCATCAGCACATTAACCTGCCGGGCAGAAAGCGTATTCAAAAAGCAGCCATCCTCCAGCACCACACCGATCCGTTCCTTAACCGCGCGCTCCTCCTGCCGGCTGTCCATCCCCAGCACGCGGATGCTGCCCGCGTCCTGCCGGATCAATCCCAAAATCGCTTTGATCGTCGTGGTTTTGCCCGCGCCGTTTTCCCCGATAAATCCCATTACACTGCCGCGGGGCAGCGTGATGTCCACATCCCGCAGGTCAAAACCATCGTATTGCTTGCAAAGCCCGCGAATTTCCAATGCATATTCCATTATAGTTCCTCCTCAAACAGGGTCTGTGCAATCTCCAAAAACTCCTTGCACTCCAATCCGCCCAATCGGGCTGCACGCACCGCACTGGTCAAGTGCTCCTCTACTGCGCGCAGCTGCTCCTCCCGCAGCAATTCGATGCCGACCGGCGCCACAAAGCTGCCGCGTCCGGTCTGTGTAATCAAAAAGCCTTCACGCTCCAGCTCCTCATAAGCGCGTTTGGTCGTGATCACGCTGATGCGCAGTTCCTTGGCCAACAAGCGCATTGAGGGCAGCGCTTCGCCGGGCTGCAATTCCCCACCGACGATCTTGCTCTTGATCTGCCGGACGATCTGCTCATAGATCGGTGTCCCGTCAACGTTGGACAGGATGATCTCCATAGGTCCCGCCCCCTTCTTTTTGTATATACTCATTATATACAATATGGACACTATGTCAAGCGTCATTTTCAACTTATTTTTGTTTGATATGACGAAAACTTTTATCTTGTATTTCAACATTTTTCGCGCTATACTTTAGATAATAAAGATGCGTTCTCGAGAACGCACATCAAATTTATAATTTAATATTTTGTTTGCATTTCACTTAAACCTTCTCTTTTCCTGTTACTATATAGTTGCCTCGGAAATGTGGTAGCCAGCTACGAGCCGAGACATCTCGTTGCCTAAGCTGTTAGAATAGGAAGGTAATGGTCTGACCTTCTCGTCCAAGGGCTTGTACGTCCGTGCGAAAGTCAGTCAGCCATCCTCCTATTCGCAGTGTTCGATTTGTGCAGGTAGAGCCGCGTGTTCGTGTCACCAAACAGATAGAATCGGCAATGGGTAGAATGGCTTTGTCCATTGCAATTTCTTTTTAGGAGTGAAGAACATGAACGCAGCAGGTATCGATGTTTCCAGCAGAAAGAGTACGGTCGCTGTCCT
>NZ_JNJN01000003.1 GCF_000701665.1 Agathobaculum desmolans ATCC 43058 | reverse complement strand
CACTCAGACCAAGGCTGGCATTACCAGCATAAACAATACCAACAAATGCTCAGAAACAAGGGTATCCGGCAGAGCATGAGCCGCAAAGGTAACTGCTTGGACAATGCAGTGATTGAGAACTTTTTTGGTCTGCTCAAAAGCGAGCTGCTCTACCTGCAAGAATTTAACTCCATGGAGCACTTTAAGCAAGAACTGATAGAATATTTAGATTACTACAATAACAAAAGAATTAAGGCGAAATTAAAGGGCTTGCCGCCTGTCTTACACAGACAACAAGCCCTTTCAGTAGCTTGAACAGTATTTATTTGAAAATATTGTCTAACTTTTTGGGGTCACTTCAATAATGCACCCGCTCGGTTTTATTTTTATATGAAAGCATATCTACTTATCCCTGAACGCAATCATCAACATACTTCACCAAATCCCCCGGCTGACAGTTCAGTAATCTACAAATCGTATCAATCGTTTTCCAAGACACCAATTCGCCATGTCTCATTTGTTGTAGATAAGATTGGCCTATCAGTTTTTCTTCTCTTATTCTTGTAGATGTATACCCTTTTTCTTTTAATGCAGCTAATATATCAATTTTATATCGAATCGCCATATAAAAAGACTCCTTTCCCATTATCCTTATTATATCTCTTGATAGCACTAATATCAAGTGCATAATATTCACAATTTTAGCACTGTATTTTAGTGCATTTTATCTATTGATAGCACTAATATTTAGTGCTATAATATAGACAGTTAAAGGGAGAACCCAATACAAAACACAAAAGGAGATACAAACCATGAGCCAGAACGAATTAGTAGCAAAAATTGAAAGCCTGAATGAATGGGAAGCCTTAATGCAGGAAGCCAAAGAGCAGGCCGAAGCCATCCGCGACAGCATTAAGGCAGAAATGCTTGAAAGAGATACCGAAGAACTCAATGCAGGGAAATACATCATCCGTTGGACTTCGGTACTCTCCAATCGCTTTGACACCACAGCGTTTAAAAAGAAGTACGGCGAATTATATAAAACCTTTACTAAGCAAACCGCCAGCCGCCGTTTTTCCATCAGCGCATAAGAAAAGCCCCTTGTACGAACACCGACCAAAGTAACCGTACAAAGAGCTTTACCCCAACCAATCAGGAAGGGCAAGAACATTATAGCTTGCCCTTCCTCTAAAATCAAGGAGAACATAAAATGAAAGAATTGACAAGCTATAACCGCGTTGCGGGCTATCTGAACAAGATGTTTGATTTGCTCAATGCAGAATTTTTTGAAAGTGCACTTTCAAGACCAACTATCACCATCCAATCTACACCAAGAGCATATGGACACTTTTCTTTGCAGGCGGATACATGGGTTTCCAAACTGGGCGCAACCCACGAAATCAATATCGGAGCTGGAACGCTTGCAAGGCCAATTGAAGATGTTGCTGCTACTCTCCTTCATGAAATGGTACATTACTACAACTATGAAAACGGCGTTAAGGATTGCAGTAGAGGAAATACTTATCACAACAAACGCTTTAAAGAATCCGCCGAATCTCATGGATTGATTGTAGATTACAGCCAGAAATATGGATGGGCGCATACGTCTCCCAGCGATAAACTTCTTGACTTTATTCTACAGAATGGCTTAACTGACATTCTGATTTGTAGAAACGAGTTTACAGGCTTCCATATGACAGGAACAGGAACACATAGCGGCACGGACAACAGCTTGCCGCCCCGTGCATCCAGCACAAGGAAATATATCTGCCATTGCTGTGGAAATTCTGTTCGAGCCACCAAAAATGTTAATATCGCCTGTCTCGACTGCAATATGCATATGATAATTGAAAAGTGAACTTCAAAAATAGGGATGCAGCAAAAACTGCATCCCTATTTTCCATTCTTCATAAGCTGGTTTAAAATGTTGTATGTGCCCGTATTTTAATTTTATTAGCGTTTATATGCAAAATGTGAAAAAATTTAATACAGGGCATCTACAGCCCCGTATGAGCTATGTATATCATGTACCATTTGCGGCAGGTTCATTTAGTAAAACTTCATATTCCGACACATACATCCAGATATAACCGCGATAGGTCGGATAGCGTTTTTTGCAACAGTCCCTGATTCCTATCGCGGGTATGCCGGTTTCTCTTTGCGCTTCAGCAGCCGTTTGAAACATGAATTTTAATTCCTTCGTTTCTTTATCCAGCGCAACAATCGGCTTCCCATGCTTCGCGTTATGTTCGGCGCGTGTACACCACTCCAGATTGAGATAGCAATTATTGCTTTTATTGCCATCAATGTGATGTACCTCCGGTAAGTTATAGGGATTGGGCACAAATCTTTGCGCAACCAATCGATGAACAAACGCGTTCTTCCCATGAATCTTCACAGTATCATAGCCGTTTCTGTCTTTGCAGAACTTTAAATATGTCACTGTATCGGTATCACGGTGATAATGTTGCACTGCATCACCTGCGTTTACGATGAAATATTCACCCTGTTCGTCCGCCTTAGTGACCATACGAAAATATGTCTCGTCATTGTAGGAGAAAAAGCCTTTTGGGTATTTTTGCGCAAGATTTTTTAAATTTTCAGTAATCATAAACAAGACTCCTTTTAAGATATAAAACTCAACAGTCTTCTATTGATTTTAGGCGGTTATTTAAAACGGGCAGGAGTCTTTTTTTGTGGAAAAGCCTATGAAGAATGGTGCATATAAACTCTTCCAGTACTTGTTTTATACATTTTAATCAAGCCGCCATATTGACTGTTTATGTTCCATATTATACCATAAAATTGTTTCTATTTCAATATGCAAAACGCAAATAAGTTGCGAAAATATATGAATAAACTGTAAATAGCGGGTTTAGACATCTAAAAAGTATCTTATCAGATATTCATTAAAATACCTGTAGATTTGCAGGCATTCAGCACTTCATCATCCTTCAAGCCTTCCAAATACCGTTGTGTAATACTGATGTTGGAATGTCCCATCACGCGGGACAGACTATACAAATCCAGACCATTCTTTAACTGCATCTGTGCGAATGTGTGTCTGCATGTATGCGGGCTGACTCGGATATCCCGATTGACACCAACCCCTTTCCCTGCAATCTTGATAACACGGTGAATCGCTTCGGTTGTCATCGGCCTGCCGTTCCTGCTTAGAAATACGTTTTCCGGTACATGGCGGTACACAAAGTAATGTTCCCTTGTATTGATATATTTGAAAAGCCATTTGCTTAACATCGGACTTTTCGGAACAACCCTTTCTTTGCTGCCTTTCCCATATATGATGATATATTCATCTTTTATCTGCGAAAGCTTCATGCCTATTAACTCGCTTACACGAATACCTGTGTCAAAGAATGTCATCAGCATCAGTTTGTCCCGAAGCTGCATATAGCTTTGCCCGTGGTAGAAATCAACCATATCTTTTACTTCCTTTTCGGTAAAAGTCTGAATAATGGTTTTCGGCATTTTGACGTTCTTTATCCGGTCTGTCAAAATCGTATCTGTGTAGCCTTCCTCGTACAAATACCGGAACAAGACCTTAAACGCTTTAATCTGGTCATTGATATATTGCGGTTTCTTCCCTTGCTCTTGTAGCTCCATAATATAGCCTTTGATATATACAGGGCGCATATCCTCTAAGGTCAAAACCATATGCCTGTCTTTCAGGTAGTCCAGCAAATACGAAATCAGTTTACTGTAGTTCTTAATGGTTTTGTCCGACAGTTTTCTACACTTGCAGTTAAACTCAAATTCCTTTGCTGCATCATTTAATAACATAAAAAAGCACCTCTTTCTGCGGCGTTATGCCTTAGAAAGAGGTGCGATTTGCTTCTGTTATGGTAGTCCATCCGCTACTGTAGTTTCCGCGAACCGTTTCGCTTTCGCTACCGTAACAAATTCACATATTATCTAACAGAACGTAGACCTTCAAAAAATCACATTAGAACTTTTAATGCGTTCTATCAGTAACTTTATCGAAAATCAGAGGATACTTGCAACAACTTACTTGTTGTCAACCTCAGCCATGTGCTCGATGAGCATCAGCAGCTTGTTGGAGTAGCCCCACTCGTTGTCGTACCAGGAAACAACCTTTACGAAGGTGTCGGTCAGCTGGATGCCGGCCTTGGCGTCGAAGATAGAGGTGCGCTCGTCGCCCAGGAAGTCGGAGGAAACAACGTCCTCATCGGTGTAACCCAGAACGCCCTTAAGACCGCCCTCGGAAAGCGGCTTCTCGGAAGCAGCCTTCATCGCAGCGCAGATATCCTCGTAGGACGCCGGCTTTGCGAGGTTGCAGGTCAGGTCAACAACGGAAACGTCCAGAGTCGGAACACGCATGGACATACCGGTCAGCTTGCCGTTCAGCTTGGGGTAAACCTTGCCGACTGCCTTAGCAGCGCCGGTAGAGGACGGGATAATGTTGCCGCAAGCCGCACGGCCGCCGCGCCAGTCCTTCTTGGAGGGGCCGTCAACAACCTTCTGGGTGCCGGTAGCGGAGTGAACAGTGGTCATCAGACCCTCGGTGATGCCGAACGCCTCGTCCAGAACCTTAGCGATCGGAGCCAGGCAGTTGGTGGTGCAGGAAGCGTTGGAAACAAAGGTCATATCCTTGGTGTAGGTGTCCTGATTAACGCCCATAACGAACATCGGGGTGTCATCCTTGGACGGAGCAGACATAATGACCTTCTTCGCGCCGCCGTCGATGTGTGCCTGTGCCTTCTCCTTGGTCAGGAAAACGCCGGTGGACTCAACAACGTAATCAGCGCCGGCCTTGCCCCACGGAATGTTCTTGGGGTCCATCTCAGCGAAGAACTGGACCTTCTTGCCGTCAACGGTGATGGAGTTGTCATCGTACTCAATGGTGCCGTCGTAACGGCCATGCATGGTGTCGTACTTCAGCATATATGCCATGTAGTCCGGAGTCATGAAGGGATCGTTTACCGCAACGAACTCGATGTTCGGGTTCTTCAGACCGGCGCGGAAAACCATGCGGCCGATACGGCCAAAGCCATTGATGCCTACTTTGATAGCCATTTGTTAGTTTCCTCCTAAAAATTATCGAGATTATTCTCTTTCAATGGTTTTATTATACACTAAAGTGCCTGTATGCCGCAAGGTGTAATATTTGTGAATTTTTTGTCATTAGCGGCGGGGTTTTTGTATATTTTTCTTTGCAATGCGTGCGGCACTGGTGGTATAATAAAACCATCATACAAAATATAGTATTTCAGCCGTCAGCCGACCTTATACCTGTCCGGGTACAGGGGCGGCCGAAATTTTCTGGAGGATAAGGATGACCGACACTTTCTTTTCCCAGCTCGAAGGGACGGCAGTCTGCGAGCTGCTCTCCCGTACCGGGCTGCAGGATGCGGCGCTTATCGTAGTGGGCGCATCGCTCCGCATTGAAAACTGCAATGCGGCTGCCGCCGGCATGACCGGCCTGCACCCGCTCGACCCGATCGCACCTGTGCTCAGCGAATATGCGCTGCAGGCACTGCGCATATGCATCGCAGCCGGAGAACCCCGCACTGTTTATGAGGAGCTGGACGGCGCCACCTACCGGCTTGAACTGATCCCCCACCGGGAAGGCGCACTGCTGGCCTTCCTGCGGTGCGACCGCGCCGCGTATGACGGCAGCCTGCGTGTACTGCACGCCAAAAGCGCCCAGTATCTCGGGGCACTGCTGGCCGATGCCGGGCAAATCGAAGATCCGGCGCTGGCCGGCCGCATCCGCCGGGGCTGCCTGCGGCTGCACCGCCTGCTCAATCACTCGGATTTTCTGCACGACCCGCCGCAAACCGAGCAGCTCCGCCTGCAATACTGCGATCTGGCAGTTCTCTGCCGCACCGCAGCGGAAGCGGTAGCCGGCGCGGACCGTCCACCGGTCGAAGTGCGCGCCCCCCATCCGTGCAGTGCACTGGTCGAACCCGGCCTGATCCGTACAGCGCTGTACAACCTGCTGACCAACGCCCTGCGCGTGACCACTAAAGAGGAAGGCGTGACCGTCATCCTGCGGGACGACGGCATCTTCTACACCATCACCGTAGCCGACCGCGGCCCCGGACTCGATCCCCGGCTGTTCGACTGGCTGCTGGAAGGCTGGCACCGCACCATGCCGCTGAAGGAATACCTGTCGCTGGTGCGCCATGGTGCGCCGCTCGGACTGGGTCTGCCGCTGACGCAGTGCATTGCGCAGCTGCACGGCGGCCGCCTGCTGCTCTCCCCGCGGGAGGGCGGCGGCAGCGAACTCCACCTGAGCATCGCACACCTGCCGGATACCCTTGCCGATCATAACCTGTACGCTCCCATGATTATGGAAGACGGGTGGACGGTCGAGGAGATCGAGCTTTCCATTCTGGATTGACCTGCGCATCCGGCTGCGCCGCACAAACAAAGGGAGGGTACGCACCGCGTACCCTCCCTTTTTCTGCTGTTTGGAACTTATTTCAGCTCTACCCGCTCACGCAGGCTGCTGGTAACCGGCAGCTGCAGCGACTGTGTTGCATAGCCGGTGCAGGCGATCTGGGCAACATAATTGCCGCGCTTCAGACTAAAGGACGCCGTGCCGTCCATACCGGTAGTTACACTCTTGCCGCCGACTGTCACAATCGCGCCCGAAAGCAGTGCGCCATATGCGTTGGTCACCACAATCTGCACCGTCTCCAAAATCTCGCCGGTCAGCTTCACGGTGCGGGCCGAGGAAACCTTCACATTCTGCGACAGCGTCTCCGTAAAGCGCTCATGTGTCACCGTAACCTTGTAGGAACCGCGCTTGACATATACCGTTGCCCGGCCGTCACGATCCGTATAGGCAGACTGCTCAGCGGTACCGCTCTCCGCATCCTCCGGCCGGAAGCTCACGGACGCGCCTTCGATCGGCAGGCCGAGGTCATCGACCACATTGGCGGTCAGCGCATAGGTTGTTACATAATTGACGCGCAGCACCGGATTGCGCCCGCTCGACATCACGAACGTAAAGTCCGCATAAGAGGCGCCGTTCTCGCCAAACGAAGCAACTGCCGATTTATTCAGCGTAACCGTGCTGCCGTCCACGCGGTACTGCCAGTCTTCCTCCAGCGTCTTGCCGCCGGCACGGATATACTTGAGCGTTGCGCCGTCCACCGTACGCAGCGTCAGGCTGATATCCTGATAGCCGCCGGAATTCTGGTTAGAGTCAAAATCAACCGTTTCCGCCGACAGCTCATTGATGGGCGAGGTATCCTCCACCTTCAGCGAGCAGGTCATGGAAGACCCGCGGCTCGGCACAAACGTAATGGTGTAAGTGCCGCGGCTCTTTTTGGCCAGTGTATCACGCATCAGGCGTACCACACCGGTCGAAGCATTATAGGTATAATCTGCACCGTGCTCCAACACCGTGCTGCCCAGCTTCACGCTGTCCAGCAGGGTGCCTGCGGGCATAGCCAGCGTAACGGTCAAATCGGTATGATTGGCCGATCCGTCATACTTATCAAATGTGATCTGCGACGGGCTGACCGCGCTCTGTGCAGAATCGCCCACCACAAGGCCGATAGCTGCCTTAGAGCCGTCCTCAAACAGCAGCTCCGCGGTATACGTGCCGGTACGCAGGGTAGTCAAAAAGGTTTTGTACAGACGGATGCCGTTTTTTCCGCTCAGCAGGTTGTAATCCTTGCCCTGCGCAAGGTTTTCCCCGTCTACCGTGATGCGCACCAGATCGTTCTTGTCCGCATTGAAGGTGAATTCATAGGAATGGGCGATCGCATCCTTATTGGCCGCGTCGATCGACAGCACCGAAGGCGATACCGAAACACTGGTGGAGGCCGAAACCGACTCGCCCGCGATCACTGCGGAAACACCGCC
Source organism: Agathobaculum desmolans ATCC 43058 (assembly GCF_000701665.1). Taxonomy (GTDB): domain Bacteria; phylum Bacillota; class Clostridia; order Oscillospirales; family Butyricicoccaceae; genus Agathobaculum; species Agathobaculum desmolans. The sequence goes on along the minus strand of NZ_JNJN01000003.1, from coordinate 112,430 downwards.
CGCCAGCTCGTAGGAATCCGGCCGCATGACCAGCTCGCAGCCGTTTACATTCAGCTTAGCTGTTTGCACCGAACCGCCGCCGGTCACCTCCGTTGCGCCGTTCGCAGTCAGGTCGGCAACCGTAGTGCTGCCTGTGGTCAGGATTGAGGTCTTGCCCGCAGTGGAAACATCCCACACCGCTGCATCCAACGTCAGCGCCAAATCATCGCCGGTGATGCGCAGGTCAGCAAAACCGCCTGCGGATGCCGCCAGACTGCGTTCGGACAGCGAAGCCGAAGCCTGCAGCGTTACTGTGCCGATATTGGTGTTGCCGGTCGCCTCGATCTGCGGGGTCAGGCCGAGCGGATTGGATACGGTCATCTCCAGCGCAGAAACACCATCCAGCGTCACATTACCGCTGCTGATGACCAAATCGCCCTGCACCGTTACATTGGACAGGGTGACGTTGCCGGAAAGCACGCCTTCCGTAATATACAGGTTGCCGGGAACCACCGCATCGGCCAGCGTGCACGGTGCGGAAATCGTTACGTTTTTCGTATCGCTGTTTAAGTTGCCCTGCGTATAGGCAAAGCCGCTCGTGCGCAGCGAAGAACCAAGGAAAAAGTACAGCAGCTTAGCGATCTCTCCGCGCTTGAGCTTGCCCTGCGGTTTGAACGTACCGTCGGTATAGCCATCGATATAGCCCTGCCGCACCGCCTCGGCCACATAGCTTTTGCTGTAATCGCTCAGCTTGTGCTTATCCGAAAAAGCGTTCAGCTCGGAATCATCAGCCGCAGGCGTATACTTGTGCAGACGGCCGAGGATGGTTGCAGCCTGCTCACGCGTCAGGGTCCCTTCGGGGTCCATCCGCGTATCGCTCACACCGTTAATGTAACCGTGCTTGACCGCGATCTGTACCGTTTCGTAATAAGCCGAGCCGGCGGGCACATCCGCATAGTGGATTGCCGCCTTTTCGGTAAAGCCGAACGCACGGTTGAGATAGCGCATAAACTCCCAGCGGGTCACCGCCTGCTCCGGCGTGTATTTGCCGGTTGATGCAGAGGGCTTGATAATGCCCAGCTCATTCATTTCAATCAGGTATTTTTTCGCCCAATGGCCGTCAATGTCGGAAGCAGCCAGCGCTGTCGGCAGCATACACACCAGCATGGCAGCCGTCAGCACGGCGGACAGAAATCTTTTCACAGCGATCACCTCTTTGGTTTATTAGTTTTATTCTACCATTGTTTTGCACATTTGTGTACTGTTATTTTTTGTGCAGTCTTACGGAAGAAGAGCTGTAAAAATCATGCACCGCGGCGCTTAACTGTGGTAAAATGATATTTATTACCATAAAAGGAGGTTCCGTGATGGACAACCTACGCATTTATGAAGAGGACGGCTATATCCACTTCATGCTCCGTCCCGAGGATCTGCTGCGGCTGCGCTATTCCGAAGAGGCCAAAATGCCCTTCGTTGACTTTATGGACGGCTGGCTCGATCAAATGAAAACGCAGGTACGCGAAAACACGATGGATGGCTACCGCTACGCTTTTGAAAAGCACATCCGTCCGTTTTTCAGCGCCCGCGGCACCACGCTCGCCACGGCCCGGCCGATGGATTTTCAGGATTTTGTCAACGCAAAGTTTGCACAGGGCCTGTCCCCCACCTCGATCATCAAGTTTCATTCGATCATGCACAAATGTCTGAAATACGCGGTAGCGCTGCAGATCATCCCGGTCAACCCCTCGGATAATGTGATGCTGCCCAAGCGCTATAAATACCGCGGACAGGTGTACGACCGGGCGCAGATCAATGTCTTTCTGGCAGCAGCGCTGCACTCTCCGGCGGAAGCGGCCTTTGTGCTCGCCGCAACCTACGGTCTGCGCCGCAGCGAATGTGCCGGACTTCGCTGGAGCGCGGTCGACCTGCGCGCACGCAGCATGGTCATCAACCACACGGCGGTGCAGTCCGGCGGGCGGATCATTTACGCGGATAATGTGAAAACCAAATCAAGCTACCGTACCCTGCCGCTTTCGGATTCGCTGTGCCGGTACCTGCGTGACCTGCGCCGCCGGCAGGAAGCCAACCGCAGGCGGTTGGGCAAGCAGTACTGCAAAACCGGCTATGTCTGCTGCTATGAGGACGGCTCCCCCCTGCGGCCGGACTATATCTCGCGTGAATTCGAGCGTGTGTGCCGCCGGGCGGCACTGCCGCGCATCCGCTTTCATGATCTGCGTCACTCGGTCGCCACCATTCTGCTGCAGCAGGGCTTTTCCCTTAAGCAGATCCAGGAATGGCTGGGACACTCGGACATTGCGACGACTGCCAACGTATACGCCCATGTGCCTTATGTAGAAAAGGTCTCCATTGCCAAGGGTGCCACACCGGTGATCGGACTGTAACGGTGCGCTGCAATCTAACTGTAATAATTCCGCTCCTGTGTCACGATTGTTACACTTGTTCCGTCCGTGTTGAGAAAATCAGGCGAAGCCGATATAATTTGGGTAAGAACTTATTCCAAGGACGGAAACTGCCATGCTGAAAAAACTTTGCTCCGCCCTGCTGCTGGCTGGCGTAATGATCGTCGGCGCTGCCGCGGCAGGTTCGGTTTTCCCCGCCTACCGCACCGATATCGACGGTGTAACGCGTGCGGGCTATCTGGATGAAGAAGGACAGACGGTGCTGCCCTACGCCTACGCACAGGCCGGCGAGTTTGCCGCGTGCGGTATGGCCGCCGTTGAAAACGACCGGTGGGAGACCGCCGTGATCGACCGCACCGGCAAGCTGGTCATCCCCTACACCGCAGCCCCGGTAAGCGTGGATTTTTCAGATACGATGATCGCCTACCGCTATGCCGATCACAGCGTCTATTACACGCTGGATGGCAAGCAGGTCGGCTCCTACGCCGGCGCTGTCGGTTTTTTTGAAAATGACCTGCTGCTCTGCCGCAGCGCCGCCTCTAACCGCTGCTTTTATGTGCATCCCAACGGTGAGCGCGCCTTTCCCGGGGAATTTGCCGATGCCGGTGTTTTTTCGGGTGGGCGGGCGCTTGTGCGCAGCACGGACGGCGCTTATCTGGCGATAGACGCGCAGGGCAACACGCTATACACACTGGAGAGCAGCATCACCCCTTCTTATATGACGATCTTCGGCGAGGATACCATTGTGCTTTCCAACGGCACCAATCAGGCGCTGTATTCACTTTCCCGCAGTGAATACCTGACCGATTTTCTCTACCACACCATTTCGGAATTTGAGGACGGCGTGGCGATGGTGCGTCAGGTCAACCGCTGGGGACTGATGGATACCACCGGCCGCCTGCTGACCGAGCCGACCTACTACTACCTTTCCTATATGGGCGAGGGGCTGTACGCCGCCCGCAGCGAGGATGGCTCTGCCGCCGCAGTGGATGCAAACGGCAATATTGCTTACCGCACCCCCAGCTATGTCGGCGGATTCAACGAGCTGCGCTACGGTCTGTCGTGGCACGGCATGGAGGATGGCACGCTTGTCTTCTTCCGTAAGAACGGCGGCTACTTTGCCAGCCTGAAACAGGCGGAAAACCCCACCCTGCTAAGCGAAAATGTAGTGCGCGTCACGCAGGACGGCACTATCAAATACATCAACCTGTCTACCGGCCACACCCTATCCGCACAGCCAACCACATTCGATCTGGGCGAAGGCCTTAGCGCGCACACCGTGCATTACGAAAAATTCATGGGCTATCAGGCGGATGGTACTGAGCACGGCTGGAATGTCGATTTTCCGGAGATCCGCGGTCTGCCGGATGAAAGCGTACAAAAAAGCATCAACCAAGCCATCCGCGCCTTCTTTCTGGAGGGACCGTCGGTCTCTGCGGAATATGAGGCGCTCGAGGGCGGCTACGGTGCCGCTGTGGAAGGCTCCGTGCTTGTTGTATGGGCAAACTGCATCAGCGGCAAGGGCGAGGGGGCTTCCGTGTGGAACAACTGCCTTGCCTTTGACCTGCGCACCGGCACACCGTATCAGACAGCCGATCTGTTCACGGGCGATTATATGGATACCATCAAAGCCCTGCTGCCGTCCGAGCATCCGATCTACCTGTACAGCTTCCCGCGCATGAGCGAGACAGGCGTGACATGGTACTATAATGAATATGAAAGCAGCGTCCGCCGCGCTTATACCGAAAGCTATCTGCTCTCTTTCGAGCAGCTCGATGCCGTGCTCGACCGTACGGGTGCCTGCTGGCAGGCTCTTCACACGCCGTATACCCCCGCAGTCAATACTGTCGCCGGCTTCCGCGATGTTAAAACAAGCCACTGGGCAGCAGAATACATCCAAACCGTGGCAGACCGCAGCCTGATGCACGGCGCAAACGGCCTGTTCCGCCCGGATGACGCGATCACCACCGCCGAGGTCTGCGCCACAGTCGCACGCAGCCGCAAGCTCAGCATACCGGAAACGCTGATGCCGGGTCTGGATCACACGCAGTGGTATGCAGGGGAAGTCAGTGCGGTCTATGCCGCCGGTCTGCTGGAAGGGCTGACTGAAAACTTCCGCCCGGATGCTGTAATGACCCGTGCGGACGCCATGCAGCTTTTTGCCAACCTATTGACCGCGCAGGGCGCCGCTCTGCCGGACACCGCAGCGGCCGAACCGCTGCTTGCCCCGTTTTCCGATGCAGGGCAGATCCCCGGCCCGCGCCGCGCCGCCGCGGCGCTGTGCATCCAAAAGGGGCTGATCAGCGGCCTGTCGGACAGCACCCTTCAGCCGCAGGGCAGCTTCACCCGCGCCGCTTTTGCCAAGCTGCTGACCATGATTTGATGTTGACAGGCTATCCCCTTTCCCTCGCCTAACAAGCAAACGCCCCCGTTTCCTGCTGGAAACGGGGGCGTTCTTGTTGCTTCGAACGATGCAAAATTTTCTGTATCGAAAGTTTTTCGGCAGTCTCCTCAGCTTTTATACATGGGCGCTGCCGTGCATTTTTGTGTGGGCAGTCGGTTCACTTCGCCGTATCATTGGACAGGCCGAGCTTGTCAAACGCAGCAAACAGCAGGCTCATCAGCATGCCGACGATTGCCGCCAGCGTCATACCGGAAAGCGATACATTGCCCATTTGCAGCGTAACGCCCGAAAGACCGGTAACAAAGATGACCGAAGTCAGCACCATATTGCGGTTGCGGCCGTAATCCACCTGATTATCCACCAAAATCCGCAGGCCGGAAGTGCCGATCATGCCGTACAGCAGAAAGGAAATGCCGCCGATGACCGGGCCGGGAATGGTCTGGATCAGCGCCGCCAGCGGGCCAACGAATGAGCAGATGAGCGACAGCACCGCCGCGCCGCCGATCACGCGCACGGAATACACGCCCGTGATCGCCATTACGCCGATGTTTTCGCCGTAGGTCGTGGTCGGCACCGAGCCGATCAGGCCGGAAAGCGCCGTGGAAAAGTTATCCGCAAACAGCGAGCGGTGCAGCCCCGGCTCCTTGAGCAGGTCTCGCCCGACGATTTTGCTCGTCACCAACTGGTGGCCGATGTGCTCGTTGGCAATGACCAGCAGCACGGGCAGCATGATCAAAATCGCATCCAAATTGAATTTGGGCGTCTGGAAGTCCGGCAGCATGAACAGCGGCTGCTGCAGAGCTGCTGCGATCCCGTCACGGATCACATGCTCACCCATCACAGCCTCAGTGATCAAACCGGTAGCGTAACCGCACAGGATCGCAATCAGAATCGGGATGACCGAAAGGAAGCCGCGGAACAGCACGCTGCCCAGCACCGCTACCGCCAGCGTAACGCAGAAGGTGATGACCGTAGCGCTGGTAACGCCTTCCCCGACGATTTTGCCGGTAGAAGCGGCGCTTCCCGCCAGCTCCAAACCGATCAGCGCAACCACCGGCCCCATTGCCGCAGGCGGCAGCACCACATCGATCCATTTGGTGCCGCACTTGTAAATGATCAGCGCCAGCAGGCAGCCGCATGCGCCCACCACCACAAAGCCGCCGAGCGCATATTGATATCCCCACTGTTGGATGATCAGTGTGGCCGGCGCGATAAACGCAAAGGACGAGCCGAGATAAGCCGGCGCCTTGCCCTTGGTGATGGCAATAAACAGCAGCGTGCCTACGCCGTTCATAAACAGCACGATCGCCGGATTGATGCCGAGCAGGAACGGCACCAGTACGGAAGCACCGAACATGGCGAACATGTGCTGGATCGACAGCGGCGCCAGCAGGCGCGGCGGTACCTTGTCCTCGACCTGGATGATCTTTTTTGTCTGCATTTGTCTTTTTATCCCCTCTTTTTTAATTCCGGACGCAGCCGGTGCATATGAAAACGCGCTGCCGCGCGGTTTTCTCAATCAAACAGACGCTTGATATCGTCCATGCGGGCGCAGGCCATGTTGTAGCCCATTTCATAGCCGTATTCCAGCCGCTCCATATCCTTTTCAAAGCTTGCAAGCGGTTCGTCCGGCTGGAGCAGCACGGTGTTTTCCGGCTGCTTGGCCGCCAGTTGACGGCACAGGCACACGGTATCATTATACCGCTTAGGACGGCTGAGCATGGTCTCACACAGCTTGGGATACCTGCGGCGCATGGCGCGGGCGGCCAGCAGCGTACCGCGCGACTGCTGCTTGCGGTAGCTGTCCGGCTGTGTCAGCACGATCAGGTGCTTGGTATTGCCGTCATGCAGGCTTTTCACAATCGGGATCGGATCGGCCACGCCGCCGTCATAATAAATTTTGTCCCCCATTTTGACCGGCGGGAAATAAATCGGGATCGAACAGGTGGCGCGCAGCATGGTGCACGCTTTATCCAGCTGCATCCCGTCCAGATATTCCGCCTCGCCGGTTTCGGCATTGGTCACACCGACGAGCACCCGCCCCTGATACTGCAAAAACGTATCCCAGTCAAAGGGGAGCAGCTCATTGGGAATGGTGTCAAACACAAAATCCACCCCGAAAATCGAGTGATCGTGCAGCAGGTTGCGTGCGCCGAGATAGCGCTTGTCATGCCGGTAGCGGCGCAGCACTTCCCAGTTGCGGCCCCGCTGGCGGGACAGATAGGAGATCCCGTCCGTAATGCCGGCGGAAACACCGGAAACATAGTCAAACATCACATCGTGATCGAGCAGCGCGTCCATCACGCCGCAGGAAAAAATAGGGCGGAAGGTCCCGCCCTCCAAAATCAATGCAGGCATTCGTACTCTTCTTTCCTTATCAGCTTTGTCCGTTCCCCGCGCATTATCTCCGCTTGCGGGTGGGCGGCTTTTTTCCCTTGCGGGCGGCGTGTCCCCGTCCCGCGCGGCGGCGCTGGGCACGGTTGCCGCGCGGCAGCGCATCCGCCGGTTCCACGTTCTGCGGCGGCAGCCCGGCCTGCGGCAATGTGCCGTCCGCCGGTGCAAAATCGATCTGTCCCGTGACCTCGCTGGCAGCGATCAGCCGCACGCGGATGGGCATACCAACGGTAAACCGCTTGCCGGTATGCCTGCCCTGCATGGTCATATGCTGCTCGTCATACTGGTAATAATCCCCTGCCAGCAGTTCCACGCGGATCAGTCCCTCGCAGCCGTTCTCGAGCGCGGCAAACACACCGAACGCCTGCACGCCGGATACCTCTGCGTCAAATTCCTCCCCGATGAACTGCTTCATATACGCCGCGATGAACAGCTTATCGATATCGCGTTCACAGTTATCCGCCGCCTGTTCGCGGTTGGTGGACTGGGACGCCGCCTCCTCGCAGGCGGTGTGGTCGGCATTGGTAAATTCCGCCCCGTCAAGCGCCTTTTGCAGCATCCGATGCGCCACCAGATCGGGATAGCGGCGGATGGGCGAGGTAAAGTGCAGGTAAAACTTGGCCTTCAGCCCATAATGCCCCAAGCATTCCTCCGCATACCGCGCCCGCGCCAGACTGCGCAGCAGCAGCATGGGCAGGATGCGCTGTCTGGGGTCGTTTTTCGCCCCGCGCAGCACCGCCTGAAACTGGGCGGTATCCTGCGGCTTGCCGGGATCGATCCGGTAGCCGAACGGCCGCGCAAACTGCGCGAACACGCGCAGCTTATCCGGATCCGGGTTTTCATGCACGCGGTACACAGTCGGATTATCCCGCTTGCACATAAACTCTGCCACCGCCTCGTTGGCGGCAAGCATGAACTCCTCGATCAGCTTTTCGCTGTCGCCGCGCGAGCGGAAGGCGATTCCGGTCGGCTGTCCGTCCGCATCGACCGCAATGGCGGTCTCCGGGATCTCCAGCTCGAGCGCGCCGCGCTCGATACGGCGCTTATACAGCGCCTGTGCCAAACGGTTCATCTGTTCCAGTGTTTCGACAAGCGGCGCATATTCCGTCCGCAGCGCCGCATCGCCGTCCAAAATATCGTTGACCTTGCGGTAGGTCATGCGCGCACCCGAGCGGATGACCGATTTGGCAAATTTCGCCCCGTAACGGCGGCCGTCCCGATCCATCTCCATCAGGGCGGAAAAGGCCAGCCGGTCCACGCCGGGATTGAGCGAGCAGATGCCGTGCGACAGCGCAAACGGCAGCATAGGCACCACATGGCCGGGATAATATACCGAAGTGCCGCGCCGGAAGGCTTCGCCGTCCAGCGGCGAGGCGGGCGTAACGTAATGGCTGACATCCGCAATGTGCACGCCGAGCAGATAATGCCCGTTTTCAAGCGGCTCGAGCGACACCGCATCGTCAAAATCCTTGGCGTCATCCCCGTCAATGGTGAATACCAGACGGTCGCGCAGATCGAGCCGCCCGGCGCAGTCTGCTGCGGGCACCTCCTGCGGGATCGCATCCGCCTGTGCAAGCACATCGGCCGGGAATTCCTCATACACACCGTTTTCGCGCAGGATCGCGGCGATCGACGCCTGCATCGTGCCGTCCTCACCCAGATCGGCCTGCACCACGCCGCGCGGCGCCAGACGGTCATCGCCGTAATGGGTAACCGAAACCGCTACGCGGTCGCCCACCTGCGCCGGACCCAGATCATGCCGGTCGATCATGATCTCGGGATATTTTTTCGACACCGGCTGCACATAATACTGGTTTCCCCGCCGGCAGAGCGCCCCGGTCAGCTCGCCGCCCGCGCGGCTGAGCACACGGATCACCGTTCCCTCGCTCCGTCCCCGTCCGTTTTTGCGTTCGCTGAGCTTGACAAGCACCCGGTCGCCGTGCCACGCGCCGCCCGCCGCGTTCGGCGGGATAAACAGGTCGTCCGGCTTGGGGTTGCCCTCCGCCGTATCGGGCGCAACAAAACCAAACGCCCGCTCGGTTGCCAGATAGGTGCCGGTCACGCAGCCGTAGTGCGCGGACACAGCAAAGCGGTTCTTTTTGTTTTTCGTGATCAGGCCGTCTGCCAGCAGGCGGTCGATCGCCTGCTTCAGCTCCTGCTTTCCGGTTTCCGGCAGGGCGCGGCGGATCTCATCCATCCGCAGTGGCTGTGCCAGCAAAGAAAGCAAGGTGCTTTCCAGTGCGTTGTTCTGCATAAGTCGCCCTCCTTTTCGTGTGTATAACAGTATACCATTTTCCGCTGGGATTGCAAAGTAAAATCAGCGCAAAACCGTAGGAAATGCCCCTATCAGCAGTGCCGCAGCCAAAAAGCGACCGTTTTCCCGCCTTGCGCCGCACGCCGCGGCATGGTACACTAAACAAAACAGACAAATGCTGCGGAAAGTGAGGAAAACCACATGAAAGCATTGATCACCGGCGCGTCCTCCGGCATCGGGCGCGAGATTGCCCGCCTGCTGGCCGCGCGCGGCTACGAGCTGGTGCTGTGCGCCCGGCGGGAGGACCGCCTGCGGGCGCTGGCCGCCGAGCTGCCGACCGTCTGCCATGTGATCGCGGCAGATATCGCAGATGAACAGGAGTGCCGCCTGCTCTATCAGGCGGTGCGCGGCGATGATCTGGAGGTCGTCGTCAACAACGCAGGCTTTGGCCTGTTCGGGTCGTTCGCCGCAGGCGATCTGGATGAAGAGCTGCGTATGATCGACGTCAACATCCGTGCCGTCCATATCCTGACCAAGCTCGCCGTGCAGGATTTTACCGCCCGCGGACGCGGCTATATTCTGAATGTTGCCTCCTCCGCCGGTTTTCTGCCCGGCCCGCTGATGGCAACCTACTATGCGACCAAAAACTACGTTCTGCGGCTGACCGAAGCCGTCCGGGAAGAACTGCGCCGCGCCGGCAGTCCGGTGCGCATCTGCGCGCTCTGCCCCGGCCCGGTGGATACCGAATTCAATCAGGTGGCAGGCGTGCGGTTCACCCTGAACGGGCTGGCCGCCGCACGCGTTGCCCGGGAAGCCGTGGACGGGCTGTTCGCCGGTAAGGGCATTGTTGTACCCGGCGCCGCTATGAAGGCGATGACCCTTGCGCGGCATTTCGCACCGGACTGCCTGCTTGCCCGGATCACCTACCATTTCCAGCACAGGAAGAACGGCCGATGAACGCACACGAGATCCGGCACACCCTGCAAGACGAATTCCGGCACACGCTGCGCAAGCCCTTTATGCGCGCGGTGCGCGACTATGCGCTCGTGCAACCGGGCGACCGCATCGCGGTGTGCATTTCCGGGGGAAAGGACTCCATGCTGCTCGCCCTCCTGCTGCAGGATCTGCAGCACACGGTCGATTTTACGCTGTGCTTTCTCGCTATGGATCCGGGCTATACCCCGGAGGGCCGCGCCCAACTGGAGCAAAACGCCGCCCGGCTGGCGCTGCCGCTCGAAATTTTCCGCACGGATGTACTGCGCATCGCAGGGCGGCACGCGGCCGGGCATCCCTGCTTTCTGTGTGCTAAAATGCGCCGCGGCTACCTGTATGCCGAAGCGCAAAAGCGCGGATGCAGCAAGATCGCCCTCGGCCACCATTACGACGATGCGATCGAAACCGTTCTGATGGGGCTGCTGTACGGCGGGCAGGTGCAGGCCATGCTGCCGCGCCTTGCCGCCCGCCATTATCCGGGGATGGAGCTGATCCGCCCGCTGTATCTGGTGCGTGAGCGCGCCGTGCAGTCATGGGCGGACAGCTGCGGCCTGTCCTTCCTGCCCTGCGCCTGCCCCGCCAAAGCGCTGCAAAGCGATACCAAGCGCGCTGCGGTCAAGGCGCTGATCGCCCGGCTCGCAGCGGAAAACCCGCAGATCGAGGCCAATATTCTCAATGCGGTCAAAAACGTGGATACCGCCAAATTGCTCGGCTGGCGGGATGACACCGGCGCCCACAGTTTTCTCGACCGTTTCCGGTAGAGGGCCTGTCGTAAAAAATCTGCAAGTTTTCTGGACAAGCGCCCCGCAGCGTGGTATGATAGGAGCGAAAAAAACAACTTTTCGTCAGAATGGAAAGGAGACCACCCATACTATGACCATTCGCATCGGTATTTTGGGCTATGGCAACCTCGGCCGCGGTGTAGAAGCCGCAATCGCCAAGAATCCGGATATGGAACTGAAGGCCGTTTTCACCCGCCGCGCACCGGAAAACCTGCATATTGCTACCGCAGGCGCAAAGGTGCTGCACGCGGATCAGGCGGAAGCCATGAAGGACGAGATCGACGTACTGATGATCTGCGGCGGCAGCGCCACCGACCTGCCCGAGCAGACCCCCAAATATGCAGCGCTTTTCAACGTGATCGACAGCTTTGACACGCATGCACGCATCCCGGCGCATTTTGCAAACGTAGATGCTGCCGCGAAAAAGGCCGGTAAAATCGGCATCATCTCCTGCGGCTGGGATCCCGGCATGTTCTCCCTCAACCGCCTGTATGCCTCCTGCATCCTGCCGGACGGCAAGGACTATACCTTCTGGGGCCGCGGCGTCAGCCAGGGCCACTCGGACGCAGTGCGCCGCATCGAAGGCGTTCAGGATGCACGCCAGTATACCGTGCCCGTACCCGCCGCGCTGGAAGCCGTGCGCGCCGGTCAGAATCCCACGCTGACCACCCGCGAAAAGCACACCCGCGAAGTATTTGTCGTTGCAGAGGAGGGCGCAGATCTCGCCCGCATTGAGCGCGAGATCAAGGAAATGCCCAACTATTTTTCGGATTATGACACCACCGTGCACTTTATCGACGCAGACACCCTTGCCCGTGAGCATGCCGGCCTGCCGCACGGCGGCTTTGTCATCCGCAGCGGTGAAACGGCAGAAGGCCACCACCATGTGATCGAATACCGCCTGCAGTTGGATTCCAACCCGGAATTTACCGGCTCGGTGCTCGTTGCCTATGCCCGCGCGGCATACCGCATGGCGCAGGAGGGCATGAGCGGCGCCAAAACCGTATTCGATATTGCCCCCGCCTACCTGTCCGCCCAGTCGGGCGAGGAGCTGCGCGCGCATATGCTGTAAGCGCCAAATAAAACCAGAGCAAAAAGGATCTGCGTGACGCAGCGCCTTTAAGACTGTCGAAAAACTTTGTTTTTCCGACAATCCGTGTTTGGGCGTTGCCAAACACAAACACGAAAAAGTTCCCATACGGAAACCTTTTCTCTCTCAGGGGATAGAAAGTCAGGCACATATCCTGACTTTCTATGCATTTGCGCTGCAAATGCCGTTTCATGCGCGCTGCCGCGCGTATCACTGGCACTGATCTGCCAAACACTTTTCAACCGGCTGAAAGGATCTGCGTGACGCAGCTCCTTTTTGTGTTTTTATGAAAGGAACGAATTGCGTTGAAGCACTCTACCGGCGCCCTGATGCGGCGCTTTGCCCCCTATTTCCGCCCCTATGCGGGCGTGCTGCTGCTCGACCTGTTCTGCGCCGCCCTGACCACCCTGTGCGAGATCGGCCTGCCGATGATGATGCGCTATCTGGCGCAGGTCGGCATGGATGATATGGCCCGCCTGCGTATGGGTCTGGTGCTGCGTGTGGCGGCGCTGTACCTCGTTCTGCGGCTGATCGATGTGGCCGCCTCCTACTTTATGGCGAACATCGGCCACGTGATGGGCGCAAAAATCGAAACCGATATGCGCTCGGCGCTGTTCAGCCATCTGCAAAAGCTGTCGTTCAGCTATTTTGCAAACACCAAGGTCGGCCAGCTGATGGCACGCATCACCGGCGACCTGTTCGATGTGACCGAATTTGCCCACCACTGCCCGGAGGAATTCTTTATCGCCGGGCTGAAGATCATCGTATCCTTCCTCATCCTGTGCACGGTCAACGTGCCGCTGACCGTTATTATTTTTGCCATCGTGCCTGTCATGGCGGTCGTATGCGGCAAATTCAACCACAAAATGCGGCAGACCTTTGCCAAAAACCGCCGGCAGGTCGGCGAGGTCAACGCACAGGTCGAGGACAGCCTGCTGGGTGTGCGCGTGGTCAAATCCTTCACCGGCGAACAGCGCGAGATCGACAAATTCGAACGCGGCAACCACGACTGGCTGGAGATCAAAAAGGAAAACTACCGCTGGATGGGCGCGTTCACCGCAGCCACCCGCGCCTTCGACGGGCTGATGTACATTGCGGTCATCGTGGCGGGCGGCCTGTTCATGGTCAACGGACAGATCGACCCGGCGGACTTTATGGCCTATCTGCTGTACGTATCCACGCTGCTGGCCACAATCCGCCGCATCGTGGAATTTGCCGAGCAGTTCCAGCGCGGCATGACCGGCATCGAGCGCTTTTTCGAAGTGATGGACGTGGAGCCCGATATCCAAAGTCCCTCCAATGCGCACAAGCTGCCCCGTGTGCAGGGCAACATCCGCTTTGAGGACGTCTGCTTTGCCTACGCCGACGATCCCGATACGCCGGTGCTCGACCACCTCGACCTTGACATCCGCGCCGGGCAGAGCGTGGCACTGGTCGGTCCCTCGGGCGGCGGCAAAACCACGATCTGCAACCTGATCCCCCGGTTTTACGATGTCACCGGCGGCCGTGTCACGGTGGACGGGCACGACGTCCGTACGGTCGAGCTGGACTCCCTGCGCGAACAGATCGGCGTGGTCCAGCAGGATGTATACCTGTTCTCCGGCACGATTTTTGAAAACATCGCCTACGGCAGGCCGGGTGCTACGCGCGAGGAGGTCATGCAGGCTGCCCGGCAGGCCGGTGCGCATGACTTCATCAGCGCCACGCCGGACGGCTACGATACCTTTGTCGGGGAACGCGGTGTGCGTCTCTCCGGCGGGCAGAAACAGCGCATCTCGATCGCACGGGTGTTCCTCAAAAATCCGCCCATCCTGATTCTGGACGAGGCCACCAGCGCGCTCGACAATGAATCTGAACGGCTCGTGCAGCAGTCGCTCGAGCGGCTGGCTGAGGGCCGCACCGTGCTCACCATTGCGCACCGCCTTTCCACGATCCGCAACGCAGACAAGATCGTTGTGCTTACCGAGGAGGGGGTATCCGAGCAGGGCACCCATGCCGAGCTGCTCGCCCGGCCGGACGGCGCGTACGCCCGCCTGTACCGTCTGGCAGCCGAAAGCTGAAGCTGATCCATCGGATATTCGCCGCACAAAAGCAAGAAAAGTCAGGACATACGCCTGACTTTTCTTGCTTTTTATTGTTTACCGCTACGGCAGGATGCCCAAATGCTCGAGCAGTATCTTCCCGCCCATCAGCACCAGCACAATGCCGCCAAAGCGTTCAGCACGAGCCTTATATCGTACACCGAACATATGCCCAAGCTTAACGCCCACACAGGCAAGCGCAAAAGTCACCAGACCGATCAGACTGACCGCAGGCACGACATCCACCTGCAAAAACGCAAACGTGACACCGACCGCCAAAGCGTCGATGCTCGTCGCAACAGCCAGCGGCAGCATGGCTGCCGGGGCAAAGGAGCTGTTCACCGTGTCCTCCGCCTGCCCGAAGGACTCACGAATCATGTTCAAGCCGATCAGACCGAGCAGCACAAACGCGATCCAATGATCCACGTTGGTGATGACTGTCTGAAACCGGATGCCCAATGCATAGCCCACCGCCGGCATCAGCGCCTGAAATCCGCCGAACCACAAGCCGGTCCACAGCGCGTGCTGCGGCCGCAGCGCCTGCACGCCCAGCCCCTTACAGATGGACACGGCAAACGCATCCATCGCCAAACCGACCGCGATGATGAAAAGCTCCCATATCTGCATCCTGTATCCTCCTGTTTCCGTCGTCTTTCCGCAGAGTAAAACGCGCTCTCCCCCCTGCGGAAGCTTTATTACGCAAAGCAGGAAAAGTCAGGCACATGTCCTGACTTTTCCAAGCAAACTGAAGCATATATACTCCCAAACGACTCCCACGCAGCACTATGCGCTGTTGCATTGCATCATCATAGCATATGCGACGGAAAAAGGCAATATACCGGTCATTCCCGTCGGCCGAACAAGCGGCCAAACCACTTGTGCCAGCCTGTCTCGGGCGGCACAGGCTGGGCAGCCTGCCCCTGCGCCTCCGCCTCTGCCTGCTGCATCAGCAGTGTCTGCGCGCAGACCGGATCGGGCGCCGAAGGCTTTTGAGCATAGCTGCCGTCCGGCTGTAACACACGGGCCTTGATGGTATCATGCTGCATGGCATACAGGATCTCATGCAGCCGCGCACGCACCTCGGGTGCATCCACCGGACAGGCGATCTCCACACGGCGCTCGGTGTTGCGCGTCATCAGGTCGGCGGAGGAGATATACATTTTTTCCTCCGCCCCGCGGCCGAACACATAAATGCGCGAGTGCTCCAGAAAGCGGCCGACAATGCTCGTCACCGTGATATGCTCGGTATGCCCCGGCACGCCCGGCTTGAGACAGCAGATGCCGCGCACGATCATTTCGATCTGCACCCCCGCGCAGGAAGCCTGCCGCAGGCGCTCGATCACATCAATATCGGTGAGTGAATTGAACTTGAGCAGGATATACCCCTCGCTGCCGCGGGCAATCTGCTCGTCGATCAGGGCAAGTATATTGCTTTTGAAGCTGTGCGGCGCTACGAGCAGCCGGTCATACCGTCCTTCCAGATTGCCCAGCGCCATGTTATTAAAAAACGCACCCGCATCCGCGCCGATCGACTCATCCGATGTGATGAGCGATACATCGGTGTATTGTGCGGCGGTTTTTTCGTTATAGTTGCCGGTGCCGACCTGTGTGATATGCCGCACGGCGCCGCGCTCCTGCCGGGTGATCAGACAGATCTTGGAGTGCACCTTGTATTCCTCAAAGCCGTAAATGATCTTGCATCCGGCCTCCTCCATGCGTTCCGACCAGTCGATGTTGTTCTGCTCGTCAAACCGGGCGCGCAGCTCGATCAGCGCGGTCACATCCTTGCCGTTTTCGGCGGCGGCGCACAGGTATTCGACCAGCTTGGCCTTGCGCGCCAGACGGTAGATCGTAATGCGGATGGAAAGCACAGCGGGATCGTTGGCAGCCTCGCGGATCATCTGTAAAAACGGCTCCATGCTTTCGTAGGGATAGGAAAGCAGCACATCGTGCCGCAGCGCGGTTTTGAGCAGGCTCTGCCCCGCGGGCAGCATGGCGGGCTGCTGCGGCGTAAAAGGCGGATCGGACAGCGCCGCGCGCTGTTTTGCCGAAAAGTGTTCGCCCAGCGAAAAAGCATAGCCCAGCTTGAGCGGCGCCCGGCGGGATAAAAAGATCTGCGTATCCGACACATCAAAACGGGAGCGAAAATATGCGCGGAAATGGTCGCTGACCGGACGGGTCAGCTCGACGCGCACCACCGCCATGCGGCGCCGGCGGCGCAGCAATTTCTCCATTTTCTGCCGAAAATCCCCTTCTTCCGCACCGAAGGTTTCGTCATCCGGATTGATATCCGCATTACGCGTCACACAGAAAACGGTTTTTTCCAGCACATCGTACATTTCAAACACGCTGCCGGTGTATGCCAGCAGAATCTCCTCGGTCGGCACGTAGCGCTTGCCGCTGCCCGGCAAAAACACCAGCGGCGGCAGCGAAGCGGGAACGGGCAGCAGCCCCAGCCGCTCGTTTTTTTTATGACCGAGCAGGGCGGCAATATGCAGCACCTTGCCCTCCAGATGAGGAAACGGATGATGTGCATCCACAATTTGCGGGGAAAGCACGGGCGCGACCACGTTTTTGAAATACTGCTTGATGTATTTTTGCTCATCAGGTTCCAGTTCCTGCATGGAAAGACGGCACAGCCCCTCCGCGCGCAGGCGCTGCACCACATCGGCAAAGGCAGCATCCCGCCGGGCATACAGCGGCTCGACCGCCGCGTAGATATGCCGCAGCTGCTCCTTGGCGGTCATGCCGGATTTGTTATCGACATGGTTTTTATCCACCGCCGCCATATCGCACAGGCTGCCGACGCGGATCATAAAAAACTCATCCAAATTGCTGGTGAAGATCGCCAAAAACTTGCACCGCTCCAGCAGGGGGACGGTTTCATCCTCCGCCTCGGCCAGCACACGGGCATTGAACTGCAGCCACGAAAGCTCGCGGTTTTGCGTATAGCCCTGTTCCCAGATCGCTTGTGTCATGGCATGTCACCCCCTGTATTTCAGTTCTGCCGCCGCACCGGGCGCAGAACAGCCACATTATAATAGTGTATACGGGTATTATACTGTTTATCAGCAGCAGGTACAATGTGTTTTCTGTAAAATATGCGTAAAATCCATGTGGAATCCTGTCCGGCTTGCAGGATAAGAAGGCATCTGCTATACTGAAGCTATACCATAGAAAGGGGATGCGCCTATGCGCAACATCTGGCATGATATCGACCCGCGCAGCATCACGCCGTCCCATTTCACCGCCGTGATCGAGATTCCCGCGGGCAGCAAAAAGAAATACGAGCTGGATAAAGCCACCGGCCTGCTGCAGCTCGACCGCATTCTGTATACCTCTACCCATTATCCGGCCAATTACGGGTTTATCCCGCGCACCTATGCGGATGATGGTGATCCGCTGGATGTTCTGGTGCTGTGCACGGAAGCGCTCGACCCGCTGATCGAGGTGGAATGCTATCCAATCGGCGTGATGCGCATGATCGACGATGATGAGATTGACGACAAGATCATCGCCATTCCGTTCGGTGACCCCACGTGGAACTTTTACCACGAGATCGATCAGCTCCCCCCGCATTACAGCAGCGAAATCACGCATTTTTTCGAAGTATACAAAGGTTTGGAGCACAAGCACACCGCCACTTCGGATGTGCTCAACCGCGCACAGGCAGAACAAATCATCTGTGACTGCATGCAGCGCTATGAAGTGCATTTCTGCGGCCGCCGTCCGGAAAAGGAATCGCCGCAGGAAACATGACTGCGATCCCGTCTGCCACCCATTTGCCTATCAAACAACGTCCTTTCAGTCTGTCGAAAAAGTATTTTGTTATGAAGCGTGAGCAACACGCGCGGCAGCGCGCATCAAATAGAAAATTGCAGTAAACTGCAATTTTCATAAAAACCCGCGACATGCGCGTGGGTTTTTATACAAAACGACGGAGAATTGTGCCCGAAGGGCGCGATTCTCCGTCGCACATTCGATCGAAAGCGTGGTTTCGATCGAGAGGCTGCAAAGGACGCTTTACAGCGTCCTTTTGGTTTGTTATCCGATTATTCGGAAAGCAGCATCCGGTCGTTTTCGATGTTGAACTTTTCCAACAGATCGCGCACGGTCAGGTGCTTTTTCTCCTCGCCGCGGATATCCACGACCACGCGGCCGGCGTCCATCATAATCAGGCGGTTGCCGTACTGGATGGCGTTTTTCATGTTGTGCGTTACCATCAGTGTGGTCAGGTTGTCGCGCGCGACGATCTCCTCGGTCAACTGCAGCACCTTATCCGCTGTTTTGGGATCAAGTGCGGCGGTATGCTCATCCAGCAGCAGCAGATCCGGCTTTTGCAGCGTGGCCATCAGCAGCGTCAGCGCCTGGCGCTGTCCGCCCGAGAGCAGGCCGACCTTGCTGGTCATGCGGTCCTCCAGCCCAAGGCCAAGGGTTGCAAGCCGTTCACGGTAGATTTTACGCTCCTCATTGGTGATGCCGCTGCCCAGTCCGCGCGACCGGCCGCGGCGATAAGCCAATGCAAGGTTTTCTTCAATACCCATGGTGGCAGCCGTGCCCATCATGGGGTCCTGAAACACCCGACCGAGGAACCGGGCGCGCTTGTGTTCAGGCAAATGGGTCAGGTTAAAACCATTCAGACGGATCAGTCCGGCATCCACCGGATATACGCCTGCGATCAGGTTAAGCGTGGTGGATTTGCCCGCGCCGTTGCCGCCGATCACCGTGACGAAATCGCCGTTTTCCAGCGTCAGATCCAAACCGTCGATCGCACGTTTTTCATTCACTGTGCCGGCATTAAAGGTTTTATAAATCCCTTTCAGTTCAAGCATTGCCGTCATCCTCCTTTCGGGCTGTTACTTCACCGGCGGCACGCTTTTTGGCATGCCCGTGGAAATATTTGCTCTTCCAGTAAGGAATGGCAAGGAATACTGCAACCACTGCCGCTGTGATGAGCTTGAGATCGTTGGTATCCAGTCCCGCAGTGAGGACGATCTGGATCACGATATAGTAGATCACCGCGCCGAGCGAGACCGACAGCAGCTTGAGCGCAAAGTTCTGGAAAATGCGGCTGAACACAACCTCGCCGATAATGACCGCCGCCAGACCGATAACAATAGCGCCGCGGCCCGCGTTGATATCGGCAAAGCCCTGATACTGGCAGTAAAGCGCGCTGGAAAGCGCAACAATACCGTTGGAAATCATCAGGCCGAGCACCTTGTTAAAGCTGACATTGATGCCCTGCGCACGGCTCATGTTCGGGTTCGCGCCGGTCGCACGGATCGAGCAGCCGAGCGATGTGCCGAAAAACCAGTACAGCACGGCAATGGCAAGAATGGTAAACACCGCCGCCACAAAAATCGGATTTTCGAGCGTCATCCGGCGCACATTGCGCAGCGAAACCAGCAGGTCGTACTGATCCGGATTGATCGCCATATTCGCCTTGCGATCCATGATGCGCAGGTTGATCGAAAACAGCGCCAACTGGGTCAGGATACCGGCCAAAATAGCCGGAATGCCCATAAAGGTGTGCAGGATACCGGTGACCAATCCCGCGAGCATTCCCGCGATAAAGGCACACAGCAGCGCTACCCACACATTGGCGCCGTTCATCATCATCACGATGCAGACCGCGCCGCCGGTCGCCATGGTGCCGTCCACAGTCAGGTCGGCCAGATCAAGCACCTTAAAGGTGATATACACACCGATCGCCATCAGGCCCCAAATCAGGCCCTGTGCCACCGCGCCGGGCAGCGCGGCCAACAGGTCGGAGAAGAATTCCACTTTTAATTCCCCCAATATGTAATAATCTGATAAAGCGCAAAAGCACTTACCATAGTATAGCAAACAAAAGCGGAAAAGGGAAGCCCTTTTCCGCTTTTCGGCTACCGTTTTGCTGCCGTTTTACGCCTCGATCGCCTGATACCCCTCGGGAATGGTGATGCCGAGCGCATCGCAGTTGGCGGCATTGTACATCTTGGTAAAGTTCGGCGCGGGCTGCACTTCCATTTCGCCCGGCTTCTGGCCGCCGACAAGGATGTCATACGCCATCTGTCCGGTGATCTCGCCCAATTCATAGTAGTCGATCGACAGGGTGGCGACACCGCAGCCCTGACAAATGCCCTGCTCACCGGCCACAACCGGCACCTTGGCGGGCAGCACCACATTGGCGATCGCTTCCGTGCAGGAAGCGGCAATATTGTCGGTGGGAATATAGATCACATCGCTGCCCGAAGCGGCCTTCTGTGCCACCGATGCCACATCATTCGTATCGGTAAAGGCATATTCGGTGCAGGTATATCCCATTTCCTCCAGAAGCGGCTTGATGGTGTCGATCTGGTAGCGGGAGTTCGGCTCCGCCGAGCAGAACAGCAGGCCGACGTTCTTCGCCTCCGGGAACAGCTCGTGCAGCATTTCCGCCTGTCCGTCCAGCGGTGCCAGATCGGTCGTACCGGAAATGTTGGTGCCGGTCTTACCGGACCAGTCGGATACGCCGAGCGCAGTGCCGTAGTCCGAGATCGAGGTGCCGAGCGTCGGGATATCCGCCGTGGCGGACTGCGCCGCCTGCAGGGCTGCAGTCGCGTTGGCCATGATCAGATCCACGTTGGAGGAGACAAAACCGCTGACGATCGGCGCGCAGTTGGCCGAATCGCCCGATGCGTTCAGCTCATCAAATTTAACCGTGCCGCCGTCCGCCTCTACCAGCGCGGACAGCTTGTCGCGGAAGCCCTTGGTGGCCTGATCGAGCGCCGGATGCTGCTGGAGCTGCACGATACCGACCTCATACTTCCCCGCCTTGGCTGCATCGCCGCCGGTCTCTGCGCCGCCGTCGGGTGAACTGCCGCAGGCAGTCATGGTCAGAGCCATAGCGCCAACCATCAGCGCAGCAAGCAATCTCTTTTTCATCAAAACCCCTTCTTTGCCATTCAGATAATATGGATCCAGCGGCGCCGGCAGCGCCCTGAATGCTTTTTCAGTTTAGCAGTTAAAAGGAGGGAAGTCAAGCCTGTACCGCATATTTTTGATGTGTGCAGCACCTCATTGTCAACCTGACCAAGCATACCGCCTGTAATTGTTAATAAATTGTAAGTGATGACAAAAAAGAGTTGACCCGCGTGCGTGTCCATCGTACAATGGTAGAAAGCTGATACGGAGGGAGACCGGATGAATATTTCTTTTTTTCTTAAGCCAAAAATCGAGGTTTCGTACTTATATAGCGACTGCCCGGTGCGGCAGGCGATGGATGATATGATGCACAGTGGTTTTACCGCAATCCCGGTGATCGACCGCAAGGGGCTGTATGTCGGCACGATCACCGAGGGAGACTTCCTGCGGCTGGTGCTCGGCCACAGTGCAGAGCAGCTCGACCAGATCACGGTAGGGGAAACCGAGCGCCGGGTGCGGCATCATTCCGTGCGGATCGATGCCAACATGGAGGATATGGTCGATCTGGTAACGGCGCAAAACT
Organism: Agathobaculum desmolans ATCC 43058; assembly: GCF_000701665.1. GTDB lineage: Bacteria > Bacillota > Clostridia > Oscillospirales > Butyricicoccaceae > Agathobaculum > Agathobaculum desmolans. The sequence goes on along the minus strand of NZ_JNJN01000003.1, from coordinate 90,565 downwards.
TTGTGCCCGTACTGGACGGGCGCGGTATGTTTATCGGCATCATCACGCGGCAGGATGTGATCAAATACCTGCGTGACCATTGCACCGAAGAAAGAAACGAGCGGAAACAGTAAAGGGGGGCCGATATGGGCAGATCAGGGGGCGGCGGAGGCGGCGGCTTCTCCGGCGGCGGTTTTTCCGGCGGCGGACGTTCGTCGGGCGGCTTTTCCGGCGGCAGAAGCGGCGGGCGCAGCGGCGGATCGTCCGGCGGCGGCTGGGGCGGATTCCACGGCGGATACCGCACCGGACCGATCTTTATCAATAGCACACGGCGCTACTACGGCAGTGGCGGCGGCGGAAACAGCGGCGGCAATGGCAACAACAACGGCAGCGGCAATACCGGCTGCGGCACGACGCTGGTGGTCGTTTTGATCCTGCTTGCGCTGTTTTTCGGCATCCGGCTGTTCACCTCGGGCGGCGCAAGCAGCGATGCGGTCGCACGCTCCACGGTAGAGCGTGAAAAGCTGCCCGCTGCCGCTGTGCAGCAAACGGCTTATTATACGGATGCGGACGGAAGCTGGATCCGCAGCGCATCCGAACTGGAAAAAGGCATGCGCGCTTTTTATGAGGATACCGGCGTGCAGCCCTATCTGTATATTCTGCCTAACGGCACAAGCACATCGATCAGTGAACTGACCGCAAAAGCCGAAGCCCTCTACCCGCAGTTGTTTACGGATGAGGGGCACTTCCTGCTGGTGTTCTGCGATGACGGAAACGGCTCATTCCACTGCGGCTACACCGTAGGCAGTCAGGCTAAAACCGTAATGGATGATGAGGCTGTCGGAATTCTGGCGGACTACCTTGACCGGTATTACAGCGATTATTCGATCAGCGAGGAGGAGATTTTCTCCAACACCTTCGCCAAGACAAGCGCCCGCATCATGACGGTGACGCGCTCGCCCGTGGTGCCGGTGGCGGTCAGCCTTGCGGTGATCGTTGTCGCAGTCGTGGTGTTTGTCACGCTGAAAAAACGGCGGGAACAGCGCGAGCGGGAACGCAAACAGGCGGAGGAGATCCTCAAAACCCCGCTGGAGAAATTCGGCGATCAGGATGTCGAGGATCTGGCAAAAAAATACGAAGACCGATAAAACCTGAATGACGGCAGCAAAAAACCGGCGGGATACAGCCCCGCCGGCAACGGAAAAGGAGACGCATCATGGGAATTTTGGAACGCTTTACCGACATTGTCAAAGCCAATATCAATGACCTGCTGGACAAGGCGGAAGACCCCGCCAAAATGATCGACCAGTACCTGCGCGATATGACCGAGGATCTGGCCGAGGTCAAGCGCGAAACCGCGGGTGTCATGGCGGAGGAAAACCGCGCCAAGCGGATGCTCGATGACAACGCCCGCGAAACAGAAAAATACGACGGTCTGGCGCGCAAAGCGCTGCAGGCCGGCAACGAGGGGGACGCACGCGTCTTTTTGGCGAAAAAACAACAGCTGGCAGACAAAGCAGCCTCGCTGCAGGCCACCTATGACGCGGCGCACAGCAACGCCGAGCGGATGCGCCAAATGCACGATAAGCTGGTGGGCGATATTGAGTCCTTGCGTGCGCGCCGGGAAATGATTAAGGCCAAGGTAGCCGTCGCCAAAACCCAGCAGAAGGTCAATGAGTATACCGCGGGCGCGGATAAGGCGGCGGGCGCGATGAGCGCTTTTGACCGCATGGAAGCCAAGGCGGACGCCATGCTCGACCGGGCCAATGCCATGGCGGATCTCAATCAGCCGGCCAAGGATGAAGCCGCCGCACTGGAAGAAAAGTACCAGTCCGCCGGTGCATCCTCCGCGGTGGAGGATGAGCTTGAAAAGCTCAAGCGCGAGATGGGGCTGTGATCCCCTCCGGCATCCATGCACACAGAAAACAAAAAGGCAGGCCAATGGCCTGCCTTTTACTTGTCGGAAAACTTCGTTTTTCTGACAAGCTATGTTTGGATTGCGTGGGTCACGGACGAGAAAAAGTGCCTGTACAAAAACTTTTTATGCGTTTGCATTGCAAATGCTGTTTTATGCGCACTGCCGCGCGTATTATGGTCATCCACATTGACAAAATACTTTGCCGACAAGCTGAAAGCAGACGTCCGGTGCGTGGGTTTTCATACAAAACGGCGGAGCATTGTGCCCAAAGGGCGCGGTTCGCAGCCGCAAATTCGATCGAAAGCGTAGCTTCAATCGAGCGACCGCCGATCAGCCTTCGTAGTCGCCCTCATTCTCCCAGTTGTGCCAAACCGCCTGCACATCATCGTTATCCTCGAGGTTGTCGAGTAGCTTGCGCATCTGCGCCATATCCTCTTCCTTTTCAAGGGTGATATAGTTCTGCGGCACCAGCTCGACCTCAGCTTCCACAAAAGCGTAGCCCAGCGTTTCCAGCGCTTCGCGCACAGCAGAGAAATCGTCCGGCGCGGTGTAGATCTCAAAGGTATCCTCGTCCGATTGGAAGTCCTCCGCACCGGCTTCCAGCGCCTGCATCATCACGGTGTCCTCATCCAGCTCGCCGCGCTCGATGATGATAACGCCCTTTTTGTCAAACTGCCAGGAAACACAGCCGGCGGAGCCGAGACCTGCGCCGTACTTGTCGAACCAGTGGCGGACATCGGCAACCGTGCGGTTTTTATTATCCGTCAGCGTTTCCACAACAACGGCTACGCCGCCTACGCCATAGCCCTCGTAGTTATTGGCTTCGTAGTTGACCTGCCCGTTGGCGCCCGAGTATTTATCCAGCGTGCGCTTGATGTTATCATTCGGCATGTTGTTGGCCTTGGCCTTGGCGATGCAGTCGCGCAGGCGGGCGTTGAAATCCGGATTGGCGGAGCCGCCTTCCTTAATGGCGATCGCCATTTCACGGCCGATTTTGGTGAAGATCTTGGCTTTTTTTGCATCGTTTGCGCCCTTGCGCTTGGCAATATTATGCCACTTGGAATGTCCCGACATGAGATATGTCCCTCTTTCTATCAGAATAATATAAAATAACAACAGGAAAAACGCCATACGGCGCATAAAAATTTTATCAGATTTTCCACCTTTCCGCAAGACCTGTGCGTATATTTTTCGCGTTCCCGTGCAAACTATGAGCGAAAACTTCAAAAAAGAGGTGACACCATATGAGCAAGCAGAACCGCAGCCAGAATCCGTCCACTGCCAACCAGCAGCAGAACGGCGAGCAGAACAAGAACCAGCAGAACACCCAGAACAAAAAGAACAACGAGCGCCAGTTCTGACGGCAGCCTGTACGGATGCACAGGAAACAGGGGGATCGGAAATGCTTTCCGGTCCCCCTGCTTTTTGCACAAAAACAGCACCGCTGTTTCGGCAGATTTTATGGTTGATTCAGACAAATGGACGGACTATCCTTAAACAGAACAAAATTTTTGTGCCAATGCCCCACGGCACAGGAAGGAGTACCATATGCCGTATCATATCCATGCAAACCCGTATATTACCAACTATTCTTCCAAGGATTATGCGGACAACAAACCCGAAGGCCCGGTCAAAATCGACTGTTCGCTGGGCGTCAACGCCGATCTGCTGGGCAACTGCATTTTCAGCCGCCTGCATGCCTTTCAGCAAAAAACCGATTTGCACCACGGGAATTACGACGATATTAAATTCTATCCCCACGGCGAATCGCTTAAAGAAGCGCTGGCCGGCTGGTACCATAAGCATAACCTAGGCAATGGCTGGCTGACCGGAGAAAACTTCATTCTGGGCAATGGGTCGTACGATATTTTGTGCGGCCTGAACCTGCTGTGCCTGACGCATGGGAAAACCGTATTCGGACATGCGCCGCAGTTTACCGCATATGTGGACCATGTGCATTGCAGCGGCTCTGCTTACGACTGTTACTATCTGGATCGGGCGCAGAATTACCGGTTCGACGCTTCTGCGTATATCGCGCAGATGTCCGCAGCGCATGATATGTTTATTGTGGAAAACCCGAACAATCCCACCGGTCAGGTCATCCCGCTGGAAGATATCCGGCAAATCGCGCGCCGCGCATACGAGCTGGACCGCGTGCTGGTGATCGACGAGGCCTATGCGGAATACATGCCGTTTGCCAACAGCGCGATCCATCTGGTAAAGGAGTTTCCGCAGCTGATTGTGACCCGCAGCTTTTCCAAGGGGTGGGGCATGGCCGGCGTGCGGCTGGGATATGCCGTGGCCTCGTCGGACAGCGATCTGCTGCCGCAGCTTAAAAAGCTGGTGCTGCCCTTTAACAGCAACGGGATCGCGCGGGTTCTGGTGCAGACCGCGCTGCAAACCCGGCTGGAAAATGAAGAGGATCCCTTTGGCATCCGTGCCGTGCGGCGCAGCAAGCAGGAATTGTGCGCTGCGGTGCAGGCCCTTCAGCTGCAATACGGCGCGCCCCTGTATGTAGCAGAAACCTTTGCAGACACCCCCATCCTGACGCTGTATTGCGGCAGCAAAGCGGGCATACATCTACAACGGCATTTGATACGCGTGGGAATTATGACGGTGAGCTGCGAAACCTATGAAGGGTTGGACAGCAGCGCGGTGCGGCTGATGCTGCCCGACCGGCAGTATATGCCGCTGCTGCTGGAGCTGACAGAACAAGCCGTGCGTCTGCTGTGACCTCTCTTTTCCTCTTCGAGCAGATCGGCGCTGCCTTCGTCGATTTCATAATACGTTGAATAAGGCAGAAAAACAGATTAAACGAAAACCGAAACACAACTAAGGACAAGCATAATGAAAAATATATATAATATTGCACTCAGTATGATAAATCCTGTCAAGCTAAAGCGGCATGGCACAGCGGGTCATGTGGCTTGTGCTTTAGAAACTGCAAGCGGCGCTGTTTATACCGGCATCTGTATTGATGTGCCCTGTTCCATCTGCATCTGGCCGCCATTGCCGAAATGCTGAAACACGGGGAAACAAAAATCAAAAAAATTGCAGCTGTTTATGAAGACGGGTAAATTGCATTCCCTGATGCAAACCATTCGATCGATTGCAGGCACTGCATGCTGAGCCATTGCGAACCGCTCGGCAGGGAGGATTTGCTTGCCTATTTGCAGTCGCTGTACAGTTAGAAATTCCAACTGAGCAAGCAGGTACCAGCTATGAGCGTCCCCCCTCTTTGTCCTTTTGACAAACCGGGGGGATTTGTTCATATCCCGCATCGGTTCAAGGAGAAATCGGAAGCCGGCAAACCACGGCTTGCGCTTTGCACGGCAAAATGATATCATGGATGCATTCTGTGAAACCGGGAGGGCTGGGGCAATGGCAACCGCACAGCAAATATTACAATCCTATTTCGGTTACGACAGCTTCCGCCCCGGACAAGCGGAGCTGGTGCATGCCGTGCTGGCCGGGCGGGATACGCTCGGCATTATGCCGACGGGCGCGGGCAAAAGCCTGTGTTATCAGGTGCCCGCCCTGCTGTTCGACGGACTGACCATCGTCATTTCACCGCTGATTTCCCTGATGAAGGATCAGGTCGGCGCACTGCATGAAGCAGGGGTGCCGGCCGCCTGTCTGCACAGTGCCATGCCCCCGGCAGAAATGTATGCCGTGCTGCGGGAAGCGGAGCACGGCGGCTGCAAACTGCTCTATGTCGCCCCTGAACGGCTGACCGCCCCCGCCTTTCTCGATTTTGCGCGGCGGGTGCCGATTGCCATGGTCACAGTGGATGAAGCGCACTGCATCTCGCAATGGGGACAGGATTTCCGTCCCAGTTATCTAAAAATCGCAGACTTTCTGGCAGCGCTGCCGGTGCGCCCGCGCCTGTCCGCCTTTACAGCCACCGCCACCGAAGCGGTGCGTGCGGATATCGTGCAGGCGCTGGCGCTGCGCGATCCCTTTGTGCTGACCACCGGTTTTGACCGCCCAAACCTGTATTTTTCGGTCGAGCGTCCCTCCTCCAAGGCGCAGGCGCTTCTGCGCCTGCTGGCGGCCCGTGCCGGGCAAAGCGGCATCATCTATTGTTCTACCCGCCGCACGGTGGAGGAGGTCTGCGATATGCTGCTGGCAAAGGGGATCACCGCTACGCGGTATCACGCTGGGCTGTCCCCTGAGGAACGCCGCCGCAATCAGGAGGATTTCCTGTATGACCGCACGCCGGTCATGGTAGCGACCAATGCGTTTGGCATGGGCATTGACAAATCCAACGTCTCGTTTGTCATCCACTACAACATGCCCAAGAATATGGAAAGCTACTATCAGGAAGCCGGCCGCGCCGGGCGGGACGGCGCGGCGGCGGACTGCATCCTGCTGTACAGCGGACAGGATGTGCACACGGCAGAATTCCTGATCGAACGCAGCCACGAGGCGGGCGAGGAAAACACAGACCCGGCGCTTCAGCAGGCGCTGCTCGACCGTGACCGCGAGCGGCTGCGCCGCATGACGCACTACGCCACCACAACCGAGTGCTTGCGGCATACCATCCTGCGCTATTTCGGAGAGGATTCCCCGCTCTCCTGCGGGCACTGCGGCAACTGCGATACCGTGTTCGAGGAGATCGATGCCACTGTGGACGCACAGAAGGTGCTGTCCTGCGTATACCGTCTGTCCAAACGCGGGCTGCACTTTGGGCGGGTAATCGTTGCTGCCGTACTGACCGGCAGCAAAAGCGAAAAGATCACCCAGTTCCGTCTGGATACCCTTTCCACCTACGGCATCATGGCGGAGATGACGCTGGCGCGGGTGCGTCTGCTGATCGACGCGCTGCTCGAGCGCGGGCTGCTCCAAAGCGACCCCGACCGGTATCACGCGCTGTTTCTCACCGCTGCCGGCAATGCCCTGATGCGCGGACACGGGGAACTGCGCCTGCGTCTGCCGCGTGAGAAAAAAGCCGCCTCCCGCACAGCGCATGGGCTTGCAGACACAGTGGACGAAGTGCTGTTCGACCGCCTGCGCACACTGCGGGCGCGGCTGGCCTCCCGCGCCGGTGTGCCGCCGTATGTGGTGTTTTCCAACGCAACGCTTGCAGATATGGCGGCACGGCAGCCGAAAAACCGGATGGAACTGCTGGCCGTGCGCGGTGTGGGGGAAGCCAAAGCGCACCGGTATGGGGAGGATTTCCTCGAGGAGATTGCTGCCTACCAGCGCGAAAATGCGCCCTTCTCCGGTAAATCGACCAAATAATCATCCCATTCTTATGAATACTTCACAAAATATATGTGTGCTCTGCACATATTTTGACAACGTCTGCTTTTTTTGCTATGCTGAAAATATCACAGAAAGCGAGGCGCAGCCATATGAAGATCGACGGCAATGAACTGGCCATTTTACAGGATCAACTGGATCGCGAAGGCAAAAAACAGGAAGCATGGAAAGTCAAGCAGGAATTCCTGCGGCAGGTGCGCGAAGCGGGGGATCACTGCCCCTGCAAGGAAGCCTGTCCGCATCACGGCAACTGCTTTGAGTGCGTGACCATCCACCGCGGCCACCGTGACCATCTGCCCATGTGCATGTGGGATATGCTGAACGAGCGGGTCGCCGCCCTCAGCCATATGACCGAAGGCACGCTGCGTGCATACGAGGACCGCAAGGCGGCAGAAGCCGCGGCCTGCACCGGCTGCACAGCAAAAACCGAATAACCGTATCTTTTCCATAAACAAAGGCACAGGACAGTCGTCCTGTGCCTTTGTTTATCGCAAAAGTATTTTACCGATGAACGCTCACAATACGCGCGGCTGCGCGCATCCAATAGAAAATGGCAGCAAGCTGCGATTTTCATAAAAACCCGCGACCGGCGCGTGGGTTTTTATACAAGACGACGGGGAATTGTGTCCAAAGGGCGCGATTCTCCGGCGTAAATTCGATCGAAAGCGTGGTTTCGATCGAGAGACTGTCGGAAAAACGCAAGTTTTTCGACAGTCTCATCATGCCTGCTTTTTGTATGCCGTGGGATTTACTTTTCCTTTACCGCGCCGTCCTTGATGATATCCCAGTTTTTGCGCAGATAGTCAAAGCCGGAATACAGGGTGACAAGCGTCATCACCCAGCCGACGATCGTCAGGAAGATCGGACGGCCGGCTGTTGTGGCAAGCGGAGTAATCAAACCGGTTACACCGAGTACATCTCCCTGTGCGCTGCTTTGGGAGAAGAATTGATAAAGGTGTGCTCCCTGTGCGATGTAATACAGGTAAATCGCAATAATGCCGCCGATCTGCACGCAGGTCTTGACCTTGCCGGTCCATGTGGCGGCGAGTACGCGGCCCTTGTTCGCCGCGACTACGCGTAGCGAGGTGATGATCAGCTCGCGCGCAAGGATGACGCATACCATCCAGCCCGCCATTGCGCCCTGCTCGACGAACAGCACAAGCGCCGAGGTTACGAGCAGCTTATCCGCCAGCGGGTCGACAAACTTGCCGAAGTCGGTCACCTGATTGTACTTGCGGGCGACATAGCCATCCAGAAAATCGGTAAAGCTCGCCACACAGAACAGGACAAGCGCGATAATAATATGGATCAGGACGGTTTTGCTGCCTTCCAGATAATTAACCGGCTGCATATTGGCAAGATATTTATCGACACACATAGTTTGCGACGCAAAGTAGAGGAAAAACGGGATCATCGCAATGCGCGTCAGCGTGATTTTGTTTGCGGTGGTCATGGGTCATTCTCCTTTCTGCACGCCGAGCAGGTCGGCGCCAAGGCTTTCCGTGATCAGCACGGGCACAAAATCGCCGGGCTGCGGCGCGGCGTCGCTTTCAAAATACACATGGCCGTCCACCTCGACCGAGTCGGCGTAGGTGCGGCCGAACCAGAGCTGCTGCTCTTCGTCAAAGCCCTCGCACAGCACCTGCATGGTTTCGCCGTGGCGGGAGGTGTTGTAATCATCGAGTACGCCCGACTGCAGCTCTTCCACGATCAGGCGGCGGTTGGCCTTGGTTTCCGGGTCGATCTGGTCGGGCAGTTCCGCCGCTTCGGTGCCTTCCTCGGGCGAGAACTCAAACACGCCCACGCGCTCGATCTGTGTTTCCTGCAAAAAGCTGCACAGCGCGGCAAATTCGTCCTCGGTTTCACCCGGCAGGCCGACGATCAGGCTCGTGCGCAGCACAAGGCCGGGGATGCGTGCCCGCAGGTTTGCGATCAGTGCGGCAAATTCCTCCCCGTCGCCCGGGCGGTGCATCGCGCGCAGGATGCGCCGCGACACGTGCTGCAGCGGGATATCCAGATACTTGACGATCTTCTCCTCGGATGCGATCACGTCGATCAGCTCCTCCGTGATCTGGTCGGGGTAGAGGTAATGCAGGCGCACCCAAGTAAAATCCATTCGGCACAGGCGGCGCAGCAGTTCGGGCAGCAGGCGCTTATGCTCGGGCAGATCCATACCGTATTTGGTGATGTCCTGCGCAATGACGATCAGCTCCTTTACGCCGGACTCTGCCAGCGCCTGCGCTTCCTCAAGCAGCGCCTCCATCCCGCGTGAGCGGTACGGCCCGCGCAGCTTGGGAATGATGCAGTAGCCGCAGCGGTTGGAGCAGCCCTCTGCAATTTTGAAATACGCGGTGTACGGCGGGGTCAGGCGGTCACGTGTGCCGTCAAGTGCGGCGCTTGCCATATCTGCCAGATAGGCCGCTTTTTGCCCGCCGAGCGCGGCGTTGGCCGCCTCTACGATGTTTTCATAGCTGCCGGTGCCGCAGATCGCGTCTACCTCGGGCAGCTCGGCACGGATCTCGTCCGCATAGCGCTGCACAAGGCAGCCGGTCACGACAAGGCCCTTCATGCAGCCGGACTGTTTGTACTGCGCGGTTTCGAGGATGGTTTCGATCGCTTCGCTTTTGGCCGCCTCGATAAAGCCGCAGGTGTTTACCACACCTACGTCCGCTTCAGCCATGTCCTCGGTAATTTCCCACCCTGCCGTGCGCAGCAGGAAGAGCATATGCTCGCTGTCCACCAGATTTTTGGCGCAGCCGAGCGAGATGAGTCCTATTTTCGGCATGGAATTCTCCTTTTTTGTCCCATAATGATGCAAGGGTATTATACACCCAAACCCGTGCTTTGTCATCCACCGAATTTGCACCGGTACGCCCGCGGGCGGGTGGTTTGCGGGGAATGCCGCAGCGTTTACAAAAAATATGTTTGTTTCCCCTTATAAATATGATATAATACATCTGTTATGAACAAATGGGGCGGTTTTGCCCTTTTGAAAGGCTGAATGACTCAATGGCTAATTTTCTGACTAAGATTTTCGGCACGCATTCCTCGCACGAGCTGAAAAAGATTTATCCGATCGCGGATAAGGTGGATGCGCTCGAAGAGCAGTACAAAAAGCTCACGGATGCCGAGCTGCGCGCCAAAACCGATGAATTTAAGACCCGTTACCAAAACGGTGAAACGCTTGACGATCTGCTGCCCGAAGCGTTCGCTACCTGCCGCGAGGCGGCATGGCGTGTGCTTGGGATGCGGCACTACCGTGTGCAGGTCATCGGCGGCATTGTGCTGCATCAGGGACGTATTGCAGAGATGAAGACCGGCGAAGGCAAAACGCTGGTAGCCACCCTGCCCGCCTACCTGAACGCACTGACCGGCAAGGGCGTGCACATCGTTACGGTGAACGATTATCTGGCCAAGCGCGACAGCGAATGGATGGGCAAGGTATACCGCTTCCTCGGTTTGACCGTCGGTCTGGTCATCCACGAGGTCGAACCGGCGAAGCGCCGCGCGATGTATGAAGCGGATATCACCTATGGCACGAACAACGAGTTCGGCTTTGATTATCTGCGCGATAATATGGCGATCTACAAGCAGTCCATGGTGCAGCGCGGCCATGCGTTTGCCATTGTGGACGAGGTGGACTCCATTCTGGTGGACGAGGCGCGTACCCCGCTGATCATCTCAGGACAGGGCGAAAAATCCTCTCAGCTTTACGAAATGGCAGACCGCTTCGCCGTCGGCCTCAAGTGCCTGCGCGTCAAGGAAGTGGATGCCAAGGAAGAGCAGGACGATATCGACGCGGATTATATTGTGGACGAAAAGGCGCGCACCGCGACCCTGACCCCGCACGGACAGGCGCGGGCGGAGGCGTACTTCCGCGTGGAAAACCTGTCCGACCCGGCGAACACCACCTTGCAGCACCACATCAATCAGGCGATCAAGGCGCGCGGCGTGATGCAGCGCGACGTGGATTACGTGGTGCGCGATGGGCAGATCGTCATCGTCGATGAATTTACCGGCCGTTTGATGTTTGGACGCCGCTATAACGAGGGCCTGCATCAGGCCATCGAGGCCAAGGAAGGCGTAAAGGTGCAGCACGAGAGCAAAACGCTGGCCACCATTACCTTCCAGAACTACTTCCGCCTGTACGGCAAGCTCTCCGGTATGACCGGTACCGCCCTGACCGAGGAGGAGGAGTTCCGCCACATCTACAAGCTGGATGTGATCGAGATCCCGACCAACAAGCCGATCGCCCGTAAGGACAATCCGGATGCGGTGTATAAAAACGAGCGCGGCAAGATCATGGCGACCATCGCGCGCATCGAGGCGTGCCATGCCAAGGGACAGCCGATTCTGGTCGGCACGGTGTCGATCGAAAAATCCGAGGAGCTTTCCAAGATCCTCAAGGCCAAGGGCATCAAGCACACCGTGCTGAACGCCAAATATCACGAGCGCGAGGCTGAAATCGTGGCGCAGGCAGGCAAGTCGGGCGCGGTTACCATCGCAACCAACATGGCGGGCCGCGGCACGGATATCATGCTGGGCGGCAACGCCGAAACCATGGCGCTGGATGAGCTGAAAAAGGGCGATTACAGCCCTGAGCTGCTGTACGAAGCGAACGGCCATGCGGAGACCGATGATCCCGAGGTGCTGGCGATCCGCGCAAAGTTCGAAGAGCTGTATCAGAAATATAAAAAGGAAACCGATGCGGATGCGGAAAAGGTGCGTGCAGCGGGCGGCCTGTATATTCTGGGCACCGAGCGGCATGAATCCCGCCGTATCGACAACCAGCTGCGCGGCCGTGCCGGCCGTCAGGGCGACCCGGGCGAATCCAGCTTCTATATCTCGCTGGAGGACGACCTGATGCGTCTGTTCGGTTCGCAGAAGATCCAGGGGATGATGGAGACGCTCGGCATCGAGGATGACGAGCCGATCGACCAGAAGATCCTGTCCGGTGCGATTGAAAATGCTCAGAAAAAGATTGAATCCCGCAACTTTGCCACCCGTAAGCACGTGCTGGAGTATGACGATGTGCTCAATACCCAGCGACAGACCATCTATGCCCAGCGCCTGCAGGTGCTTGAGGGGAAGGATGTAAAGGAAAATATCCTCAAGATGGTGGATGATACGGTAGCGCATGCGGTGCATGCCGCAATCGGCGAGCACACGGTCATTGAACCGGATATGGTCGAGCAGGCACGCCGCCCGTTTGTCGGTATGTTCCTGACGGCGGAGGACTGCGTGTTCACTGCGGAGGAATGTGATGATCTGACCGCCGATCAGCTCATCAACCAGATGACCGACCGCGCCCATGCCGTATATGAGGCGAAGGAGCAGGCGCTTGGTGCGCCGATCATGCGCGAGCTGGAGCGCGTAGTGCTGCTCAAGAACGTAGACACCAAGTGGATGGATCATATCGACGCGATGACCGAGCTGCGCAATGGCATCGGCCTGCGCGCCTACGGTCAGCATGATCCGGTTGTCGAATATAAGCGCGAGGGCTTTGACATGTTCGATGCGATGATCGATGCGATCCGGGAGGATACCGTGCGTATGATCTATCTGGCGCAGGTGCGCACCCGTGAGGAGCCGAAGCGCGAGCAGGTTGCCAAGGAAACAGCGGCGGCCGGCGCATCCGACGGCACGACCAAGCCCGAGCCTAAGCGTGTGGGCAAAAAGGTTGGCCCGAATGATCCCTGTCCGTGCGGCAGCGGCAAAAAGTATAAAAAATGCTGCTATCTCAAGGCGGATAATCCCTATAAATAAGCGGAAAAAAGCGGAAACCCATCCGGTTTCCGCTTTTTTGCTTTTCTATTTGTGAAAAGCATGTTCCCTTAAAGAGGAAGAAATTTCGCCCGCTGCGGCGGGCGGGAAATGTTGCGCCTGCGCGGCGCGGGCGGGCAAGAGGAGGGGGAACCCCATGTTCCCCCTCCTCTTGTCAATCTCCTCCTCCTCCTTCAGGACGCGCTGCGCGCGTAAAGGCAGGTAACGCCAAACAGCTTCCACCCATTTTCCGAACGCAGTAAGCCCCACCTTTTCTGCACCCAAAGAGAAAGGGGTGCACCGACCCAAGAAGGTCTTCTCCGCTCTGACCTCCCCGCGAACCGGCCTCCCGCAACGTCCCCGTATTTTTTTCGCAGCGGTCCCGGACAGGGGAGATTTGCGGCAGCAAATCATGCGCCGTCCGAGAAAAAAGGGGTGATTCACAAGAGGGGGAATTCCCCCTTTTGTGCGCCTGCCGCGCGTGCGGCAACGTCGCCCCCGCCGCCCGCAGGCGGCGAAATGCCGGGTAATGCCAAACGGCTTGCGCCCACTTGCCGAGCACAATAAAGCCAGCCATTTCGCATCCTAAGGGGAGAATGGATGCACTGACCCATGAAATTCTTCTCCGTTCCGGCTTCCACGCGAACCGGCTTCCCGCAACGTCCCCGTATTTTTTCGCAGCGGTCCCGGTCAGGGGAGATTTGCGGCAGCAAATCGTGCGCTGTCCGAGGAAAAGGGGTGATTCACAAGAGGGGGAACTCCCCCTCTTGTGCGCCTGCCGCGCGTGCGGCAACATTCCCGCCCGCCGCAGCGGGCGAAAATCCCCCATGTACCGGGGAGCGTGCACTTTCCGCAAAGAGCTGCCCATAAAAGGGAAAAACGGCAGCCTACTGCCGCCGTTTATAATCCAGATATCCCTGCAGGATCAGTGTGGCTGCCACCGCATCTACGTTTTCACGGTGCTTCTTCTCTTTTTTGCCGCTGCGGTGCAGAATGTCGTGTGCAGCAACCGTGGTGCGCCGCTCGTCCCACAGCACGACCGGCAGACCGGTCTGCGCGCGGAGCGTATCCGCTAACGCTTCACATTTTTTGGCGCGTTCGCCGATCGTACCATCCATATTTTTCGGGTGGCCCAGTACGATTTCCTCAATCCGGTTTTCGCGGATAAACGCAAGCAGCTTTTCCACCAGCTTGTCATAGTTCCATTCGCGGATCACACTTGGCGAGCCGGCCAGAAAGCCCGACGGATCGGAAATGGACAGCCCGGTGCGGGCGTCGCCGTAATCAATACCCAAAATACGCATATGTGCACTCCTATATCTTGTGGTTAGCATGAGTATATCACAAAAACGCAAAAAAACCAGTACTTTTTACGAAAAAAACCCTTGACCGCTTATGACCGCCGTGTTATACTGTAAATACCTATGCAGGTTCTTTTTTTTGCGCCCATTTTTCGCGTGTCTCGAAGAATGCCGCCGGAACACTGACAGAGGGAGGCAAATAGTCCCCGGCCCACGCCACAGGGGTATGGGAAGGGACGGAATATTAACAAGGAGGTGCCGTTATCTATGCGCGTTAAGATCACGCTGGCCTGCACCGAGTGCAAGCAAAGAAACTATGACACAATGAAGAACAAGAAGAACAACCCGGACCGTCTGGAAATGAACAAGTACTGCCGTTTCTGCCGGAAGCATACGCTCCACCGCGAGACGAAGTAAAAGAAAGGAAGTAGCTTCATGGCTGAAGAAACCAAGGCAAAAAAGCCCGGTCTCTTTGCGCGTATCGGCAAGTGGTTCCGCGAGCTGAAAAGCGAGTGCCGCAAGATCGTCTGGCCCACCCGCCAGCAGACGGTAAACAACACGCTGGTGGTTATTGCCAGTGTGGTTGTGGTTGGTGTTTTTATCTGGGTGCTTGACATTGTATTCGGGTTTGGCATTCAGTCGCTGCTCGCTCATTTCGCCGCCTAAAAGGAGGCACTGAAATGTCAGACGCTGCAAAATGGTATGTGGTGCACACATACTCCGGCTACGAAAATAAAGTAGCCTCTTCGATCGAAAAGGCGGTTGAAAACCGTAAGCTGCATGACCTGATCCCCGCAGTCAACATCCCGACCGAAACCGTTACCGAGGTTAAGGACGGCAAAAGCCGCGAGGTTGAGCGCAAGCTGTTTCCCGGCTATGTGCTTGTTAAAATGGTCATGACCGATGAAACCTGGTATCTGGTGCGCAACACGCGCGGATGCACGGGCTTTGTCGGGCAGGATAAGGCCGGCGGTTCCCGTCCGATCCCGCTCACGGAGGAGGAGATCCTCTCGATGGGTGTGGAAAAGCGCGAGATCGAGGTCAACTATGCCGCAGGCGACAGTGTGCGCGTCATCGACGGGCCGCTGGCAGGCTTTATCGGTGTGGTTTCGTCCGTTGAGCCGGATAAGAACAAGGTAGACGTTACAGTTTCCATGTTTGGCCGCGAGACACCGGTCGAGCTGGAGCTCGATCAGGTCGAAACGCTCGACGAGTAAAGGCTTTTCCCGCGGATGCGACCCGCAAATTGAAATATGTTCCGCCGTTAGGCGGCACTAAAACCGCAGTTCTGCGAACTGCATCCCAAAATCGAGCTTTGCCCGATTTTGGGATTCCCCGACCCCAGCCGCCCCGGGCGGCGCCGTCCGGGTATCGTCTGGCCATATGCCGGACGTATATAGGGTGCTTGTGAAGCACCCTATACAGAAGTGGGAGAGTATGAATATATACTCGCCAATCACCACATTTATTGAAGGAGGAACCTTTCAACATGGCACAGAAAGTAGTAGGTTATATCAAGCTCCAGATTCCCGCAGGCAAGGCGACCCCGGCTCCCCCGGTAGGTCCGGCTCTCGGCCAGCACGGCGTGAACATCATGTCGTTCACCAAGGAATTCAATGAGCGCACCAAGAACGATGCCGGCATGATCATCCCGGTTATCATCACGGTCTATGCGGACCGTTCGTTCAGCTTCGTTACCAAGACGCCTCCGGCGCCGGTCCTCATCAAGAAGGCCTGCGGCATCGAGTCCGGCTCTGCTGTTCCGAACAAGAACAAGGTAGCCAAGCTCTCCAAGGCGGATTGCCAGAAGATCGCGGAGACCAAGATGCCCGACCTGAACGCTGCTTCTCTGGAAGCTGCGATGAGCATGATCGCGGGTACTGCCCGTTCCATGGGTATCACCGTAGAGGAGTAAGAAAGGCGACTGCCGCCTGCCTGCCGGTCTGTCCCGGCCGGCACGGCATTGCCTAACCAAGCTGAATGGATTTTGACCGCGCTTTTTGCAGGCGCAGGTCAAAGTGGGAGGGTAAGGTTTAACCTGTTCCCGCATTTACCACTTAAGGAGGATTTATTGTGCATAAAGGTAAAAAGTATGTAGACAGCGCAAAGACCATCGACCGCTCCAAGCTGTACGATCCGGCAGAAGCGCTTTCCACCGTTGTTTCCACCGCCAAGGCGAAGTTCGACGAGACCGTTGAACTGCACGTAAAGCTGGGCGTTGACTCTCGTCACGCGGATCAGCAGGTGCGCGGCGCGATCGTTCTGCCCCACGGCACCGGCAAGAGTGTCCGCGTAGCGGTATTTGCCAAGGGTCCCAAGGCGGACGAGGCGCTGGCTGCCGGCGCTGACATTGTAGGCGCTGAGGATCTGATGGAGCGCATCCAGAAGGAGAACTTCTTTGAGTTCGACGTTGTGATCGCTACCCCGGATATGATGGGCGTTGTCGGCCGTCTGGGCCGCGTGCTCGGCCCCAAGGGCTTGATGCCGAACCCGAAGGCGGGTACGGTTTCCATGGACGTTGCCAAGGCTGTTCAGGAGTCCAAGGCCGGTAAGATCGAGTACCGTCTGGACAAGACCAACATCATCCACTGCCCGATCGGCAAGGCGTCTTTCGGCACAGAGAAGCTGCAGGACAACTTTGATGCGCTGATGGGTGCGATCATCAAGGCCAAGCCGGCTGCTGCTAAGGGTCAGTATATCCGCTCCTGTGTTGTGGCTTCCACCATGGGCCCCGGCGTAAAGGTAAACGCAGCGAAGCTGATGGGCTAAGATCCCTTGCGGAAGGGGCATCTGCCGCTTCGTGAGGATTTGGCTGACCGCCATAGGCGGACAATATATGAAACAAAAAGAGCGCGTTATAAAACGCGCTCTTAGACTGTCGAAAAACTTTGTTTTTCGACAGTCTCTCGATCGAAACCACGCTTTCGATCGAATTTGCGACTGCGAATCGCGCCTTTCGGGCACAATTCTCCGTCGTCTTGTATAAAAACCCACGCGCATGTCGCGGGTTTTTATGAAAATGGCAGTTTGCTGCCATTTTCTATTTGATGCGCGCTGCCGCGCGTGTTGCTTACGCTCAATAACAAAATATTTTTTCAATAAGCTGAGAGCGCGTTATAAAACGCGCTCTTTTTGTTTGCTGAAAACGGATTTTTTAGAAATTCATCCATCGTTTTGTTCTGCATTTTTTGTATAAGTATTTTCTTTCTGCGCAAACTGAAGGCAGGAAGGCGGGATAACATGAAGCAGCAGAGCAAATACGCGGTGACCGGTGCACTCGCCGGAGCGGCCAACGGGCTGTTCGGCGCGGGCGGGGGGATGTTTCTGGTGCCGCTGCTGACGGGATGGTGCGGTATGGAGCAGCGCCGCGCATTTGCAACCTCGGTTGCGGTGATCCTGCCATTGAGTGCGGTCTCTGCCGTGGTGTATTGGCTGCGCGGCGGGCTGGAGCTGGCAGCAGCAGCGCCGTATCTGCTTGGCGGGGCGGCTGGCGGACTGCTCGCGGGTCGGCTGTTCCAACGGGTGCGCATGGTGTGGCTGCGGCGTGTGTTTGGCCTGCTCATCCTGTACGGCGGGGTGCGGGCGGTGCTGCTGCTATGAGCGCGATAGGAGCCGTTCTCGCCGGTCTGCTGACCGGCATCCTCTCGGGCTTCGGGATCGGCGGCGGATCGCTGCTGCTGCTGTATCTGACGCTGATCGCCGGGATGGAGCAGGTACAGGCGGGCGGGATCAATCTGCTGTATTTTATGGCCTGTGCACCGGCAGCGCTGTATGCGCACATCCGAAACGGTCTGGTAGAGGGGCGGGCGGTCGTCTGGTGCGCGGGGGCAGGCGTTGTGACTGCCGTGGCTGCCTCGCTGCTGGCATCGCATATGGATACTGGCTGGCTGCGCCGGGGCTTCGGCCTGTTTCTGCTGTATGTCGGCTGGCGGGAGCTGCGGGCAAAGGAGCAATAGAGTGGTGTAATGTGCAGTCCAAACACAGCTTTTCGGCAAATAAAAAGGACAGAGCGGGAGCTCTGTCCTTTCAGCTTGTTCGAAAAAGTTTTTGCACAGCAGCGCGCATCCAATAGAAAATGGCAGCAAGCTGCAATTTTCATAAAAACCCGCGACCGGCGCGTGGGTTTTTATACAAGACGACGGAGAATTGTGCCCAAAGGGCGCGATTTGTAGTCGCAAATTCGATCGAAAACGTGGTTTCAATCGAGAGGCAATCGTCCTGTGCCTTTGTTTTCCTGTAAACCCGCTTTGTCATTCAGGCCAGCCATTGCAGGCTTTTATCCTCTGTCAGGCTGCCGATCCCGTACACAAACAGGATCTCATCTGCGGGGTGCTCCCGCAGCCATTCGGACACAGTCTCCCGTTTGAAATACCGCAGGTCGATCAGATCGATCTCCCGAAACTCCTCTGCCAAAAACGGCGCCAGCGCATGGGCATAGGAATCCTTGATGACCAGTAGCCGCCGGTGATCGGGCGCGTTGGTCTCAATATGCACCCGGGCATGGTTGCCGCTTAAAAACACGGCATATTTATCCGGCTGCTGCAAATACGCACGGAAAAACAAACCATCCTGCTGCACCGCTGCCGGGCGGTTGGCATCATACACCTCGGTCCGCACCTGCAGCTTTGGATCGCCCCACAGCTCCATGGTATCCGGCGGCGTCATCCACAGCCCGCTCTTTGCATAAGACGTACCGTAAAAATCCGTGACCTGCTCCACCGCAAAGCGCTCCTGCGGCGCAGGCACACCACCCCATGCCCGAACCAGCTTACAGTAGGCTCGGTATGCGCCCTCGCTTGTCCAGTGGTGGTCTGTTCGGTAATACAGCTCCTCCGGATCCTCCGCCGCGCGGAATTCATCGTACACATCCACCCACTCCATGCTGCCCTGCACCAGCCGCCGGGTCTCTTCCAGCAGTGCCGCATCCGGATAGGACGGATGCAGGCGGGGCAGCCGGCCCTCCACTACCGCCCCTGCCGATGGTACCGCCATTAAAGTCACACGCGCCCGCTGCCGGGATGCAAACAGCGTCAGCACCTGCAAATTACTCTCCAGCGTGCGTGTATCCGTGCCGGAAACCGGCGCAGGGAACAACCATCCGTCCCGGCCGCGCACAATGTCCCCCACGGCATTCCGCCCTTCGGCCTGCTCCAGATACGCCTGTGCGCCGACCCAAAACGCCCGTCCGGGGAAATGATCGGCCACATAACGCTCGGCATCCGCAAAGGCGCTGCCGTCTGCCACGGATGCCGCCGTCCACACCGGCGGCTCGGCCAGCACCCGCTTTTCCAGCGGCGCGGTATCCGCACGCGGCAGCAGCCAAAAAGCGGCCTGCATGCCGATCAGCAAACCGCCGAACAGCCACACGACCCGACGGGGATGCCGAAATTCCATCCGTGGTCCACTCCTTCAAAAACGAAAATACAAAAACGGATTATAGCTCTGCGCCGCCAGCGCGGCCGTTCCCGCTGCACACAGCAGCAGGCATCCTGCCGTCACGCCCCAACGCATCCATGCACTGCCGCTGTATTGCCGCACCCACCGTCCGGCAAAAGGCAGGCTGGCAAACGCCGCGCACAGCAGCAGTGGCAGATAGGCCGATACCGTCACGGCCGCCTGCGTGCCGATCCAGCCGTCCGCAGGCGATAGCATCGCGCGTAAATACGCGCCGAGCGCGGTGAAATCCTCCACCGCAAACAGCACCCAGCCGAACACGACCAGCACCATCGTGCCAATATGCCGCAGCGGGCGTGGCACTCGCTGCAGCCGCGCCGTGCCGATCAGTCGTTCCACGGTCAGCAGCACAAAATAGTACAAACCCCACAGCACAAAATTCCATGCCGCGCCATGCCAAAGGCCGGTCAGCACCCATACGATCAGCAGGTTGCAAACCGTCCGTCCGGTGCTGCCGCGGCTGCCCCCCAGCGGGATATACACATAATCGCGGAACCAGCCGCTGAGCGTTATATGCCAGCGCCGCCAAAATTCCCGGATACTGTCCGCCGCATACGGATACCGGAAATTGACCGGCAGTTCAAACCCGAACAGCCGTCCCAGCCCGCGCGCCATATCCGAATAGCCGGAAAAATCGAAGTATATCTGCAAGGCAAACGCCGCCGCGCCCGCCCATGCGCCAAGCAGGCCGATTCCCTCCGGCTGCGCCGAAAGCGCCTGCCACAATTCTCCCATCGGGTTGGCCAGCAACATTTTCTTGCCTAAGCCGATCATCAGCAGGCAAAAACCGTTTGCCATTTTATTCCACGTTTCCTCCCGGCCGGTCAGCTGATCACACAGCTCATCGTAACGCACGATCGGTCCGGCGATCAGCTGCGGAAAAAAGGTCATATACGCCGCAAAGCAAACCTGGCTGCGCTCTGCCGGTACGGTGCCGCGGTACACATCCACTACATAGGAGATCACCTGAAACGTATAAAAGGAAATGCCGAGCGGCAGCGGCAGCGTACCGGGCAGCAAGCCGCCCAGTCCCAGCGCTTCCAGCAAAAATCCGGCATATTTGAACACGACCAGCAGGCCAATGTCCAAAATCAGCGCAGTCAGCAGCCATATTCTGCGGCGGCGCGGCGCCGTATATGCCGCAATCTGCCGTCCGATATACCAGTTGAGCGCCGCCGTCGCCAAAATGACCGGCAGGAACCATGGCTCGCCCCATCCGTAAAACACCAAATTGGCCCCCAGCAGAAACGGGTTGCGCCACCGCCGCGGCAGCACATAGTAGCCGAGCAGCACCGACGGCAGGAAAAAGTAAAGAAAAACCAAACCGGCAAAGCTCAATCCTGCACCGCCTTTACGGATGCAGCAGAGCCTGCACCGCGGTTTTCGCCCCGGCATGATCCGCCGTTACACAAAAAACCACAAAAACACCTTCGCGCTCCAGCACCGCGCTTGTCAGCTTGGGCACCTCTTCCGGCTTGTAGTCCGCATAGCCGTCCGCCCAGTTTTCCGTAAAGCTTTCCAGTGCGGCGGCGATCTGCTCGGCTGCCGCCGCATCTGCCGCCTGAAACACCGCAGCGCTCTCTGCCGTGGCGCCGCTGCCCACATAGGCAGCGCTGTCCTCCGCCAGCGAAGGGTCGATATCGTAAAACCGGCAGGTGCCGGCATGATCCAACCCGTTCATCTGGTCGGTAAAGGTCAGCTGTTCCGCAAGCGTCTCCACCGCCTGCTGCGGTGTTAAATCCGCCGTCTGCCTGCCGCAGCCGGTCATCAGCACCAGCGCAGCCAGCAGCGCCGGTATGCGTTTCCATCGGTTCATTTGCGCTCCACCTCCGCAATGCTCTGCTTGAGCAGCTCTGCCCAGCGCTCGGTATACGCCTTGGCCGGATGGATCCCGTCTGCCGCTGCATCGGCGGGCAGACAGCCGTCCGCATCAGCCAGCGCGTCAAAGGAATCCACATAGACCGCATCGTTCTCCTGCGCAACCTTTTGAATTTCCGCATTGCAGGCGCGAATAGACGGATTGCTCGTGTTATCCTGATTTTCCTGCGATACCGCCTTGGATACCGGCGGGATAGCACACAGATAGATCGCCGCCTCCGGACAGTAGCCGCGCGCGGCGCGGATCACCTCGGCGTAACCGTCGGTAAAAGCATCGCGGTTGGTCCAGCCCAGCTCGTTCTCCCCGAAAAACAAAAAGATATGCGACGGCGTTTTTCCCTCGAGCAAATTCAAAACCGGAGTCTGCATATCCTCACCCTGTACCATCGGCAGCTCGAAAGCGTTCTCCACATTCAGCCCCACCCGATAGTAGTAGGCCGCCCCCTGCACCGCGTCGTAGATATAAAAGCTGTCGATATACGAATTGCCGACCAGCGCCACATCCTCATAGCCGGTTCGCACCGCCGGTTCCGCCGCCGATCCGGGATCGAGCGGCAGCGCCGCCTGTGTCTCCCCGCTGCAGCCGCTGCTGCCCGCCAAACAGCAGGCCGCCAATATCCCAACCCATACCGCACGCATGTTCCTCATTGTTTTTCTACCCTTCCTGCCTATAATTGTCCCTTTTTCCGTGGGATACGTGAAAATTACCGGGGAAAACCCGGTAATTTTCGCTGATACGGCATATCTTGTTTTCCGTACTTCTTTGTTATACTATATCTGTCGAAACCCGTCAATTTAAGTAACAAACTTGTTTCCCAACTGATACCAATTTGATACCTCACAATTTCTTTTTCCCACCAAAGCAGGACTGATGCATGATTTTCTGCACCCTTTCCCCATTTGGAAAAACAGGATTGTGCAAAGGCGTGTCCGCCCCCTGTTTTTTATCTGTTGCAACCACTGTTGCAGATCCCGCAACCCCCAAATTTCAAACCGCCGCAAAAGTTCGCGCAAACAGCAAAAAGCCGTCACTTTCGTGACGGCTTTGGTTGGTGGGGTTGGCGGGGCTCGAACCCACGACCTCTCGCGTGTGAGGCGAACGCTCTGACCAGCTGAGCTACAACCCCGAACTCTGTTCGGTTTACCTTATTACTATACCAGACCGGCACACAGTTTGCAAGACTTTTTTTCGCGCATGTTGCAAGCGGACGGATACCGAGACTGTCGAAAAACTTCGTTTTTCCGACAATCTATGTTTGGACTACGCCAAACATGAACGAGAAAAAGTTCCTGTACAGAAACTTTTCCTCTCTCAAAGCATAAAAAGTCAGGCACTTGTCCTGACTTTTTATGCATTTGCGCTGCAAATGCTGTTTTATGCGCGCTGCCGCGCGTATTGCTAACACCCATCGACAACATACTTTTTTGGCAGGCTGACCGTTTTCTCCGGCATCCGTCCCCCCGTGCATGGAATTCACTGCGGCCGGTTCCGATCCATGCGACCGAGCAGCGCTGTCAGCAGCGCGATCACCGCCAGCACGGTAAAGATACCTGCCATGCCCTGTCCCAGCAGAGCCACCGCCTGCTGTAATGCCTGATTCATCTGTTCCCTGCCCCTTTCTCACATAAAGAATCCGAGGATGACGCCGCCCGCCACGACCGAAGCGATCTGACCCGCCACGTTCGCGCCGACCGCGTGCATCAGCAGATGGTTGGTCTTATCCGCTTCCACGCCCAGCTTTTCAATGACGCGCGCACTCATCGGGAAGGCCGAAATGCCCGCCGCGCCGATCATCGGGTTGACCTTGTTCTTGCAGAACAAATTGAGTACCTTGGCAAACAGCACGCCGCCAACCGAGTCCAGCACAAAGGCGATGAGTCCCAGACACAGGATGAGCAGCGTTTCCTTTGTGACAAACTGCTCCGCCCGCATGGAAAACGAAATCGTAATGCCGAGCAGCAGCGTGATCAGGTTGGCCAGCTCGTGCTGTGCGGTTTTGGAAAGGCTGTCCAGCACGCCGCATTCGCGGATGAGGTTGCCGAACATTAAAAATCCAACGAGCGACACCGAAGCCGGTGCGACAAATCCGGCCACCATGGTGGTCAGGATGGGGAACAGGATGCGCGTGCGGCGGCTGACCTGACCTGCCGCGTAGGGCATTTTCATCGCGCGTTCTTTCTGCGTTGTCACCAGCTTGACCGCCGCAGGCTGGATAATGGGCACCAATGCCATATAGCTGTATGCCGCCACCGCGATCGCGCCGATATATTTAGAGCCGAGCACCTGCGAAACCAGCAGCGCGGTCGGGCCGTCCGCTGCGCCGATGATGCCGATGGAGGCCGCATCCCGCAAATCAAAGCCCATGGCCGCCGCAGCGATCACCGTCAGGAAAATGCCGACCTGCGCCGCCGCGCCGAACAGAAACAGCTTGGGATTGGCAAGCAGCGGACCGAAGTCGATCATCGCGCCGATGCCGATGAACAGCAAAAGCGGAAAGGCCTCGCTTGCCTCAATGCCGGTTTCAAACAGCCACTGGATGATGCCGTGCGTCTCTCCGATGCCCTCCGTCATCTGGTTGAGCACCCCGGAAAACGGCAGATTGACCAGAATCGCGCCGAAGCCCATCGGCAGCAGCAGCGCCGGTTCATACTGCTTGGTGATCGCCAGCCAGATCAGCACCCCGCCGACCGCATACATCACCGCCTGCTGCCACGTTACCGACAGCAGACCTTCATACAAAAATTGCATTTTACCGCCCCCTAACACCTGTTACAAACGGATAGATCGCGCGTGAGCGCGCATGATTTCGCCGCTCTATGAGCGGCATCGTAAAAGCGGGCTTTGCTCGTTTTCACGATGCCCCGACCCAGCCGCCTTAGACGGCGTCCGGGGGTATGGATACCCTCTGGAGAAGCAAACAGACCTGCGTTTCCCCAAAAGGAAAACGCAGGTCTGGTCATTTCAGGCGTCAGCCAGAACGGGAACGCTACGTCCCGCCATGCTTGTTGGCGATGCCGCGCAGCACTCCGCCGCGCCGACTACTCCCCTTTGTTTGGCATCATCTTATCATGGGAGGAGCGTGGTGTCAAGTCTGTTGTCCCGTTAAGTTTTCGCCAAAATTCCCGCTCAATAGCCGAATGCGCCGTCCTCGAGCACCCATTTGCCGTCCGCGCCGCAGTACAGCGTGAACGCCCAGCCCTCGGCCTTGTCGCGCCACGCATTTTCACCAAAGTGCGCGTCACCCAGAACTGTGATCACATCGCCGCGCGTCAGACCGTCCTCCTGCACGTTGTCCTTCAGCACACCGCTGCTCATACTATCCTCAGAAAAGCTGGAATCATGCGCCGCGTCATAGCGCAGGTTTTCAACCGAAAAGCCGTTCGCTGCCGCATACGCCCGCACCGCCTGATAGGCCGCTTCGATTTCCGCAGCGGTAAACCGCGCACCGAACAGATCAGGGTTGGCCGCCTTGTGCTGCTGCCACAGCGTTTGCACCGGCGCATCCACCCCGGCGATTGCCTGTTCGACCGCAGCCGCATCCTGCTGCCAGCGTTTGTCCAGTTCGGCCAGCACAGCCTCGGCATAGGCGCCGTCAACCCAGCCCATTGCGAGCGCCTGCAGCAGTTCACCTGTTGAGCGATACGGATAGTAAGCCATCATGCGTGCAACCACACGCAGATAGGGCGGATACTGCGGCTGCCAGCCGTCATAACCAATGGGCAGCCACAGCACCGGGCTGTTGTCCGACAACTGCACGCGCTGCATCCGGATGGTCATTTCGCCGTCATCCCAGCGGTAGGTCAGGCCCATCTCGTCATCGTCCTCGCTGCCCGTCCGGCGGATCCACGCGCCAGTTACCAGATGCAGCACATATTCGGCGCAGGTCTCAGGCGTGGACAGATCGGGGTTTTCAAGCGACGCGGGCTTTGCCGCCATTTCGCTCAGGCGTTCCAGCCCTTCCTCCTCAAATATCGGGAAACCCTGTTCCAGCGGGAACGCCAGCAGAAAATCTGCGTGTGACCGCACGCCGTCCGAGGTGTCCACCAGCAGCTCGGTGCGCGAGGGCGTGATGGTATCCGTCCGGTCGTACCACACGCGCTCGGCTCTGGTGAAGAAGTAATCCCTGTTCCGGGTGGTGAACCGGATGACAATCCGCACGGCATTGTCCCCGGCCTCGGGATGGATCGTCACCTTGTCGCGGATCAGTTCGGCGGTGGAATCATTCTGTGCCGCGTAAATACGCGCCAACGCGCGCAGCAGCAGTTCCTGCTCATTGGTGCGCTGCTCCGCCGTTTGCCCTGCAAACGAGAGGGCGCTTCCCTCCATCGCGCGCGCCGCCTCGGCCATTTCGGCATAGGCCGCCGTGATATCCTCGTCATTGGTATCATACTGCACGTCGGAAGCAAACGTCAGATACCATGTCAGCCCGTCCCGCTCGGCAAGCTGCCTGCACGGCACATGGTAATTCGCCTGCCAGTCCTCGCCATACAGCTCCCGCAGATAGGCGGTCGCTTCCGCTTGCAGGTGCATCACCGTCCCGCCGTCGGTCGGGTCGCCCGAATAGCCCGGCATTGCGTTTTGCAGGCCGAACCACACGCCGTTCTCGGTTTCCACCGCATAGCCCTGCCCCACAAAGCAGTCGGGCAGCGTCAGGGTGTAGCCGTAGGTTGGGTTGTGATAGTCTGCCGAACGAATGGTAAACGTCTCATCCCCCCCTTGTGCGAGCTGCCGCACCGATGCAATGACCCTACGGCCATCCGCACGGGCGGTTTCGATCACCTGAGTGATGCGCTGCCTGTTCCCGGCTCTGTCTGTCCACCAGAACTCCACCTGACAGCTATCCTCGCTGTCGGTCGGCACAACAGTATAACCATCATACGCCAACTGTTCGCCGCCGTACTGCCAGCTGAAACCGCCCTCGGGCAGTGCCTGCCGTGTTTGGAAATCCCGCTGCATCTGCGCGGTCAGAATAGGATAAATATACTGCCCGCTCTTGTGCATCACGCCGCGTGCATACTGCCGCGCAAGATCGGCGGCGGTGCGGGCATTTTTGCCGCCGTCATAGGTGAAATCCTGCGGCAGCCAGCCCTCGCCGAACTGGCGGATCATCGTAATGACCACCTCGCTGCCGTCGGCAAAGGTGACGGCCACGTCGCGGATATCCTGCTGCGCGCCCGCGCGCACTGTGGTATTGCCCTGCAGATACAGCAGGTTGGCTGCCGCCTGCTCAGGCGTGCTGATGTCGATCTGTGCGTTAGCATCCGGCACGGATAAAAAATCCGGCAGGCCAAGGTCGTTTTCATACAGAATTTTGAACTCGTCGAGCGAGGTCACATAGCCATCAGCATCCGCTGTTACAGCTTCGCCTTTCACGACCTGCCACCCATCCGCGCCTTTTTCAAAAGTCAGCCTTTCTCCTGCACGGTAAGGCACAGCCACCTCAGGAAGATACTCAAAATGGACATCATACAGCACATAGGTGTCATCCCCATCCAGCTTTACCGTATAATCCATGCTGTCCCCCCGCTGCGCCCACTGTTCTGCCAGCGCAACACGCTCCTTATCTGTCAGTGCATCCTTATTCTCTCCCACCGAAACCGCGCAGCCGAACACACCTATCAGCACGGTGGCCGCGATCACCAGCGCCGCGCCGCGCTTTTTCACGCGCGTATCAAATATTCCCTCAAACCGACGCATCAGCGTTTCCTTATCCCCGGTAAAGCACGAAATCAGCGCACTCCGGCGGCGGCTCTGCGCCACGGCCGAACGCAGGATGGCTTCCCCGTAGGCGCGGCGGGCCGCGCCATCCATGCCGCGCACGACCGCATCGTCGCACGCCAGCTCGATATCCCCCTGCGCGAGGCGCGCCAGCAGATGCACGAGCGGATTGAACCAGTGCATGGTTTTTGCTGCCGTCAGCAGCAGCTTGAGCCACAGATCGCCCCGCTTGTAGTGCACCAGCTCATGGCGGAAGATGAACACAGCCTCCTGTTCGGACAGATTTTCGTCCGGCAGATAGAGCGCAGGACGTATAAAGCCCGCCAGCATCGGGCAGTCCGCCGCAGGCGAAACCAGCAGCGGGATGTCCCGGGCAATGCCAAGCGACCGCTTCTGTTCCTCGAATACCCGCCGCAGGGTGTTTCGCCCCACAGGAGCATCGCTGCTGCGCAGTAGATATGCAAAGCTGCAATACATCAACACCTGCCAGCCTGCAAATACCGCCATACCCAGTCCCCAAAGCCACATCAGCATATGGCCTAAATCAAACGAGATCAGCGATGGCATATCATTGGGGGTCAACGCCTGCGCCTGCTCTGCCGTCACCCAACGCCGCGTTGTCGTCTCACCGTCCTGCTCGATCACCGGCAGTCCCGCCTGCGCCAGTTGTGCAGGGGCAAAGTCGGTGCGTGTCAGGTAGGTGGTGCGCGGCGTCAGCTGCACCGGCGCCTCCGGCAGCGTAAGCTGCACCGGAAGGAGCAGCCGCACGGCAAGAATCGCCCACACGATGCACACCGCCCGCGCGGGATAGCGTTTTTTCATCATCTTCCGCAGGGCAAACAGCACCAGCGCCGCCGCCGACACGGTCAGCCCGATCTGCACAAGATTCATCAGAAATGTGTTTCCCATCCTATCCTTCCCCCTTATCCTTACCGCCCCTGCACGTCCAGAAAGGCGCGCAGCTCCTCCACGTCGCTTTCGGTCAGCGCACCCGCGTCCGACAGGCTGGCTACCAGATTTTTCACCGAACCGCCGCACAGCCGCTCAACAAAGCTGCGGCTTTCCTGCTGCAAATACGCCGCGCGCGAAACCAGCGGGGTATACAGGTTTTGCCGCCCCTCCTTGCGGCAGGACAAAAAGCCCTTATCACACAGGCGCGACAAAAACGTGAGTACACTTGTTGCTTTCCAGTCCTGCGGCACCTGCTGCTGCACGGCAGAGGCCGTTACCGGCGGCTCGAGCGACCACACTGCCTGCATCACAGCAAGCTCCGCATCCGGCAGATGCTTGGCTGTTTTCATATGGCTCCCTCCTTTTCTACATTTGTAAAACATTTTCCTATTTTTATTCTACAATAGTAGAATATGTCTGTCAAGTCATACTTTGTTTACACTTGGGTGCATTGACAGCCCCCCGCATTTGCGATATCCTAATATTAGAAAAAAACCGGTGTTCTGCGCCGGAGCAAGGAGCTTATCATGCGTAAATTCACGGCGCTCGGCTTCGCTGTCTGCGGCACGCTGTTGATCGTGCTGCTGTTCATCGCCGGACGGATGCTGTATATCAAGTTCTATGACCGATCCTATCTGGACATTGCGGAAACACCGCAGACCGTGCTCACACTATCCGACAGCAGCGGAAATGAACGTACGGTAGATGATCCTGCACAGGTTGCGGATATTACCGCACTGCTGGAGAGCTACACCTATGTACCCTATCCGCGTTTTTTCAAGCCGAACGAGGAAAAGCTCACCGCCGTGCGGCTGACTGTCACCTTTGCCAACGGCAGCTCGATCGCGGCAGATGCCGACGGCCACATCTTTGTTGACGGCACACTCCGCGATGTGGAAGGCGGCCGCGGGCAAGAGTTTTACCACAAGCTGTTTCTCCTGTTTTATCCCGGCGCAGCCGCAGCCTGAGCCTGTCAATAAGAGGAGGAACCCACCATGAAAAAACTGACATCCCTATGGCTGACACTGCTGCTGGCACTGTCCGCGCTGACAGGCTGCACACCGGATACCGGTGTGATCGGCGGGGCAGACGGCCCCACGTCGGTTGTCACATTTGAAAGCAGCGGCAAGCAGACCGCGGCGGAAACACCCTCAGAAGCCGGCGCTGCGCAGCATAATGCTGCCGCGGATGATATAACACTCGGCTCCGCTGTTACCGGTCGGGAAAGCATCCGGCTCGGCAACACCGTGCTTGATGAAGAGGGCTGGTACACCGACCGCGACACCGTAGCCCTGTACCTCGCACAGTATGGTACACTGCCGCAGAACTACATCACCAAAAAGGAAGCGCAGGCGCTCGGCTGGGAAGGCGGCTCGCTGGAGCCCTACGCCCCGGGCTGCTCGATCGGCGGCGACCATTTCGGCAACTACGAAGGCGCACTGCCCGAGGGCAGCTACACCGAATGTGATATTGACGCCGGTCCGGATGGACGCGGTGCCAAACGCCTTGTGTTTTCGGATGACGGCCTGATTTTTTACACCGAAGATCATTACGAAACCTTTACCCTGCTGACCGTGGAGGATTGACATGCGGGAGCTGCTGCTTGATGCGGATACCCTGTATACCCGTGCACAGGCGCACGATATTTTTGCCAAAACCTTTGGTTTTCCGGAAAGCTACGGACGTAATCTGGACGCACTGTACGATTTGCTGACTGCGCTGCCGCCCACGCGCCTGACCCTGCGCCATGCAGAAATGCTGGTCGTCCACATGGGCAATTACGGAGAACTGCTGCTGCGCGTACTGGCCAATGCCGCGGCGGAAAATCCGCATTTCATCCTGTCCGCCGAGTGAAAAGATCATAAAAAAACTGCCGCAGAACCAAAACCGTTCTGCGGCAGTTTTTTATGGCGAAAATTGAGAATAAAAATGGAGCATTGCTGCGCCGTTCTTTTATTTTCCATTCTCCATTCTGCATTTTCCGTTAAACTTCTGCGCTGCTGCGGCGCAGCCCTCTGCGATGATGCAGGCCGCCGCGCTGACCGCGTCCTCGCACGCCCGGTCGATCGCCTTTTGTTCCTCCGCCGTGAATTTGCCGAGCACCCACGCTGCCAAGTCATAATCCGGATGCGGTTTTTTGCCCACGCCGATCTTCACGCGGGGAAATTCCTCGCTGCCAAGGTGATAAATGATGTTCTTCAGGCCGTTCTGCCCGCCGGCCGAGCCCTTCGGGCGCACGCGAAGCGTACCCACGTCCAGCGAAACGTCGTCCGACAGCACAATGACCCGCTCAGGCGGGATTTTATAGAAAGCCGCCGCGTCGCGCACCGCCTCGCCGGACAGGTTCATAAACGTCTGCGGTTTGACAAACAGCACCCGCCTGCCGCCGAGCATCCCCTCGCCCACCAGCGCTTTGAACTTCATTTTGTCGATTTTCAGTCCGGTGCGGGCACAATAACCCTCCAGTGCGCGGAATCCCGCGTTATGGCGCGTGTTATCATACTTGCTGCCCGGGTTGCCCAAGCCGACAACCAGCCACTCGATCGGCTGTGCGGCCTTTGCCGCTTTTTCTTCATCTAACTTTTTGAAAATATCAAATACTGACATGGTTTTACTCCAAATATCTGCCTGAAAGGCATTTGATAGACAGGCCGCTGCTGCATAACGGCGGCTCACCGGTGCCCAAACGGGGCGCTGAAAAGCAGTGAACGCTCAAATCCAGCCGCCGCGGCGCCCTTATTATACCGATACACGCTGCGCTTGTCAAGCGCGGCGAAGCAGCCCCTCTTTTACCCTTTAGAACGATGGTTTTTTGCCCCGCTAATTTCACCGTGCATTGGATAAAGCCGAAAAATATGATAAAATAAATTAAAAGATAAACCGGAAATTGTGAAGGTAAATATGAAAGAATATACTTATGTTACTTTAAGACAAAAACCCAAATTAAAAGAAGAAGCATCTGCATGGTTTCATGATAAATGGGAAGTGCCACAAGAAGCTTATCTTGAATGTATGGAATCCTATCTCAATCATGAAACAGAATATGGTTGGTATCTTTGCTTAGACGGCGGGCGCATTGTCGGCGGTCTTGGCGTAATTGCAAATGATTTTCATAACAGAAAAGACCTTGCTCCAAATGTATGCGCGGTATATACTGAACAGGAATATCGCGGCCAAGGCATTGCGGGACGATTACTTGATATTGTTGTGAAGGATATGAAGTCCAAAGGAATCACCCCGATCTATTTAATTACAGACCATACAAATTTCTATGAAAAATATGGTTGGGAATTTTTATGTATGGTTCAAGGGGACAATGCGTCTGATATAATGAGAATGTATATCCATAGATAAATACCGTTTTGCCGTGCTGTTAGGCATAATCATTTAATAGATTTCTAATTATCTCTTTAGATGTTCTTATATGCCGGTATAGCCCGTCATTCCGGGCTTTTCCGGCACTTTTCATATCGGAAGAACCTCACAAATCTTTTTATTACCCCTCATGTTTTCGCTCTCAAAAGTAGTAAAAGCAGTAGTAAATTCTGCGTACTACTTATGCCGCCTTGGTTTCCTCGGCGCTTTCCGCCGTAGCCTCCGGCTTGGCCTCTGCGGTGGTTTTTGCCTTGGCTTGCAGCCGTTCCATTTCCTCCTGTGCGGAATGGAAAGTAGCGTGGGCGTAATAGTTCAGCGTCATTACAATGTTGGCGTGTCCCATGATGTACTGCAACGCCTTGGGGTTCATGCCCGCGTTTGCCATTCTGGTACAGAATGTATGTCGCATGGTGTGCGGCGTCATCACATCGGGCAGCGGCTCCTTGTGGCACTTGTTGTACTTCTTGGCAAGGCACTTGAACATGGCGTCATAGTTGACGGCGGTTTTGGGCAGGCCGTCCCGGTTCAGGAACAGGAAATCCTTATAACCGTCAACCTCAATGCCCTTGCCGTCCCTGCGCTTCTTCAACACGCGCTCAAACGCTTCATAGGCGGCTGCGCTCATGGGCACTTGACGGAATCCGCTTTCTGTTTTTGGCGCTTCGATATAGTAGCCATCCTCGGTGCTTCTCAAAAGCTGGTGGTCTACATTTACAAAGCGTTTTTCAAAATTCAGGTCAGCGGGCGTCAGGCCGCAGAGTTCGGAAATACGAAGCCCGGTTTCCAGCAGGATCACCACCTCGTCATAATACTTGGCATAGACGGAATCGTTCTGCATGAAGTCCAAAAGCTCGTTTTCCTGTGTAGGGGTAAGCGGCACCTTTGGTACGGTATCGTCGTTGATAACCTCATTGATCTGGAAGTCAAAGGGATTCTTGCGGAGGCAGTCGTCCTGTACTGCCATATAAAAGATGGCCTTTAAGGAACGCTTGCTGTTGCAGATGGTGTTGTAGGCAACGCCCTTTTCCTGCATACGCAAGGCCCATTCTTTCGCGTCGGACAGCTTCACGCTGTCAATGCTGGCCGCGCCCAGCTTATCTTCGGACAGAAGTTTCATCAACTGCTGGCGGCTCTTTTGGGTTCCTTTCCGCACATTCCCGCGCTGCCGGGTGTACTTTTCATAAAGCTGGCACACGGTCATTTTCTTGCCGATGGTGTCTATCCCGTCGTCAAGGTCTTTCTGTATCTGCTTGATCTTCTCGCGCAGGGAAAGACAGGGCCGCTTTCCGGCAGGTACTTTGTCGGTAGGTACTAACTTCCATGAGTAAACAAACTGGGTTTCTCCAAAGGTGTCAATGTATTTGTAAGCGTATCTTCCATCTGATCGCTGGCTCTCTCCAGACTTCAAAAGGCGGCCTTTGTTGTCCCGTCTTTTTTCATCTCGTTCTTTTCTTGGCATTTCGTCATGCTCCTTTCCATGACGGAAAGAGCCTTGACACGCTTTTTCCTGTCCCCACGCCGCCCCAGAACAGGTAGCCGATATTTTCAGCCTGCATGGTTTCCCAGCTCTCCACATAAAAACGGGCGGTTGCGGTCTGCGGGTTTCTGCCGTTGTCATGCTCAAATGTCCAGTTCCGCATAGCAGGGTCGGTAAAACCCCGGCGTTTCAAGTCCTCCACTGTTTCAAGGTGCTTCTGTCGGCTTTCAGCGGCTTCCCGTTTTTCACGGGCTGCCCGCTGGCAGTCGCACTCTGTCGGGTGTCGGTCATGCCCTAACCATTGGGCGGTTTCTTTTGAAAAATAGGCTTCTTTGGGCGTATGGCACTTGCCGCAGTATAAAAGCCCGTCCTCGCCTGTGTAGTCCTCCGCTTCGGCGGTAGTGGCTGTAATGTCCGTAATCATAGCTTCAATCCCGTTTCTCATAAGCTCTCGCCCTCCTTGCATGAATAATCGGGTATGCCCTGTTTCGGGGCAGCCTTGCCTTTGGCAGCGTCCTCCTGCGCCCACTTGTAAATGGTGGCTGCATGGCTGTGGTACTGCTTCCCGGTGGAAGCGATATGGCAGGAAAGCCGGTCAATATAATACTCCCACTTGTCGGGCAGCTCTGTTTTCAACCCGGAAAGCTCTGTATCGGTCAGTATCACATTGTTGTATCTGCCATAAGCGGCGGGGGCGGGGTGTCCCGTTTCTCCCTCTCTCTCTTTTTCTATCTTTATCTCTTTCTCTAACTCTATCTCTATCTCTGGTGGACGAATGTCAGACAAATGTCCGCCTTTTGTCCGGGACGGTAAAAGTGCCTTGTTTTCCAGCCTTGCAGCCCGTTTCCTTTCGGCTTCGGTAGAGGACTGTCCTATCATCAGTTCAATGTCGGTCATATAGAAAGCCCCGCTGTCAAGCTGCTCCACAAGCCCCAACTGCCGGAAAATCTCTAAAGCCCTCTCAACCGTCCCTATCTGGTGGCGGGTCAGTGTCGCTATCATCTGTGCTGTGTAGGGGATATGCTCGTCAAGCTGCAACTTCCCGCCGTTTTTCAGCGATTTTAAGTACAGCTTCAAGAGGATATTGGAATATAAAATTCCGTCTTTCATATCTTCCAGCAGCACAATGGAGTCGCTGTCAAAAAAGTTCTCTTTCAGCTTGAGGTAGTAATACTTGCGGTTATCTGCCATTGTCCCTGTCCTCCTTTTTCCGGCGTTTGGAGTAGTAGCAGGGGCAGAGTATGATAACCGCCCGGAAGCTCTGCTTGCAGCTATGGGTACAGCCCCGGCAGAGGTCGTTGTATGTGATACGGTCGCAGGTGGTATTTCCGACTTTTACTTGCCGCAGGAAAAAAGACCATTCCAGCCGCCGTTTCTTGCTCATTCTTGGCATGGGTGCGCTCCTTTCTGCCGTTTCCGCTGGTGTGACGGTATCGGCGGTAATTCTGTATCATCTCGGTATCATTTTCGGGGTTTTTCTGCCCTGTAAGCCCGTTAAAAAATCCTTTGGTATTGCGGATAGGGTACGGGGCAGCCCCCTTGTTCTGTATGGGTTCGGGTACATTTTGGGGTGGTTTTTATCGCTCCTGTTCCTGCCTTTTCACAGGCTTGCGCTCCCGGCGTAAAATCTGGTCGATATTGCTCTTGACAGTCTGTAAGCGGCGGTATTCCTCCCGTTTTGCCCGGTAATCGTTGTAGCCGCTGTTTTTCTCTTTGATAAGGACTTCAATCTCTGCTTGCAGGGCTTTATAGCTCGGCAGCTTGGAAATGCCGTTCTCCCTGAAATAGCGGGCGGCTGCGTCTGCTATGATAAAGTCGCTTTCGTGCTTCTGTCGGTAGGCTGCTTTTGCTTTGGCGTTTTTCTGCTGTTTCAGCCCGTCCCGGACAGGGCGGGTCTTGGAATAGGCAAGCACCTGCCGTTGCAGCTCCTTTTTCCCGTCCAGCGTCTTTTCCACCTGCTTCAGCTCCGTAAGGCTTTCCCGCATGGCGGCATAGGCGGCAGAACAGGCTTCGTCCAGTTCCTCCGGGGAAGAAAAGCCGTACTGCTGATAGGCGGTAACGGTAGCTGCCATTTGCTTTAGATTGTGTTTTGCCGCCCAACGGTCATAGCCCACGCCCTTGCCCTCGGCTCGCTTGGCTTCCCGGTCAACCATGCGCTGCAAAGTGTTGTCTGCCGGGATGGTTTTTGCGGCTTTTTCCTCCCGCAAGCGTTCCTTTTGGGTGTGGGGGTATTCGGGCATGGCTGTGGTCTGTTCGGCAGCTCTGCGGGCGTTCTGCGTGAGCAGGGCAAGGACAGCAGCCTTGTCAAAATCGTCCCCCAGCTTCCGGGCGGTGATAGGCTTCGTCCTGTCCGGCGTGAGGTAGGAAAGTCGCCCCCGGCTCTCCTTGACGGTCACGCCCTCCCGCAGCAAAAGGGAAGAAAACTCGTCAAAGCTGGTAGCTTGGGAAAGTGCCTGCCGTATCGTCCGGCGCAGCTTCGCCTTGTCCGTTTCAAACTTGGTGGGCTTGGTCGGCTGTCCTGCGGCTTCTCTGGCGGCGTTCTCTTTATCAAGGGCAAGTTGCCCTTTCTTTGCCGCCCAGTATTCCCGTTCCGTTATCCGTTCCTTGCTGCCGTTCAAGAGGTCGATTTGGTAAAGCCCCTCCCGGTGGCACATCTCCATGACTTCACTCTTGAAATATTCCATAGCGGCGTTGGTGCAGCGGTGCTTGCAGCCCTCCCGTGTATCGGCGGGTCTGTCCATGTAGGGCAGAAGCGGGACTTCATAAATCCGCAGGGAGTTGAGGACGATATGCACATGGATATTGCCGCTGTGGTTATGCCCATCCGGGTGGGTGCATACAAGGGCTTGGTGTCCGGGGAAATGCTCTTTACAGAACTGCTCGCCCAGCTCCTGCGCCCGGTCTACGGTCAAGCCGTTGTCTGTCCCGTCCCGTGGGTCAAAGCTGATGATATAGTGGTGGCTTTTCACATCTTCCCGTTTTTGGTTTTTCTCATAGCGGAGATTGGCTCGCATACAGGCAACAGCGAAATCCTCGTCCCCGCAGTTAAGGGAAGAAATGCGGTAATCCTCCCTCGGTATCAGCCGCCCGTTTTCATCAAAGGTGGGCTTCATGGTAAACTCGTCATGCTCAAATGTGAGGTAGGCTTCCGCTGCGCCATAGTCGGCATTTTTAGAGCTGATATGTTTGAATGTTGCCAACAGCGTCACCCACTTTCTGCAAGACTTCAAACTTTAGGGCAGCAAGGTCGGAAACCGCCGCCCGTACCTCCCCGGCAAGCTGCGGGTAGGGACTGTGCCACTCGTTCAGCGTCCGGGCTATCTGGTTTAAGTTGCCGCCGATCCTGCCGTATTCGGCAGTCAACTTCCCGACAGCGGCAAGCAGCTCATCGTTGACGGGGGAAACGGTTATGATGGGGCGTATGGCTGCCCCGGTTATCCCGGTCAATCCCCTTGGCGTACTGGCAAAGGTGTTCATACTCGATGTTGTCCTTGATGATCTCCCGATAAATCTCTACGGCGCTCTGTGATTTCGCTCCCGTTCCTTTCCGTTCCGGCGGCGCAGCCGCTTCTTCCCCCAAAGGAGAGGGAGGGGAAAGGATAGGAATGGAATCGGTATTTGATCCATCTGTAATTGATTTCTCTTTACTTGATCTATCTTTATTTAATTGCGTTGGTTTTTCCTGCGTAGGCTTTTCCTGCGTTGGATTATCCAATGTTGGATTTTCCAATGTAGGTGAATCCGGCACAGGCTGGGGCTGTTCGTAAATGATGTAATCCGCCCCGCGCAGGCGGCCTTGGCTGTCACGCTCACGGGAACGCACGATATAGCCCGCCTGTTCCAGCTCTCGGACAGCCGCCCGGATCGCGTCGATCTGCTCCCGGTTGATAAGGGACAAGCCTTTCAGCGTAAAGTCCCAATCCTCCGGCAAGGACAGCATTTGCGACAGCAGCCCCTTGGCTTTCAGGGACAAGTCCTTGTTCCGCAGGTGGTGGTTGGACATCACCGTGTAGCCCCGGTTTTTCTCCACTCGAAAAACTGCCATCTCGTCGTCCACTCCTTTCACTTGAAATTTCACCGCGCCGTCAAGGGCGGTGAGCTTGCCCGGCTGGTAGGGACATTCCTCATACACACAAAACTGGTACTTCCAGTGCGGGCGGTAGAAACGGCAGGTGCCGCAGTCCTCCGGCGCTCCGGCCTCGCCGCTGTCAAAATGATCTGCGCCTGGCCTCGTCTGCATGAGCTGTTCAAAGGCCCGGTCGCTGCCGGAAGTAAAGTACATAGGCGGTCGCCTCCTTTCTGGTTTTGGGCGCAAAAAAAGCGGCGTCCTGATCTCCCCAAAGGGGAAAAGAGAACGCCGCCGTCTGCGGTGTCGTATTCGATTTTCGATGTGTCACTATTTGGGCGGTGGGCTTCACGGGAGGCAGAAGCGTGTCAAAGCTCAATCCGAAAGTAGTAAATCGGTAGTAAATTCAGTTCTTATATCCCGTGAAATGCCCGTATTTCCGGGCTTTTTGGAGATAATCAGAGTTGTTCGCATAAAAAATAAGCATCTCCCTTCGCCGCTTTGACGAAGGGAGATTGTTTCTATCCGGAATGAGTCTAACAGTAAATTGGGCAGCGGCGCATTTTGCTTATTCCACCGAAAGGATATAGTAATAAACCGGCTGGCCGCCGTTGACCAGCGAGATCTCCATTTCCTTGTTTTCACGGCGCAGCAGCGCTTCCACCTCGGCCGCCTGCTCCTCGGATACGCCTTCACCGTAAATCACGGTGGCAAATGCGCTCTCCTCGGTCACCATTTCACGGATCAGCTTTTTCAGCACCGAGCTTTCGCGGCCGTTCGCACACAGCTTGCCCTCGCACAGCGAAAGGTATTCGCCCTGACGGATCTTCTTGCCGTCAAACTCGCTGTCGCGCGCGGCATAGGTAACCTGACCGCTGCGCACATTTGCCGCGGCTTCGTTCATCGCGTCCGCGATCGCCTGCTCCTCTCCGCAGTCCGGATCGACCGCCAGCATGGCGGAAATGCCCTGCGGGATGGTCTTTGTCGGCACAACGACGATCTTCTTGCCCTCGGCCAGATGCACAGCCTGCTCCGCCGCCATGATGATATTCTTGTTATTGGGCAGCACAAACACGGTTTCTGCCGGAACCGCATCCGCGGCACGCACAATATCGTCGGTCGAGGGGTTCATGGTCTGACCGCCCTGTACGACCACATCCACACCCAAATTGTTGAACAGCGCCTTCAATCCCTCGCCTGCCGCCACTGCGACAAAGCCATACGGTTTTTCAGGCGGGACGATCACGCGCTCCTTGGGAGCATCCGCCGTGCCCTCGATCACCTTGGCAGTATGCTGCTCACGCATATTCTCGATCTTGACCGTCAGCAGCGGGCCGAACTTCAGCCCCTCCTCCAGCGCCTTGTTGGGTGCATCCGTGTGCACATGCACCTTAACGATATCGTCATCCTCCACCACGACAAGACTGTCGCCCAGATCGTCCAGAATCGAGCGCAGACGGCTGACGCTGCGCGCCTTGTCCTTGCGCTCGGCGATAAACTCGGTGCAGTAGGTAAAGGTAATGTCCTCATCTGCGATCGCGGCGAAATCCGCAGCGGCCTTTGCCGCCGGTTCTGCGGCCTTACGCTCCTTATGAATACCGCGCAGCCCATCCAGCATGCCTTCGAGAATGGTCAGGAAGCCAAAGCCGCCTGCATCCACCACCCCGGCCTTTTCCAGCACGGGGTTCTGGTGTACGGTTTCCTCCAGCGCCGTGCGGCCGCGCTCGAGCACGGTGACCAGCACCTGCTCGGCGGTCAGTGCCGGATCGGCCTGACACGCTTCGACCGCATGCTGCGCCGAAACGCGCGATACCGTGAGGATCGTGCCTTCCGCAGGCTTCATCACCGCTTTGTACGCGGTATCCACACCCTCGCGCAGCGCCAGCGCCAGCTCGCAGCCGCCGGCCTCCTCATTTTCGCGCAGCTTTTTCGCCATGCCGCGGAACAGCAGCGACAGGATCACGCCCGAGTTGCCGCGTGCACCGCGCAGCAGCGCAGAGGCCGCAGTATCCGCCGCCTTGGCCAGCGTCGGCTCGCTCAGTTTTTCCATTTCTGCCATTGCCGAGCCCATTGTCATGGACATATTGGTGCCGGTATCGCCATCGGGTACGGGGAACACATTCAGCTCATTGGCCTGTTCCTTTTTCTCCGCAATGGCGAGCGCACCTTCGATCACCATGGACTGAAACAGCGCACCGTTGATTTTTTGATCTGCCATTTACAAAACTCTCCCTGAATCATGATCTGTTGCGGCTCCGCTCCAACCCTTTGCTTTCACGCGGCAGCCCTGCGGTATCCGCGCATCAGTCCGCGCGGATGCTCTCCACGTAAATATCCACGTTGTTCACATCCACACCGGTCAGGCGCTCTACATGGTAGCGCACCTCGCCGATGATCGAACGGCAGACCGTTGCAATATTCACGCCATGCTCGACCGCGATGTGCAGATCGATGTTGACGCCGCCGTCCGGCGCTTCGGTCACTTTGACCCCGCGGGACTGGCTGTCCCGTCCCAGCAGATGCGCCAATCCGTCCGACATGGAACGAATGGTCATGCCCTTTACGCCAAAACAAGAGGAGGCTGCATAGCCCGCAATACCGGCCAGCACCTCGCTTGTGATTTCAATATAACCGAGATCAGTTTTGATCGTCATAAATAACCCCTCCCTGCGTTCGGTTGGTTACAATTACGTTTCTTACCCTATAGTTTATATCAAAAACAGGATAAATACAAGCAAAATACACAATTTCACGTGTTCCGCTGTAAAAATAAGCAAAATGCCGAAACAAATGTTTGCTTTTCCCCGTCCATTAGGATATAATAGAGAAAATACGAACGCATGTTCCTGTTACGCAGGCTACGAAGGAGTACCACCCATGAACAAAATATCTGCCAAGCAGCAACGGATTCTGGATTATATCAGCGCTTTTTCACTCGAGCACGGTTATCCGCCCTCTGTCCGCGAAATCGGAGCTGAAATGGGGCTGCGCTCGCCTTCCACTGTACACGCCCACCTGAAAAAGCTGCAGGATGCCGGTTATCTGGAGCCGAACGACCACAAATCCCGTGCGCTCACGCCGGTTCGCGGTCCCTCCATGATGCCGCGCGTGCCGATTCTCGGCCGTGTCACCGCAGGTATGCCGATTTTAGCGGTGGAGGAGCACGTGGGCTATGTCCCTTATGAACCGGCGGCGCACGGCGGCGCCTATTACGCCCTGCGTATCCGCGGCGATTCCATGACCGGCGCCGGGATTCTGGATGATGACCTGGTCATCGTCCGGCAGGATACCGAAGCCCGCAGCGGTGACATCGTGATTGCCCTGCTGGAGGATGAAGCCACCTGCAAGACCCTCAGCCTGACGCAGGACGGCGTGTGGCTGCTGCCGGAAAATCCGTCCTATCCCCCCATCAACGGCGAAGGCTGTCAGATCCTCGGCGTTGTCAAAGCGGTTTATCGGGAGTATTGACCGAATCGGCGGCGGCCGCCGCAGGCGGCGCATACCGTTTTCTATCAGCTTGCCGAAAAAGTCTTTGCGCGAGCCGCGCGCATCGGATAGAAAATGGCAGCAAGCTGCCATTTCCGTAAAAACCCGCGACATGATCCAGCCCCACCCGCTCTTGCTGCCGCGCAGCAATTCACCCTGTATGCGCGGGTTTTTATGCAGGACGACGGAGCATCGTGCCCCTTGGGTACAATTCTCTGTCGCACCTTCGATCGAAGGCGTGGTTCCGATCAAGGGGCTGTTCGAAAAACACAGTTTTTCGACAGTCTCTTCTATGCAGACGATCAACCGCCGGTGAAGCGGAAGCAGCAAAAAAACCGTCCCGGAGCACGCTGGCCGGCATGCCCCGGGACGGTTCCTGTCTTGGTAAGGAACAGCCCTGTTTTATCTTTCCCTGCGCTTTCTGCCGTTAAATCTTAAACCGGCTCACCAGCTCCTTCAGTCTGGCCGCCTGAGAGGACAGCTCTTCACTGGCTGCGGCGGACTCTTCACTGGTTGCAGAATTGGTTTGAATCACCGTAGAAATCTGCTCAATTCCCTCTGCTACTTGGCTGATGCTTTCGGTCTCTTCCCGAATAGCTGACGTGATCTGCGCAATATCCGCTTCCGCCTTCTGTGCTGCCTCAATAGTGGACTCCAGCGCTTGCGATACCTGCTCTACAATCATTTCACCACGCTTTACCGATTCCACCGAACCGTGGATCAGCTCCTGCGTTGCCTTGGCTGCCTCATCCGATTTTGAGGCCAGATTCCGCACCTCATCGGCCACCACGGCAAACCCCTTGCCCGCAACGCCTGCACGCGCCGCCTCTACCGCCGCATTCAATGCCAATATATTCGTTTGGAACGCAATATTCTCAATTGTTGCAATGATCTTGCCGATTTCCTGCGAAGAGCGGGATATATCACCCATGGCTGTGACCATCTTGCGAATATTTTCCGCACTGGCTGCTACAAAGGCAGCCGCCTGCTGCGAGTGCTTCAGCGCCAACGAGCTGTTATCAGCATTCGCCTGTGCCGTGGTGGAGATATCGCTGATCGTAGCGGACAGTTCCTCTACCGCACTGGCCTGCTCGGTAGCGCCCTGTGCCAGCGCCTGCGCCCCGCCGGCCACCTGCCCCGATTCCATTGCAACCTGATCGGATACCGCGCCGATCTGCTTCAGCGTACTGCTCTGCGCTTCCTTCAGCTTGCGCATGGAAGTTAAAATATCCGTATAGGCGCCTGTATAGTGTTCGGTATGCGCCAGCCGCACCGTCATATTACCGGCAGACAGCTCGCCCATCACGTAGTCGATATCCCGAACAATCGTATTGGTCTTCTGCTTGCTGCGATTGATCGCTGCAACCGCCTTCCCCACCTCGGTTTTATCCTCTGCCAACGCCAGCTTATGATCCAGATTGCCCAGCGCCATTTCTTCCATATCCTTTTCAATCAGAATCAACGGCCGCAGAATATTCCGGGTGACATAACGAATGATGATAATTTGAACCGCTACCACAACCGCCAGCATGGCAAAAGTGATGTATAAAAAGATATTGATCCAAAAATTCAGGCGGCTTCGCTCCGTCTCGACCCGTTTCTCCGTCGCTTCGGCAAGCTTATCCTGCAAGTTGTGGATCTCCGACACCGTATTTTCGTACGAGCCGCTGTATACCAAGTTGATGGCGTCCTCATTCACGCCTTTTTGCGTCATGCGCATCGCCTGTTCCTCCAGCGGAACCAAACCGTTGGACAGCGTCTGGATCCGATCAATGAGGCTGTTTTCCTCCTCGCTGATGCCCAGTGCCTTCAACCCCTGAACCGCCCGCTCTCGGTTTTGGTCGGTTTCCACCTCGCGGTAATAGTTGTCGTAGTGGATTTGATCGCCCGTAACGACATACGAGCGGACTTCCTGCGTTAAGTAGGATGATGCGTCTACAAAATCCCCCACAAAGCCTGATGCATCGCTGCTTGCTTGGGTAAAAGCGGTTAGCCGGTTGTTGGCCTGTATATTTAATATCACCAAAATGAATACCAAAATCAGAGCGACTGCTGATGCACTGCTTAACATCTTAATTGCTGTGGACTGCTTCATTTTTTCACGATGCCCATGTTCTGTTTTAGGCTTTGCCCTGTTGTGCTTTTTTGTCATTTTCTGTCTTTCCTTTCTTTCTCTGCCGCAGCCGTTCCGAAATAACACTGCGGATGGGGATTCCTCAAAACACTCTTTACAGCATACCGCCTGCGCGTTATTATTTATATATCGACAAAAAACTTCAAAAAAATAAGGTTTTTTCCCTATTATCAGCACACATCTCCTGCATATCAGACCTGTTTTCCTATCGCTTATCCATATGTTATCTATTTTCAACACAACCATCCGATATTCCGCTGCCCGCTTGTGCAGGCAACACGCCCATAAGCACCAAAACAAAACACCGCCCCCCACGGGGCAGAAAGGAGCCTGCACATGCCGGCACTGGATGACAGCATCCAATTCGTCAAGGGCATCGGCCCCAAAAAGGCCGCCCTGTTTCAAAAACTGCAAATCCATACCCTGCGTGATGCGCTTGAAACCTATCCGCGCGATTATGAGGACCGCACCCGCATCACCCGCATCGCGGATATCCAGACCGAGGATAAATATGCCATCCGCGCCGTAGTCGGCACCGAACCGCGCGTCAACCGCATCCGCAAAGGGATGACGCTGGTCAAATGCACGATTTTTGATGATTCCGGCTCGCTGGCTGTTACCTTTTTTAATAATCCCTATGCCGCTGCGCTGCTGCATGTTGGGCAGGAATACCTGTTTTACGGACGGGTGCAAGGCTACGG
Source organism: Agathobaculum desmolans ATCC 43058 (assembly GCF_000701665.1). GTDB lineage: Bacteria > Bacillota > Clostridia > Oscillospirales > Butyricicoccaceae > Agathobaculum > Agathobaculum desmolans. The sequence goes on along the minus strand of NZ_JNJN01000003.1, from coordinate 47,098 downwards.
CCGCGGCCGCACTCTGATTTCACCGCAGGCGGAAAAGCTGTCGGCGGACGCGTCTCATCCCGGCCGCATCGTGCCGGTCTATCCGCTTACCGCCGGGCTGACCCAGCGCGATCTGGCACGGGTAACTGAAGCCGCGCTGGCTGCCGTGCCCGGTGACTGGCCCGATCCCCTGCCCGAGGTGCTGCGCGCCAAATACCGTCTGCCGGATGCCGCCGACGCGCTCGCTGCCATCCACCGGCCGCAAACCGCGGAGGATGTATCGCAGGCACGCCGCCGCATGGTATTTGAGGAGCTGTTTCTGCTCTGCTGCGGCCTGCAGCAGCTGAGGGAGCGCCGCCGCGCCGATCCCGGCATCCCGTTTGTCTCCCATGGTCTGGATGCGTTTTTTGACATCCTCCCCTTTGCCCCCACGGGCGCACAGCGCCGCGCCATCCGCGAGATCGCGGCGGACTGTGCCTCCGGCCGGCCGATGAACCGGCTGGTGCAGGGCGATGTCGGCGCGGGCAAAACCGTTGTTGCTGCGGCGCTGTGCGTGCTCGCGGCGCAAAACGGCTGGCAGTCTGCCTTTATGGCGCCGACCGAGATCCTCGCTGCCCAGCACGCCGAAACGCTTGCCCCCCTGCTGGCACAGCTCGGCATCACCGTTACCCTGCTGACCGGCTCAATGTCTGCCGCGCAAAAACGCTCTGCACTCGCCGCTGTCGAATCCGGTGCAGCACAGGTCGTTGTGGGCACGCACGCGCTCATTCAGCAGAGCGTTGCCTTCCACCGGCTGGGGGCAGTGATCGCGGACGAGCAGCACCGCTTCGGCGTGGCACAGCGCGCCGCGCTTTCCGCTAAGGGCAGTGCCCCCCATGTGCTGGTAATGAGCGCCACGCCTATCCCACGCACGCTGGCACTCATCCTTTACGGCGATCTGGACGTTTCGGTTCTCGATGAGATCCCGCCCGGCCGCCGCCCGGTCGAAACCTATGCCGTGGGCGAAAATATGCGCCGGCGCATCACTGCGTTTATCGATAAGCAGATCGCCGCAGGCGGACAGGCCTATGTAGTCTGTCCCCTTGTGGAGGAGGGTGAGCTTAACCTCAAAAGCGCCGAGCAGCACGCAAAGGATTTGCAGGCCACCCTGCCCCACCGGCGCGTTGCCGTACTGCATGGCCGCATGAAAAACGCCGAAAAAGAGCAGGTTATGCGTGATTTTGCCGCGGCGCGGTATGATATTCTGGTTGCCACCACGGTGATCGAGGTCGGCGTAGATGTGCCCAACGCCAACCTGATGGTCGTGGAGGATGCCGACCGCTTCGGCCTGTCTCAGCTGCACCAGCTGCGCGGACGGGTAGGACGCGGTTCCCGGCAATCCTACTGCGTGTTTTTCGGCGCGGATAAGGGACAGACCGCACGGGAGCGGCTGAAGATCCTGTGCCGCACGGGCGATGGCTTCGAAATCGCCCGCGCTGATCTGGCGCAGCGCGGCCCCGGCGACTTTTTCGGACGGCGGCAGCACGGTCTGCCCGCCCTGCACGTTGCCGATCCGATAGCGGATCTCGCGCTCATGCAGTCCGCCCGTGAGGAGGCCGAAGCCCTCCTCGCCGCCGATCCCGCGCTGCACGGCTATCCCCTGCTGCGCGACCGGGTGCAGCGCATGTTCCGCGAGGAAAACGGCGAAGCCTTTAACTGATCTGATACACCGCAGCGCGGCTGTCAACCGAAAACCCATCCCCCTTGGAGAACAAAACCGCCTACGGTATCCCGCAGGCGGTTTAGCTTGTTGAAAAAGTATTTTGTTATGGAGCGTGAACAACACGCGCGGCAGCGCGCATGAAACAGCATTTGCATCGCAAATGCATAAAAGCTGGGGGCGTGTACCTCAGCTTTTATACTTTGAGAAAGAAAAAGTTTCGATGCAGGAACTTTTTCTCGTCCGTGTTTGGCCTCGTCCAAACACAGATTGTCGGAAAACAAAGTTTTTCGACAGTCTCCCCGCCTGTGGAACCCACAAGCGGTTTTCTGCATATACGTCACAAAATGGCCTTCCCTGTCCGGTCACTGCGAAAAATGCGACCGAAGCCGCTCCCCAGCCACGCGAAGCGCAGGCAGCAGCCCTTCCGGTGCGTCGTGCGCTGTCTCCCTCTTCCCTGCCGCAGCAAACGGCAGGTGGATCAGCAGGCTCGCCCCGGCCAGTACCGCAAAGGTGCAGGCAAGATATACCGCATGACCAAACGTGTCGAAAATCCAAACCAGCGGTGTGCCTGCCGGCGGCGCGCACAGGAACATATAGTTTTCTCCAAACAGCCCGTCTACCATGCCTACGGCAAGCGCCACAGCCACAAACACTCCCAGCGTACGCGGGAACCGCCGCAGTGCAGGACGATGCTCCCCGGTCTGAATGAGTGCAAGCGGCACAAAGATCAGCAAACCGTGCAATACAAAGGTCTGCAATGTCTGAAAAGAGAACGCCGGATAATAATCCGCCACCCCGGCCGGGAACACCGTACCGAAAATACCGCCGAGCAGAGAGGTCGCATACACAAAATCCTGAAAAACCGTGCGGCGGGTGAACACCGCCAGCGGAATGAACAGGCTTTGCAGGCCGCATAAATGCAGCGGCAGCAGCTTGATGAGCGGACCGGTGCCGGTCAGATGCAGCCAGACCGAATGCGTCAGCTCCAACGCCGGCACCAGCAGCGCCGCACCGATCAGCATCCGCCGTGCCCCCTCGGGCGGCAGACGGCGCAGACGGCGCAGCCCCGCTGCAATGGCAAACGCCAGCAGAAACAGCAGCACCACATGGCGCGCCCCCAGCAGCGGGAACGCCTGCGGCAGCGGCGTATCCGCCCGGGCGAAAAATAACATAAAAAACAACCCTTCCTACCGATCCCAATAAGCAAAGCCGGCAAAAACCGGCTGAATATGTGTTAATTACTGTATCATCCGCCTGTGTCTGTTCTGTGTCGGTTCGGTAACAGCGCCGCGGACAAGTCGACGGCCTGCCATGCTTCGTCCCTTTCCGCGGAACAAAGCAAAACCGGGGCAAATGCCCCGGCTCAGATCGATTTGCGCTGCCGCGCCTGTCAGCTATTCGCTTAAAGTGCTGCCTTCCACAGGCCGTGCAGATTGCAGAACTCATAAACCGCCTCGGCCTTTTCACCCTCGGCCAGATGGAACACCGCCTCCGGCACGCCGGTATGGCTGAGTACCGCACGGTGTACGCCGCGATCGGTAACAAGCCAGATAAACGCGATGTGGTGCTCCTCGGTCATCGGATGCGTCACCTCGCCCACGCAGGCACGGATCACATCGCCTTCGACCTTGACGACCGGCACGTGCTTTTCAGTCGCGCCGTCGGTCTCGCCGGGCTTAAACTCGGTCATTTTTTCACCGCAGCAGATCACCGGTACGTGATGATCGTCGATCATCTCTACAATGTTGCCGCAATGCAGGCACTTAAAAATCTTCAGTTCCATGGTATTTTCCTCCTTCATTCGCTGCTCTTTCATATTTCTCCTACGACGCCGCAGCAGCGCACGTCTTTATCATAAAAAGCCCTGCCGCAAGGCCGGCTTTCTACGCACAGATACCTTTTAATATCCGGTTTTTCCGTCCAGCAGGTCATCATGCTCGACCCACTCGCGCACCTCAATGATATCATATGTATCGCTGTCCCGCCGGATGATCACCCGCTCGATGCCCGCGTTGATGATCATACGCTTGCACATCGTGCAGGAGTTTGCGTCCTTCATGATCTCCCCGGTAGACATATCGCGTCCCACCAGATACAGCGTAGCCCCGAGCATCTGCTCACGCGGCGCGGCGATGATGGCGTTGGCCTCCGCGTGCACCGAGCGGCAGAATTCATACCGCTCTCCGCGGGGAATACCCATCTTCTGCCGGATACAGGTGCCGATATCAATGCAGTTTGCCCGGCCGCGCGGTGCGCCGGTATAGCCCGTGGAAACGATCACATCGTTTTTCACAATCACCGCGCCGAAATTGCGCCGCAGGCAGGTGCCGCGCTCGAGCGCAACCTGCGCCATATCCAGATAGTAATTGGTTTTATCCCGTCGGTTCATAACTGCCTCCCTGCTTTCCGTCTCAGCCGGAAAGTCTTCCGTTTTCCAAATACAGCCGTTTTGCCGCGCAGGCCGCGGCAGCGCGGTCATGCGTGATCAGCACGATCGTATTACCCGCCCGGTGCAAACGATCCAGCAGGGAAAGCACATCACCAGCAGCCGCCGGATCCAATCCCGCAGTCGGTTCATCGGCCAGCAGCACGCACGGACGGGTAACCACAGCGCGCGCGATCGCCACACGCTGCTGCTGCCCGCCGGACAGCTGTCCCGGCTTATGTGCCAGCCGGTCGGACAGGCCGACCGCCTCGAGTGCCTGCGCCGCGCGGCGCTGCCGTTCCCCGCGCGGGATTCCCTGCAAAGCCAGCGGCAGCGCGGTGTTTTCCAACGCCGTCATACCCGGTATCAGCTGAAAGCGCTGAAATACGAAACCGATCCGTTCACTGCGCAGCCGTGCCAGCTCGCACGGCGGCAGTGCGGACACATCGGTTCCGCCGAGCAGATAGCGCCCGTCCGTCAGGGTATCCAGCAGCCCCAGCACATGCATCAGCGTGGACTTACCCGATCCGGATGCGCCGGTGATCGACATGTATGCCCCGCGCGGCACGGTCAAATCGACTTCCCGCAGGGCGCATACCCCACTGTTATGATATATTTTACACGCGCGGATGAGTTTTAGCAAGGCTTTTCCCTCCCTTTCCCGTCTATTGTAAGGAAAAGTCCGCGTTTTATACATATGTCTTGCCGCGCACGCCGCAGTTTCTCACACGCCGGTTGCTTTGCGCCTGCATTCGATCATGGAAACACGCTTGCGGCGGGGCGTTCTGAGCGGCACGACCGCCGCCACCCGGCGACGCGGCCGGATCAGCCGCCGTCCCGCAAGAAAGAGCAGCGCGGACACTGTGAACCCGTATAAAATACCGGAAACCGGCAAAACCCCGGCATCGGAAGCCCCAGCGAGCAAAAACAGCAGCACACTGCCCGCAACCTGCATGGATCGACCCAATGGATAACGCATAACAAAACCCTCCGCTTCTTTTACTGGATGGTTCCAGTATAGCGCAGGGTTTGTACCATAAACCGGACTTGTCCGGGTCAGGCCGGGCGGAACCAGCCGGGAACCGCCGCAGGCAGCAGTGTCAACTCACGGAACACAGCGGCCGCCGCCGCTTCGTATTCCTCCGCCGTGCGGGACTTTTTCAGGCGTTTGCTGTGCTTTTCGCTGTCCGCAAACAGATTGATATGATAAAACCACAGCTCTTTCATGCGCAGCATTGCAAGGCGGCGCTCACCGAAGGATTCACAGTAACGCGCATAAAGTGTGTCATGAAAGGCGCGGAGCGTATCGCGGTCCGCACGCGGGCCGCCCCGCAGCCGGGTGAGCAGGGACGGATCTGCCAGCAGGCCGCGGCCAAGCATCAGCGCATGTACCTGCGGATACTGCGTCTGTGCGGCGCGCACATCCTGTTCATTGACCAAATCGCCGTTCAGACAGACCGGCATACGGCACTGCGGCAGTGCGGCGGCAAAATCCGCCTGCCGGACGGCGCCCTTATAAAAATCCTGCCGCACACGCGGATGGATGGTCAGCTCACAGATCGGATAGCGGTTGTAAATGGCAAGCAGTGCTTCGAATTCGGCGGGATCGTGCATCCCCAGCCGGGTTTTGACCGAAATACGCACGGTGCAGGCAGAGAAAACCGCATCCAGAAAGCGATCCAGCTCTTCCGGATGCGCCAAAAAGCCCGCACCCTTGCCTTTTGCCGTTACCGTACCGGAGGGGCAGCCGAGATTCAGGTTGACCTCATCGTAACCCATCCCGGCCAGCGCCTGCGCCGCCCAGATGAAATCCGGTGCGCTGCGTGTCAGCAGCTGGGGCACAGCAGGCACCCCGGCGTTGGCTTCCGGCGCCACATCGCGCAGCTGGCGCGGGGTCAGGCACTGGTGCACGGTCGGGGTGATAAAAGGCATGAAATAGCGGTCGATCCCCGGGAAAAATTCGTGATGGGTGCGGCGGTACACCGCGCCTGTCACGCCCTCCATCGGGGCAAAATAATACTGCATGGAACAACCTCGCTTTGATGGGATCTCGGTTTTATTATACCGGGGCAGACTGCGGGCTGCAAGAGTGCGCGTCCTGTGTTTTTGCATCACCACGCGATTTTATATACACTGCGGCTGCAGCAATCCTGCATTTTTGCTTTTTATTGTTTGCTGTCCAACCTGTCGTGCGTCTGCCCCATTTTCTTTTCATACAGCCGCCGTGCCGCGTAAACGACCGGCGTATCGAGCAGCGAGGTAAAAATAAAGATCACATAGCTCGACAGCGCGACCGAAACCAGCGTCGGCATATCATAAATGCCCCAGAACGCCAGACCGGTGAACAACACGGCGTTGATGAGCTGGGAAAGGAGCGTTGAACCGTTGTTGCGCAGCCACAAAAAGGCGCGGTGATCGCCGGTCTTGCGCTCGGTCAGCTTCCACCATGCGTGGTACAGCCATACGTCGAACAGCTGCGCCGCCACATAAACCGCCAGCGAGGACAGCATCATACGCGGGGTGTTGGAAAACACCGCCTGCATCGAGGGCATGACCCAATCGCTCGTCGAAGGTGTATATACCAGCCATGACTGCGACACCAGAATAAACAGCACGTTGGCCGCGATCCCCGCCCAAACCGCTTTCTGCGCGGTACTTTTGCCCGCAACCTCGCTTAAAATATCGGTTACGAGAAAGGTGGTGGCGAACAGGATGTTGCCGAGCGTCATCTCCATACCGAAGGCGTCCACCAGGATCATCACCTCAATGTTAGCGGCGATGGTGGCAAACACCGTAAATGCCATCAGCCCACCCGTACCGAACAGGTAAAACCACAGCAGCACCGAGCCGTACAGCACCAACAGCGAACCGATCAATAAAATTTCGTTTGTCATTCTACTTCTCCTACACCAAAATCTGTGTTGTCGAACAGGATATCCACCCGCGGGTCGTCCTTATACTGCGGATAGATCTCGCGCGCAAACACGGCGCGCACCGCATCGTCCGGATAGACGGCAGTGGTGTTCGGAACCATGATGTTGACGCAGACGCGGTCAAACCAGGCAAGGCCGGTCTCGATATCGCGGCGCATGCTGTCCGCGGTCTGTCCGGTCAGGCCGAACAGCAGGCAGCAGTCATCAAAATCCGCGGCGATCTTCGCGGGGTCGGCTTGGTCGATGCCCTTGTCCAGCACCCGCTCGCGGTAGGCCGCGTCAAAGGTCTCCACGCCGATTTTAACGTGCAGGCGAACGCCCAGCTCTGCAAACCGTGCGCGCAGCGCAGGGATCGTGCGCCGCCAGATCCAGTGGCTTTCGATGTGCAGGTCGCGGATGGCCTTTTCGCGGCAGACGCGCTCGATCTCGCGCACGGTATCCCCGTCCAGCTCGGCGAACGAGCCGGAGTTGATCGCCTCCAGCCGGTGATATGCGCCCGTCACCTGCGCCAGCGCCGTGCGGTTGAGCGCAAGGTTTGCCGCCGCGTCGTGCGAAGCGTCCAGATGATAGTCACAAAAGCGGCAGCGCTTCCATGCGCAGCCGCGCCCGCGCAGCAGCACGATCTCGCGCGGATTTTTGTCCGCAATAACGGAATAACGGGTCAGCTCCACCGTAAGCCGCTCCTTTCTGCAAAAAAATAAGGTGCACCGACCGGTACACCATCCCAGCGCGCCCAGCGCGCCATCAAACAGACCATTGCCCTGCAATGGTCATCAAAAATCAGGACCTGCGCCTGATTTTTGATACAAGAAAGCGATTTTGTGTGCCGCTTCTGCGGCGCGCAAAGATCGCGCCCGGGATCGACCCGCGCTTCCGGCGCGATCAATCCTCCTCCATCAAAACTGTAGTTTTGATGGAAGGTGTCTTAGTTTTGTTTAGAGACAGGATGGTTCCGAACTGTCTGTTCTTTGATTGCTTTTCCATTATAGCGGATTTTTGTCCAAAGTCAAGCATATAGTGGGGCGAACGGAACAAAAGGGGGAGCTGCTATGCCGGCGGAACGGTTTTCTTTGCTGATCGAGATGGTGCGCGCCTTCGTCTGGGGACCGCCCATGCTCATGCTGCTCACGGGAACAGGCGTATACTTCACCATACGGACCCGCGCGTTTCAACTGCGCCATATGGGGCTGTGGATGCGGCAGACGCTGCTGTCCTGTTTCTCGGGCGAAGCGCGACGGCAAAACGGCAAAGCGGACGTTTCGCCGTTTGCAACTATGTGCACCGCCTTAGCCGCCACGGTCGGCACCGGGAACATCGCCGGTGTTGCCACCGCACTGACCATCGGCGGGCCGGGTGCGGTGTTCTGGATGTGGGTAGCCGCCTTTTTCGGCATGATGCTTGCCTTTGCGGAAAATGTGCTCGGCATCCTGTACCGCGAGCGCGGGGCGGACGGCGCGTGGCGCGGCGGGCCGATGCTCTATCTGAAAAACGGGCTGCACAGCCCGCTGCTGGCCGGGGCATTTGCCCTGTTCTGCGTACTGGCGTCGTTTGGCATCGGCAACATGAGCCAGTGCAATTCGATCGCAGGCGGACTGTCCGGGGTGTTCGGCGTGCCCCCGGCAGTGACCGGCTGGGTAACCGCCGGCCTGCTCGGCGCAGCACTCGGCGGCGGCCTGCGGCGCATCACCCGGGTGACCGCCGCGCTCGTTCCGCTGATGGCGCTGTTTTACATGGGCGGCGCACTGGCGGTGCTGTGGTGCACGCGCGAAAATCTTCCACAGGCCTGTGGACAGATCCTCGCCGGCGCATTCGAGGGCACGGCGGGGCTGGGCGGTGCGGCAGGCTACGGGATCGCGCAGGCCATCCGCACAGGCGTATCACGCGGCGTGTTTTCCAACGAAGCCGGGCTGGGCTCGTCCGTCATGGTACATGCCGCAGCGGACGGTGTAACCCCGTGCGGGCAGGGCATGTGGGCGGTATTCGAGGTGTTTTTCGATACCATTGTCATGTGTACCATCACGGCGCTCGTCATCCTGTCGAGCGGGGCGTATGACGCCGTGCAGTACAGGCTGGCGGCGGGCACCCCCATGCTCGCGCAGCTGCCGACCGGCGCCGCGCTGACCGCTGCGGCGTTTTCCACCGTATTCGGACGCTGGGGCGGCGGCTTTGTGGCGGTTTCCCTGACGCTGTTCGCCTTTTCGACCCTGCTGGGCTGGTCGTATTACGGACAGCGCGCGGCGGAATACCTATGCGGCAGCCGGATCGTGCCGGTATACCGGGTGCTGTTCACGCTGGCCGCCGCTGCCGGGTGCATGATGCGGCTCGAGCTGGCGTGGAGCCTTTCCGATGCCTTCAACGGCCTGATGGCGCTGCCCAATCTGGCGGGGGTGATCGCCCTGCGGCGCGAGGTACTGCGCACATGGCGGCGCACATTGGACAATTCTGGCAGTCTTTCCCCATACACCTCCCACAAGTTGCACAAATTTCCCGGCGCGGGCAGTAAAAATAAGATTTGACCTTGCTAATCTGCTAAAAGGAAGATAAAATAGAAGGGACTTGCAGGATAGGAACCATCGTCCTGCAAAAAATAAGGGGGAAAAAGAAATGGATCTCACGGCAACTTTCTGGACACTGCTGCCGCCGGTCATCGCGATCGCGCTGGCGCTGATCACCAAGGAGGTTTATTCCTCGCTGCTGATCGGTATTCTGGCAGGCGCGCTGCTCTACACCGGCTTCAACCCACTGCACGCGGTGGAAACAACGTTTGAAGTCATGGGCGGCAAGCTGGGCGACAACATCAATATCTGTATTTTTCTGGTGCTGCTCGGTATTCTGGTTTCGCTCGTCACCAAATCGGGCGCGTCCCGCGCTTATGGCGACTGGGCGGTCAAATCCATCCGCAGCCGCCGCGGCGCATCGTTTGCGACCTCGTTCCTTGGCATGTTTATCTTTGTCGATGACTATTTTAACTGCCTGACGGTCGGCACGGTCATGCGTCCGGTTACGGATAAATACCGCATCACCCGCGCCAAGCTCGCTTATATCATTGATGCGACCGCCGCGCCGGTCTGCATCATCGCACCGATTTCGAGCTGGGCGGCCGCAGTCGGCTCCTCTCTGCCGGAAGACAGCGCGATAGACGGCTTCTCACTGTTTTTGCAGACCATTCCGATGAACCTGTACGCCCTGCTCACGCTGGCGTTCCTGCTCTGGCTGATGGCGGCAGACTTTGATTTCGGCCCGATGCGCAGGTATGAGGAAACCCACCGCGAGGATGACCTGTCCGAACTGCATGAAAACCATGTGGTCGGCGGTGCGGGCAAGGTATCCGACCTGATCCTGCCGATCGTTGTGCTGATCGTGCTGTGCGTCTCAGCCATGCTGTACACCGGCGGCATTCTCGAAGGCGCGTCCATCGTAGAAGCGTTTGCTAACTGCTCCTCCTCGGATTCGCTCGTGCTTGGCTCGTTCTTTACGCTGATTTTCACCTTCCTGCTGTATATTCCGCGCAAGATCCTGACCTTTGGCCAGTTCTGCGAGGCGTTCACCGAAGGCTTCAAGGCCATGGTGCCCGCCATCATGATCCTGACGCTCGCATGGACCCTGTCCGGCGTCTGCTCGGAGGATTACCTCAATATCGGCGGCTATGTATCCTCTGTCGTCAACGGCAACTCGATGGTTGCCATGCTGATGCCTGCGATCTTCTTCCTGATCGCGCTCGGTCTGGCATTTGCCACAGGTACCTCGTGGGGCACCTTCGGCATCCTTATCCCGATTGCGGTTGCGGTATTCGGCGATGCGCCCAGCACCATGCTGGTTATGACCGTGGCGGCATGCCTGTCCGGCGCGGTGTGCGGCGACCATATCTCGCCCATTTCGGATACGACCATTCTGGCTTCCGCGGGTGCACAGTGCAACCATATCGACCATGTTTCCACGCAGATGCCCTATGCCCTGATGATCGCATCGTTCAGCTTTACCGGCTTCCTCGTGGGCGGCATTACGGGCAACGGCTTTGTCGGTCTGGTTGTGGGCGCGATCCTGCTGCTGGCAGCCACGATTGTGCTCTCCGCCAAAAACAAAAAGCGGATGGGCCTGTAAACCGTTCTGTTAACGGCGCTGCAACAAAATTTCCACAAACCAAGCTCCCCCGTTTCCGGGGGAGCCGAAAGAGACTGTCGAAAAACTGCGTTTTTCGACAGTCTCTCGATCGAAACCACGCTTTCGATCGAATTTGCGACTGCGAATCGCGCCCTTCGGGCACAATTCTCCGTCGTCTTGTATAAAAACCCACGCACATGTCGCGGGTTTTTATGAAAATGGCAGCTTGCTGCCATTTTCTATTTGATGCGCGCGGCTCGCGCGAAGGCTTTTTCGACAAACCAAGCTCCCCCGTTTCCGGGGGAGCTGAAATTTGCCTGTATCCGCAGTAATTTTCAAAAAACTGCCGAAAACAGGAAGTTTATCCCGCTCACCCATGCATCTGATGAAAGAAGGATCTCGTTTTGACCACTGACCTGACCGAGGGCAACCCCTCCCGCAAGCTGTTCTGGTTTTCGCTGCCGCTGCTGCTCAGCGTAGCTTTCCAACAGTTGTATCAAATGGCAGACTCCATGATCGTCGGCCGCTTTGCTGCAACGCCCGAAGCCGGCGAGCTGGCGCTGGCAGCAGTCGGCGCCAGCTATCCGATCACGCAGCTTTTTGTTGCGGTAGCGACCGGCGTCAACATCGGCACCAGCGTGTTGGTTTCCCAATTATTCGGCGCAAAGCGCTTTCTGCGAATGAAAACCGCGATCTCCACCGCACTTCTCACCACCACGGTGATCGCTCTGGTGCTGACACTGACCGGCGCACTGGGCACAGATGCCATGATGGCTGCCCTGCAAACGCCGGATAATATTTTTGCAGATGGTTCGCTGTATCTGCGTGTATATGTGTTCGGATTGCTGTTTTTGTTTCTGTACAATGTATGCACGGGCATTTTCAACGCCATGGGGGACAGCCGCACACCGCTTTTTCTGCTCATTCTATCCTCGGTGGCCAATGTAGCGCTGGATCTGCTGTTTGTGGCACGCTTCCGCTGGGGCGTTGCAGGCGTTGCATGGGCGACCTTTATCGCGCAGGGCGGCGCGGGCGTGCTGGCGCTGATCCTGCTGCTGCGGCGCACCCGTTCGTTTGATACCAACGGGCATTTCCTGCTGTTTTCCCCCGATATGCTGCGCCGTCTGACCAATTACGCTGTGCCTTCGATCGCCCAGCAGAGTTTTGTCTCGGTCGGCAACGTTGTGATCCAGTTTTACGTTAATATGTGCGGCGCTACTGTCATCGCGGGCTTCTCTGCGGCAACCAAGGTGAATATGTTTGCGCTGACCTGCTGCATGTCATTCGCTTCCGGTCTGTCCAGCTATGTGGCACAGAACATTGGCGCGCGCAAGCTCGACCGCATCGGCCCCGGTCTTAAGGCGGGCGCCGCCTTCTCGATCGGTCTGGCGCTGGTATTCACCGCGATCTATCTGCCGTTTGCCGAGCAGCTGGTCGGCCTGTTTATCCCGGCGGGCAGCGCTTCGGGCGTAACCGCAGTGGGACGGCAGTTCCTGTTCATCGTAGTGCCGTTTTACATTATCGTATGCATCAAATTCGTGTGCGACAGCGTGCTGCGCGGCGCGGGCGCCATGCGGCCTTTCATGGTCACAACCTTTTCCGATCTGATCCTGCGTGTGGGCTTCACGATCGTGCTGTTCGCACCGTTCCGCGAAGCGGGAATCTGGGCCAGCTGGCCGCTCGGCTGGTTCCTCGGTTCAGGGCTGTCCGTACTGTTCTACAAAAAGGGAACGTGGAAGAAAAACCTGCCGGCGCTTTAACAGCAGGAACACGCAGCTTGCCGAAAAAGTATTTTGTTATGGCGTGTGAACCACACGCGCGGCAGCGCGCATAAAACAGCATTTGCAGCGCAAATGCATAAACAGTCAGGACATGTGCCTGACTGTTTATACTTTGAGAGAGAAAAAGTTTCTGCACAGGAACTTTTTCTCGTCCGTGTTTGGCGTAGTCCAAACACAGATTGTCGGAAAAACCGGGGTTTTTCGACAGTCTCGGGCGGCCTGCATTTTCATGCAGGCTGCCCTTTTTATTGACAAACGCACCATCACAGGCTACACTTTATTTTGATAAATAATCAAACCACAGGAGGACTGTACGCATGTTTGATACCGTACTCATTGCCGGGCTGGGCCTGATGGGCGGCTCGATGGCGAAAACCATCAAAGCGCGCACGCACAGCCGCGTGCTGGGCTGGAACCGCACGCGCCGCGTGGCAGAGCAGGCGCTGGCGGACGGCGCGATCGATGCCATTGCAACCGAAGCACTGTTCGGGGAAGCCGATCTTCTCATCATCGGCCTGTACCCGCAGGCCACAGTGGACTGGCTGCTGGAGCATATGTCCCAGCTGAAAAAGGGCTGTGTGATCGTCGATATGGTCGGTGTCAAGCAGTTTATGGTCGATCATCTGGATGCCGCAGCGCAGCAGGCCGGCGTGCATTTTGTCGGCGGGCATCCGATGGCAGGACGCGAATTCTCCGGTTTGGATTTTTCGCTGCCCACCCTGTTCGACGGGGCAAGCATGATCTTTGTGCCGACGCAGAGCAGCACCGAGCGCGTGCTGGACCAGTTGGAAGCCTATTTCATGTCGCTCGGCTTCGGGCAAACGGTGCGCTGCACCCCCGCCCAGCATGACCGGATGATCGCCTTCACCTCACAGCTCGCGCATGTGGTGTCCTCGGCTTATATCAAAAGCCCGGAAGCAGATAAACACAACGGCTATTCCGCAGGCAGCTACAAGGATCTGACCCGCGTGGCCAAACTGAACGAAACCATGTGGAGCGAGCTGTTTTTGTGCAATGCCGAGCCGCTTGCCCATGAAATCGACGAGATCATCACACATCTGGACGAATACCGCCGCGCCATCCGGGCGGGCGACCGCGAAACGCTTACCGCCCTGCTGCGGGACGGCCGCGAGCGCAAGGAACGTCTGGGCTGACCACGCAGACAGACCGATCCGTCAGAATCGACTCCGCAGTCCGCAGTTCTCCCCCTGCGGCTCTATTCATCTGTTTCGAAAAAGCATAAAACAAGGGTGTGCCGTACAGGCACACCCTTTTGTTTTCCACATCCGCTTTGTCAGGTTCACAAAGGTTTTTACAGCCGCTCGATACAGGCTTCCTTTATCAGCTTGTGCATCCGGACTTTTATCCGGCACAATAAAAGTGCCAAGCTGTTATGTTTTAGGGGCAGATGACCGATTGGTTTTTCTAAACAGGCAAATCCCTTTGTAAAGCACAAAAGGAATGGCGCCAACGGCTCCAATGCAGGTATAAATGGGAAACATAATAATGCCAATCAGTATTTTCGGAGCCATGGATGTCAGCCACTTTTGGGATAGCTCATTATAAAAAATCCACCCCGCAGGCATCCCGGAAAACAGCAGGGCAAATGAAATTATGCCTTTTGCATATCCTAACGGCGCAGGAACCGGCATATTATGCTCCGTCCAAAATGCGATGTACGCGGGATCGCTCAGCTGCTTGATTTGATTGGCCGCAACAAAGTATCCCAGTATACCTCCAATTATCAAAAATATACAAATCATTACGATTTGCTTCTGTTCTTTTCTCATACCATATCGTTCTTTCATTTGGCAGCTGCCCGCATTGCTTCCGGAACGCAGGGGCTCCGGCTGTCCCGAAACCTCAGCTCTTTTCCTTTTTCGGCCGCGGATTGACCGCACAGATACGCCGCCAGAGCGGTGTGATCCGACAGATAAGGAACACGATCAGCGCCCCCGCCAGATTGAGGATCAGATCATCCACATCACAGGAACCCACGCCGGTATAAATTTGTGCGACCTCGACCGTGGTAATGCCCAGTGTCAGCGTAGCGGTAAAGAAAAAAATGCTGCGCTGCCAGCGGAACAACGCCGGCAGGAACACACCCATCGGCGCAAAGGCCACCAGATTGCCCAACAGGTTAAGCACGACCAGCCGCAGCGAAATATTGCCGTAACCATAGGCCAGCAGGTAGTTCTTGATCGTGCGCAGCGGCTCCAGATTGACCGCATCCAGCGTGCCGTGCATGGAAAAGCCCCGCCCAAAGGCATTGTCAAAAAACAATACGTTGGCCAGCACCCACAAGTAATAGGCAAACAGCAGCAGCACGTAATCGTGCCGCCGGCGGGTGCGCGCCCCGTCCGGCACGCCGTAGAACAGCGCAGCGCCGAGCAGAACGGCGAAACCCACTGCAAACAGCAGCTTACCCTCCGGGCCGACGATGCGGCCCGGCGCCAATTCGTAATACAAATTACAGCACAGCAGCACAGCAGTCAACACGGCTGCCAGTGCGCGGATCATGGTTTTCAAGGGTTTGGTTCTCCTTTTCAGCGGAATATCATGCGGGGCGGGCGAATACTTCGCCGTTTGCCCCACGCGGCACGCCGCGCCCCTTACAGGGCTTCGGCCTCCGCCAGCCACAGATCCGCGCAGGCGTCCGACGGCATGCGCCAATCCCCGCGCGGGGACAGCGCCACAGTGCCGACCTTGGGGCCGTCCGGCAGGCAGGAGCGCTTGAACTGCTGGGTGAAAAAGCGGCGAATAAAGGTGGTCAGCCATTTTTTGATGACCGCAGCATCATACACACCGGCAAAGGCGTGGCAGGCCGCGCGGTACACTTTGCGCGGCGGATAGCCAAAGCGCAGCATGTAAAACAGGAAAAAGTCGTGCAGCTCATACGGGCCGACGAGATCCTCGGTTTTCTGGCTGATCTCGCCGTCCGTGGGCGGCAGCAGCTCGGGCGATACCGGTGTATCCAAAATATCGCGCAGCACGGCTTCCAGCGTACCGCCCGCGCGGCCCGCCTCGTAATCGACCAGATAGCGCACCAGCGTTTTGGGGATGGAGGCGTTCACACCGTACATACTCATATGGTCACCGTTATAGGTCGCCCAGCCGAGCGCCAGTTCGGACAGATCGCCCGTGCCGACCACCATGCCGCCCTGCTTGTTCGCCAGATCCATCAGCACCAGCGTGCGCATACGCGCCTGCGCGTTTTCAAAGGTTACGCTGTGGTCATCCCAGTCGTGTCCAATGTCGGCAAAGTGCTGATCGACCGCCGCCTTGATGTCCACGGTCTGCAAGGTCACGCCGTAGGCTTCCGCCAGCTTTTCCGCGTTGCCGCGGGTGCGGGCGGTCGTGCCGAAGCACGGCATGGTAACGGCAAGGATGCCCCTGCGGTCCAGACCGAGGCGGTCAAACGCATGCGCCATCACAATGAGCGCCAGCGTGGAATCCAGCCCGCCGGACAGGCCGACCACCGCAGTTTTCGCGTGGGTGTGCGCAATACGGCGCGCCAGACCGGCCGCCTGAATGGTCAAAATCTCCTCGCAGCGTTCGACGCGCTTTTCGCTGTTTTCGGGCACAAAGGGCAGCCGCGGGAAGTGCCGGTCGGCAAGGTCGCAGTCCGCCGCGGGCAGGGAAAAGGAAAATACGCCGGTTTCCGCCGCGCCGAAGGTATTCATGCGCCGGCGCTCATAGGCAAGGCGCTCTAAATCAATATCCGCGTAAACAACGCCCTCTGTAAAGCGGCGGCTTTCCGCTAAAAGCGTTCCGTTTTCCGCGATGAGGTCGTGTCCCGCGAACACCAGGTCCTGTGTGGATTCGCCGGTACCCGCATCCGCATACACATAGGCGCAGGCCAGCCGCGCGGACTGCTGCCGCACAAGATCGCGGCGGTAAGCCGCCTTGCCGACCAGCTCATCCGAAGCGGACAGGTTGGCGATGATATGCGCGCCGCCCTGCGCCAGCTCGATGGACGGCGGCGCCGCGACCCACAGATCCTCGCACAGCTCCACGCCGAAGGTAAACAGCGGCTGCTCCTCGCAGGCGAACACCTGACCGGTCACCACCGGCACGCAAACCGTCTCGCCCTCGCCGTTTTTCACGCAAACGCCTTCCATGCAGTCGAGCGCGTCGCCCGAGACAAAGTGGCGCTGTTCGTAAAACTCGGAATAATTGGGCAGGTTTCGCTTGGGTACAAAGGCCAGCACCTCGCCCCGGCAGAGCACTGCGGCGCAATTATACAGCTTGCCGCGCACGCGCAGCGGCAGACCGGCCAGCACCACAGCTTCGAGCGCCGCGGTTTCCCGGCACACGATTTCCAGCGCGGTGAGTGCGCCGTCCAGCAGGGTCTGCTGCAAAAACAGGTCGCCGCAGGTGTAGCCGGTCAGACACAGCTCAGGAAATACGATAAGACGTGCGCCTTTTTCCGCCGCTTCACGCGCCAGCCGCACCACTTCGGCCGCGTTATACGCGCAGTCCGCCACGCGCAGCCCGGGCGTAGCCGCCGCAACCTTGATAAATCCATCCCGCATTGGGTATTCCTCCAAAATTTCAGATACAGTCAGTATACCCCCTTTTGCACGCCAGCGCAAGCATGCGTTCCGGCATATCAGGGCTTTCGGCATACAAAAACACGGGTGTGCAGAGCACACCCGTGTCAGTCTGTCGAAGAAGTATTTTGTTGAGGCGTTTCACCAATACGCGCGGCAGCGCGCATCAAACAGAACATTGCAGCAAGCCGCAAATGCGATCAAAAGCGTGGTTTCGATCGAGAAACTGCCGACTCAGTGGATAACAACCGTCGTCCCCACCGGCACATTATTGTAGATCCATTTGACATCGTTCTTGTACATACGGATACAGCCGTGCGAAACCGGATAGCCCGCACTGAAATCATATTCCTTATCCGTACCCGGATAGCACAGGCGCGAATGGAACGCATAACCCGTACCCGGATAGAAGCCAACGACCGGACGCACGGTATAGGTACCGGTCGTCCATCCGCCCGCCGATTTATAAGATACGGTGGTCAGACCGGTCCGTGTAGGCGTACCGGCCGCGCCGGTGCCCACCAAAAAGGATTTGATCAGCTTCCAGTTGCCCTTAGAGCCTTGGAACACATTGACATGCTGGTATGCGCGGTTGATCCACAGCAAATACTGGCTGCGGCTGGAATATCCCTTGGCATTGACCCAGACTTCCTTTTCATAGGGCTTGTAATCATTATTGACCGCATAGGCGGTGGTGTAATTGCCGCGGTAAGTAGAGGAAACCAGCTTGAGCACCCGGTTCACGTCGCGCTGGTAATACCACTCATCCGAATAATTTTCGATCGGCACGGTCTTTTCCGCGTAGACCTCCTCGGTTTCGCCGGTGGAAGGATTCTGATAGATCAGCTTGAAGCCGACCGTCACCGTGGTTTTCATATTCTTGGTAAATTTGAAGGTGGTCGTCTGGCGGGAGACCGTATCCGCCGTCAGGCTGAATTGATCGTTGCGGTAGCCGGAAAGCGCCTTGCCGTCCTGATACCACTGGGCGGTGCACACCTTGTCCTCTTCCACACCGGTAAAACGCACCTCGGTCGCAAGCGAGCCGCCCGCCGGCACCTTGTCCGGCACAGTGATATCGACCGTCACACCGGTCAGTCCGCGGTCGATATTCTCGGTTTTGGCATCTGCCGAAATAGAAACCTCGCAGTCAACCGCGCGGATATCCACGCTCTTTGCCCGGCCGCTGCCGTTCACCCGCGTGCCGATCCCGGCTACGGTCAGGCTGTCCACTGCACGGTTCAGCGTTAATACATTGTTCTTTGCACCGCCGCTGATCACGACCTCGCCTGCCGTGCCGTTCATTTTAATGGTATTATTGCTGCCGGTGATGACCAGCCGCTCCGCATCCATATCAGAAAGGTCGATCGTGCGGCCGGAAGCCGTGATCTCGATATTGGTCACATCGCCTTTCATCGATACTGCGCCGCCCGTTCCGGCGATGACCAGCGTATGTACAGCGGTGGTATCGGTCAGGCTGATATCCGCCGCGCCCGCAGGATCTGCGATGATTGCACCGAGCTGTGTGCCGTTTTTCGCGGTAAAGTCAATATCCTCCATACCCTTGAGCACTACACGGCCCGTAAGGGTCACGCCATTCAGCTGCGCCTTTTCCGTTACCACCGGGAAGAGCAAGTCTCCGTCCCCTGCCAGCTCGGACAGCTCAATCTGCGCAAGCCGGAGCAGCGTATTCTGCTCCAGCGTGGAAACCTCCGGTGCCGGCTCGTCTTCCGCAGGCGCGGTAATGATCTGGTTGGCAATGCGCATAAACATGGTGACAAACTGGGCGCGCGTCAGCTTGCCCTGCGGGCTGAGGGTAGTATCTGTAATGCCGTTTACCACACCTGCCTGCACCAGCGCCGCTGCCGCCTGCCGCTGCTCCGCCGTCATCGAAGAAAGGTCGGTAAAAGCAGTCAGCACATCGCTGTCGCCTTCCGCACCGGAAAAGCCGAAGGCACGCGCCATCAGCACAAAGGCTTCCGCGCGGCTGGCAGCGGTGTCAAAATTGCGGTCGTCATCTGCCGGGATCAGCCCCAGATGGATGGCCTTGCCCAGATCCTCCGCAAACCACAGGCTCGGGGGAACGCTTGTCAGCCCGCTCGTGTCGTCCGCGATCTGTGCGCCCAGCACACGGTTGAGCATCACAACCGCCTCCGAGCGCTTGATCGGGTTATCCGGCATCATCTTGCCGTCGATGCCGTTCAGGATACCCAGTTCCGCGCCGCGCTGTAATGCATCATAAGCCCAATGTCCTGCAATATCCGGAAATGCCGGCTGCACCGGCTCGGGCAGCTCTTCATCCGTCAAGGTCAGTGCGGCAGGCAGCTCCCCCGCCATAATGCGGGCTGCCAGCAGCTTGGCTTCTCCCTCGGTAAAATCGTCCTCCAGCGTGCAGCTTTCGTTCTGCGCAGCCTTTACCGTTGTTTGACCGGCCTGCTCACCGTCCAGCAGCAGATACAGCACAGCATCCTCCGGTCCGGCATGTTCGGCCAGCGTCTTGCCGCCTTCCTCGGTCCAGAACAGGGTCAGGCTGTAACTGCCGTCCTGCCCCAGATCCGCTTCGGCGGCGGCGATACCGTCTCCCGTCAGCCAAATACCACCGTCCCGGTCTGCCAGCTGCAGCGTGTTGGGCTGCGCCAAAAACGCCGCCACGCCTGCGGCTTCCGCACCGTCGGGCAGGGCAACGGTAACCGTGTGCGTCTCCCCGTCGATCGTGACCGCCGCCTGCTCCAAACCGAGCTGCGCCAGACGCCCCTCCAGCACCGCGCGCAGCGCTGCGGCCAGGGAATCGCTCAAGGCCGTTTCACCCTCCGGCAGCGTAACCGCAAAACGCAGCGCCGCACCGGTCTGCTGCGCCCCGGCAGACGGCTGCTCCCCCGCTGCGGGCATCGCCTCGCCGCCGGCGGCAAACGCACTGGTAAACAGCATCATAGCGGCCAATAGACCGCTGAAAATACGTTTTTTCAAGGTAATATTCCCCCTATGTCCGTAATACCTTTATTTTACGGTCGGGGCTTCGGCTTGTCAAGGAAAAGCAAGGTTTCAGTTTCGATACAAACGCCGCCGCAATGCCATTTCCCGCGCCGTAAAAGCGTAGTTTACAAGCGCTTTGCACCGTGCTATACTTATTATCGGTATATTCTTATCATTCGAGGAGGAACCACCCATGCTTTGCAAAAACTGCGGCAGGGAACTGCCCATCTCGGGCAAATTCTGCCCTTTCTGCGGCGCTACCGTCGAGCAAGCCGGCGCAGACGATGAAACCGCTGTATTCACCACCCTGCCGGACGACCTGAACGCACCGATCGACCTTTCTGCTTTTGATGCAGCCATGCAGGACGGCCATCATGCCGCCGGACCGGCCGACGGCGTGACCACCGGCGATCCGCTTGCTGCAACCGATCCGCGCATCCCGCCTGCCGGGCAGATGCCGCCGATCGACAGCCCGCGCGTGCAGCGCAGCACCGGCACGCCCGAATCTCCGCGCACAACCTATTTCGGTACCCCGGACCCGGATGACCGTCCGTACAAAAAGCCCTCCCGCGGCAAAAAAGCCGGTGTGATTGCTCTGGTGGTGGTGCTGGTTGCCGCCCTGATCGGCGGCGGCATCTGGTTTTTCATGAGCCGCCGGCCGGATGAAAACCAAACCCTGATCGAGCAGTACATGAAGCGCGGCGATTTTGAAAACGCGCTTGAAGCCTGCTATGCCGCACAGGCCGATGCGAAGGATCCCGCTGTGTTCGACGCGACCATCCACCTGCTGGAGGACTTCCTGACCGCCAAGGAATACGTGGAAAACGAACAGTATACCGAGGCGATCGCCTCGCTCAAGCAGCTCCAGAACCGTGTGACCGATACTGCCTCGCCGCTGTACAAGGCGATCGAGGATCTGCTCACGCAGGCGCAGGCCGCGCAGTCGGACAGCGAATTTGCCGCCGATTTTGCCGAAGCGCAAAATTATCTGGCGGATAAAAAGTTCGATGCCTGCGCAGGCAAGCTGGATTCCCTTGCAGCGGACGATACCCTGACCGGCGACCAGAAAAAGCAGGTCGAGGAGCTGCGCAAAAAGCTGGAGGAAGCACAGGCCGCCGCGCAGCAGGAGGAAAAGGACAACCAGCAAAAGTCCGAGCGCCGGCAGGAATTCAGCAGCAAGATCGACGCGTTGGAGCAGAGCGACCTGCAGATCTCTTCCGCCGGTACCGCCGAGGATGAGCTTGCGCTGACCGCCGGCTCCTTTGAGCAGTGGGACAGCCTGCTGATGGATATGTACGACTATCTTTCCACCATCCTTAACGCGGATCAGTACGCCGCCGAAGAGTCCAGCTTTGACCAGTGGGTCAAGGAGCGCGACGCCGGTGCAGCCAACGCCGCCAAGGAAAGCAGTGACGAAACCGCTGCCCAGCTCGCCTCTTACAGCTTTAAGCAAAGCTATACCAAGGCGCGGTGCTATAAGCTGCTGGAGATGATGTGATCCGCTTTGCATGCTGCAACCGTTTTTCGAACAGTCTCTCGATCGAAACCACGCTTTCGATCGAATTTGCGACTGCGAATCGCGCCCTTTGGGCACAATTCTCCGTCGTCTTGTATGAAAACCGAGATACATACTCCCGGTTTTTATGAAAATTGCAGCAGACTGCAATTTTCTATTTGATGCGCGCTGTCGCGCGTGTTGCCTACACGCAATAACATAATACTTTTTTCGACAGGTTGCCGCCCGCCGCGCATAGCGCGGCGGGCGGTTTTGCCGTTTTACCCCGTTTTGCGGCCGGTCAGACGCCGCTTATCCGATCATCTGGCCGACATTGTGCGCCGCCTTGTGCACCGAGTGCTCGGCACGCCGCGCCATATGCTGCGCGTTCCGGCGCACCGAGGGATTGAGCATTGCGCCCGCCGCGACCATGGAAACCACCGCGCCCGCGACCGCGCCGGTCGCAATGCCGGAAACAAAGGGAGATACATGCATTTTTTCCGCCGCCTTTCTTTTTTCTGTGAGCAGCGCGCCTTTCAGCGCCCGCGCCGCCCGTGCTTTTTGGCGCTGCACGGATAGTATGTCCGCTTTGCGTGCAGACTTACCTCTGTACGGGCGCACAAAATTTGCTTGAAAAAACAATTTTATTTTGCGCAATCGACGGTTTACAAACCCGGCATCCTATTATATAATATATGCAACAATCCGCCTTTAAGGCGCGGCCCGTGAGCCGTCCAAGGCAGAAAACAGTGCATACGCCGTCAGCCACAAATCAGGGGGACAGGTGTAGATTTTGGTGCGGCTTTCTGCGTTTGGTGCGGAAGGCTGTTTTTATTGTATTTCGAAGGGAGGCGGCAAAATGGCCGGGCAGAAGGCCGTTATTCTGGACGCGGACGGCGTGCGCCGCGCGCTGACCCGCATTGCGTTTGAAATCATCGAAAAAAACAAAGGGGCAGATCATCTGCTGCTGGCCGGCATCAAAACGCGCGGCGTTTATCTGGCACAGCGCATCGCCGCCAAGCTTGGCGAGGTTGAGGGCATGGCCCCGCCGGTGCTCGCACTGGACGTGACCCCCTGGCGGGACGATAAGCCCCGCAGCAGCGGCAGCCTGCCGCCGCTCGACCCCCGCATTGCGGACGCGACCGTTATTCTGGTGGACGATGTGCTGTACACCGGCCGCACGGTGCGCGCTGCGATCGAAGCGCTGGCGCACAGCGGCCGCGCCGGGCGTATCCAGCTTGCTGTACTGGTCGACCGCGGGCACCGCGAGCTGCCCATCCGGCCGGACTACACCGGCAAAAACCTGCCCACCTCGCGGGAGGAGCGCGTCTCCGTGCGCCTGACCGAAGTGGACGGCGAAGATAATGTTGTCATTTTGAAACACGAATATACAAAAAACGATTGCCGCTGAGAAAGGAAGAGCATTTATGTCGATCCAAACACTGGTAGAAAAAATCAAGGAAAAGGGCAACCCGACCGTTGCCGGGCTGGACGCCCGCCTCGAGTACATCCCCCAGCACATTACCATGCGCCATATGATGCTGCACGGCGAAACGCTGCGCGCAGCGGCGGAGAGCGTCGTCACCTTCAACTGCGGGTTGATCGACGCACTGTGCGACATCGTGCCCGCGGTCAAGCCGCAGGCGGCGTATTACGAGCTGCTCGGCTCCTACGGCGCGATGGCGCTCAAGGAAACCATCGACTACGCCCACGCCAAGGGCATGTACGTCATCGGCGATATCAAGCGCAACGACATCGGCGCAACCGCCACGGCTTACGCGGAAGCCTACCTCGGCAAGACCCGCGTGGGCGATACCGAGATCGCGCCCTACGGCTGCGACAGCGTAACGGTAAACGGCTACCTCGGCACGGACGGCGTCGAGCCCTTCCTGATAGAGTGCCGGAACCGCGAAAAGAGCCTGTTCATGCTGGTCAAAACCTCCAACCCCTCCTCCGGCGAGCTGCAAAACCGCGATATGGAAGGCAAGCCCCTGTTCGTCCGCACGGCCGAGATGGTCGCAAAATGGGGTGAGGGACTGGATATGCCCTGCGGCTACAACCAGATCGGCGCGGTCGTCGGCGCAACCTATCCGGAAGAGCAGAAGGTCGTGCGCGAACTGCTGCCGAAGAGCTACTTTCTGGTGCCCGGCTACGGCGCGCAGGGCGCGACCGCAAAGGACATCGCAAACGCCTTTAACGACGACGGCCTCGGCGCGATCGTCAACTCCTCACGCGGCATCATGTGCGCGTGGAAGAAGAACGACAAGGACGGCCGCGATTATAAGGAAGCCGCCCGCGCAGAAGCCATCCGCATGCGGGATGAGATCGTTGCAGCAATAAAATAAGGTATAGGGGGGTACCCGTACCCCCTATATACGGCATCCGGTTTCTCCGGAACCGGATGCCGATACAGGTATTATCGCGCCGTTAGGCGCATAGCCAATTAGAAAATGGCGGTATACTGCCATTTTCATAAAAAGCCGCGACATGCGCGTGGCTTTTTATACAGGTACGAAGCAAAGTTTCGTCTATCGGAACTTTGCGCAGTTTAGGACATATCCGCGTCACCGGCGCGGTATGTCCCCTCGATTGAAACTGTAGTTTCAATCGAAGAGATATAAGGAGCGTGGGAACTTGAAAAAAGCGTATTTACTGCTCGCGGACGGCACCCTGTTTGAAGGCACCGCCGTCGGCTATGAGGGACAGAGCATCGGCGAGGTCGTGTTCAACACGGGCATGGTCGGCTATCAGGAGCTGCTGACCGATCCCTCCTACTACGGTCAGATCGTCACCATGACCTATCCGCTGATCGGCAACTACGGCATCAACTGCGAGGATAACGAATCCCGCAAGAGCTGGCTATCCGGCTTTATCATGCGCGAGGAGACCGAATATCCCTCCAACTGGCGCTGCAAGATGACGCTGGACGAATACCTCAAAGAGCAGAAGATCGTCGGCCTTGCGGGCATTGATACCCGCCGCCTGACCCGCAAGCTGCGCGGCGAGGGCGTGATGAACGGCGTGATCTACACCGAGGGCTTTGAGCCGGACGAGCAGACCGTTGCCGCCATGCAGGCCTTTGTGGTAAAGGACGCCGTAAAATCCGTAACGCGCGGCGAAAGCAAGGTATACCCCGCCGAGGGGCAGGCTAAGTACCGCATCGCACTGTATGATTACGGCGTCAAGTACAACATCGAACGCGAACTGCAAAAGCGCGGCTGCGAGGTCGTTGCCGTGCCGGCGCTCACCCCTGCGGAGGAGATCATCGGCAAGTTTGACGGCGTGATGCTGTCCAACGGCCCGGGCGACCCGGCGGAAAACACGGAATGCATCGCCATCCTCAAAACGCTGGTCGAAAGCGGCATGCCGATCTTCGGCATCTGCCTGGGCCACCAGCTTTTAAGCCTTGCCATCGGCGCGCAGACGGAAAAGCTCAAATACGGCCACCGCGGCGCCAACCATCCGGTCAAGGATGTGGACACCGACCGCACCTATATCACCAGCCAGAACCACGGCTACGCAGTCGTCGGGGAATCGGTCGATCCGGCTGTGGCGCGCGTGCGCTATATCAACCTGAACGACGGCACGGTGGAAGGGCTGGAGCATATCGGCCGTCCGGTGTTCACCGTGCAGTACCATCCCGAGGCCTGTGCAGGCCCGATGGACACCTCGTACCTGTTTGATAAGTTTATGGAAAACATCGCAAAAACCAAGGGAGGCGCTCAGTAATGCCGCTGCGCAAAGATATTAAAAAGGTAATGGTACTGGGCTCCGGCCCGATCGTCATCGGCCAGGCGGCCGAATTTGACTACGCCGGCACGCAGGCGTGCCGCGCCCTGCGCGAGGAAGGGCTGGAGGTCGTGCTCGTCAACTCCAACCCCGCCACCATCATGACCGATAAGGCCATGGCAGACAAGGTCTATATCGAGCCGATGACCATCGAAGCCGTGCAGGAGATCATCAAAAAGGAACGTCCGGACTCCCTGCTGCCCAACCTCGGCGGCCAGACCGGCCTGAACCTTGCCATGGAGCTGTGCGAAAGCGGCTTTTTGGAGCAGATGGGCGTCAAGCTGCTCGGCGCCAAGCCGGACACCATCGCCAAGGCGGAGGACCGCCAGATGTTCAAGGACACGATGGAAAAAATCGGCGAGCCGTGCATCGCGTCCAAGGTCGTACACACGGTGGAGGACGCGGTCGAATTTACCCGCGAAATCGGCCTGCCGGTCATCATCCGCCCCGCGTATACGCTTGGCGGCACGGGCGGCGGCATCGCCTACACATGGGATGAGCTGCGCGAGATCGCAGCATCCGGCATCATGTACTCCCGCGTGGATGAGATCCTCGTTGAAAAGTGCATCACCGGCTGGAAGGAAATCGAGTTTGAGGTCATGCGCGATGCCAAGGGCAACGCCATCACCATTTGCAGCATGGAAAACGTCGATCCGGTCGGCGTACACACGGGCGACTCGATCGTTGTCGCGCCCGCCCAGACCCTGTCGGATAAGGAATACCAGATGCTGCGCACCTCGGCGCTCAACATCATCGACGAGCTGGGCATCGAAGGCGGCTGCAACGTGCAGTACGCCCTGCATCCGGAATCCTTTGAATACGCGGTCATCGAGGTAAACCCCCGCGTTTCCCGTTCGTCCGCGCTGGCTTCTAAGGCCACCGGCTATCCGATCGCCAAGGTGACCGCCAAAATTGCCATCGGCTACGGTCTGGATGAGATCACCAACGCCGTTACCAAAAAGACCAAGGCCTGCTTTGAGCCGACCATCGACTATATTGTGTGCAAATTCCCGCGCTGGCCGTTTGACAAGTTCGTGTATGCGGACAATACCCTCGGCACCCAGATGAAGGCCACCGGCGAAGTCATGAGCATTGACACCAGCTTTGAAGGCGCGCTGATGAAGGCCGTGCGCGGGTGCGAGATCAAGCTGGACAGCATGATCGTGCCGCGCTACGCGGCGCAGTCGGACGCGGAAATCAGGAAGGGCGTTGCCCGCACAGATGACCAGCGCCTGTTCCACATCTGCGAGGCGCTGCGCCGCGGCATCATGACCATCGAGGAGATCCACGAGGTCACCACGATGGACGTATTCTTCCTGCACAAGTTCCAGAACATTGTAAACATGGAAAAGGAACTCGCGTCGGCGGAAGAAATCGACAGCGAGCTCTACCTGCGCGCCAAAAAGATGGGCTTCCTTGATAAGACCATCACCGAGCTTTCCGGCAAGGATATTTCCGCGGTTAAGCGTCTGCCGGTTTACAAAATGGTCGATACCTGCGCGGCGGAGTTTGACGCGGAGACCCCCTACTACTACTCCACCTTTGACGAGGAGACCGAGGTTGCGCCGCCCAGCGGCAAAAAGAAGGTGCTCGTTTTAGGCTCCGGTCCGATCCGCATCGGTCAGGGCATCGAGTTCGACTACTGCTCGGTACACGCGGTGTGGGCGCTGCAAAAGCTCGGCTGCGAGACCGTCATCATCAACAACAATCCGGAAACCGTTTCTACCGACTTTGATACCGCCGACCGCCTGTATTTCGAGCCGCTCACGCCCGAGGATGTGACCGGCGTTGTAATGGCGGAAAAGCCGGATTACGCCATCGTGCAGTTCGGCGGACAGACCGCCATCAACCTTGCCGCCCATGTGGAATCACTCGGCGTGCCGATCCTCGGCACCCCGGCCTGGTCGATCGACGCGGCGGAGGACCGTGAAAAGTTCGACGTCATCCTGGAAAAGTGCGGCATCCCGCGTCCGGCCGGCCACACGGTCATGACCGAGGAAGAGGCCGTCCGCGCGGCGGATGAGCTGGGCTATCCCGTGCTAGTGCGCCCGAGCTATGTGCTTGGCGGTCAGGGCATGGAAATCGCACACAAGGAAGAGGACGTGCGCGAATTCATGCAGGTCATCACCCGCAACAAGGTGGAAAACCCCGTGCTGGTCGATAAATACATGATGGGCCGCGAGATCGAGGTTGACGCCATCTGCGATGGTGACGATATCCTCATCCCGGGCATCATGGAGCACTTTGAGCGCGCCGGTGTACACTCGGGCGACTCGATCGCCATTTACCCCTCGATCAACATTGAGGAAAAGCATAAGCAGACCATCATCCAATATACCGAAGCGCTGGCCAAAAACCTGTCGGTGCTCGGTCTGGTCAACATCCAGCTCGTATTGTACAACGATCAGATCTATATCATCGAGGTCAATCCCCGTTCCTCCCGTACCGTGCCGTATATCTCCAAGGTGACCGGCGTGCCGATGGTCGATCTGGCGACCCGCTGCATGTTCGGCGAAAAGCTGCGCGATATGGAGTACGGCACCGGTCTGTATCCGGAAAGCGACCACTATGCGGTCAAGGTGCCGGTATTCTCCTTCCAGAAGCTGCGTGACCTTGACACCCAGCTCGGGCCGGAGATGAAATCCACCGGTGAGGTGCTCGGTGTGTCCACCTCCTTCCGCGAAGCGCTGCTCAAGGGTCTGACCGGCGCGGGCTTCCAGATGAAGAAAAAGGGCGCGGTGCTGATCTCGGTGCGCGATTCGGACAAGCAGGAAGCCATCCGCATCGGCGAGCGGTTTGAAGCCCTTGGTTTCGATATCTACGCCACGAGCGGCACGGCCAACGTGCTCAACCGCCACATGGTTGCCACCAATGCCATCCGCAATGTGGACGAGCCTTCGCCCAACATTATTGATTTGATCGAGTCCGGCAAGATCGACTATGTCATTGCCACCTCGGTCAAGGGCCGTCATCCCGAGCTTGGCTCGGTACACATCCGCCGCACCGCAGTCGAGCGCGCGATCCCGTGCCTGACCTCGATCGACACCGCCTCGGCGCTGCTGCGCTGCCTCGAAGGCGATGTCAAAATCGAAAACTGCGAGATGGTGGATATCAACCGGATTTAAGGCTGCTATATTCCACAATTTCACACAAAAAACACCCGGAAACCACAGTTTCCGGGTGTTTTTTACTGTCTGTGAAGTTTTTACGATGTGGAAGTGGTAGACGGCTCCGGTTTGCGGTGGATACCGGAAAGCAGGGTGCAGATGACCCAGATAAGCAGAGAAAACACCAGCATAAAAAAGCACGCCGTAACAAGAATAGTGATCGTTCCTACCTGCTCCTGATGCAGCACTGAGGGAAAACGCAGCAGCAGAAACCAATCGCTTGTCCCCACCGCATACCACAGCAGGCTTTGCAACGCTGCACAGGGCAGCAGCACCGTCGGCGTGACGCTGCACCGCTTGATCCGACACAACACCACGCAAAGCGCCATAAGCACTACCGTGCCGATCGCCCATGCAATCCGCGCACCTGACAGCAACTGTTCCATGGCAGTATTCAGTTCGCCCTTGACTGTGACCAGCGCGCGCTCATCAGATGGTGGGACAAAGCTGACGATCCGTGATACCCGCAGATACAGCAGCACCACTGCACCTATAAACGGTACGGCACTGACCACCCCCGGCATAAGCGGATCTAAGCAGGTCTGTGCAGTCATGCCGAAATACCGGTATGCCAGCACACCAAGCGCGGCAACCAACAGCAAAAGCAGCCCTACCAGCAGTCCCCAGTAAAATTGATTCACCTCCAGCACGATCTGATACCTGCCGCATGGAACCATAAGATATTCGGAAAATGCCGGTGCAATCACCTGTATACCAAACAGCAGCGCGGTAGCGGCATAGCCGCCCCGCAGCAGGGTTGCACGGCGGCGGCTGACAGACAGATCATCCGGGTCAGCATAGCTGCGCAGCCGCCTGATCGTGCCGCTGTGCCAAACCGAACATGCCGCAAACAGGATGCAAAGCAGCTGCAACCGAAAGCTTCCCTGCATACCAAGTGATATCGTATACCAGATAAATGCCGGCACACAAATACTGAACGCCAACAGCAGCCAGCTATCCGCATCCGCCAGCTTTTGTGCGGCATATGCGCGCCGGATCTCGGACGGCTGCGGCGCATCCTGTTCCGGCATCGGCGCATCCGCACATGTCTCGCCTGCCAGCAGCTCATCCACCGTGATGCCGAGCGCCTCCGCGAGCAGGGGCAGCAGCGTCACCTCGGGGTAACCCGCGCCCGTTTCCCATTTGCTGACCGCCTTATCCGACACCAGCAGCCGTCCGGCCAGCTCTTTCTGTGTCAGGCCGAGGGCTTTGCGCTGCGATGCAATCAGCGCACCGGTTTTCTTTGCATCCATCACTGCACCTCCCCTTTCATCTGATTTCAGTATACCGTATGCCCGTCCCCACTGCAACCGAGACGCAGAAGAAGAGGACTCCACGCAGCGTGGAGCGGCAAAAACACGAAAAAGTCAGGTACATGCCTGACTTTTTCGCATTTTCGCCGCAACGATTATTTGATATTCGCTTTCCAGTCATTCAATCCACCGCGATGCGCTTGAACATCCGGTAATGGCTGCCGTTTTCGTCCGCGTATTCGCCGCGCTGCTCAAACCGGAATTTCTGATAAAACCCTTGCGCGCGCACATTATCCACGCCGACATGCGCCGCCAGATATTCCTTGCCGAGCATACGGTATACGCTGATCGCCTGCCCTAAAATCTGTCCGCTCAGGCCGTGACCGCGGTAAGCAGCATCGATGCAGAAGCCGCCCACCAAGCCGACACCCGGCTCAGCATCATACCAGGTTTTTAGATATACGAGTGCAACCGGCTCCCCGTCCTCCGCGCAGCCGAAGCAGCACGCACGCGGACTGACCTGCTGCGCCCGCACCACATCGTGCAGCAGCGCATCCGGCTGCAAACCGGCATCCGTTCCGTAGGCATTCCGGTGCAGCTCACGCATAAAGGCGATGATTTTTTCCGCATCCGCAGCGTTCATCGGGTCGGCGCGGCGGAACCAGATCTGCGGCGTAGTCGGTACGCCCTTGTTATCCGTCCAGCCGATGGAAGCGAAGGTAGAAAGCGCCTGCGGCAGATGGGATGCATCGTTTTCATACACCACGTCGATCTGCTCCGGCCCGTCAAAATCCAGCCGCGCCACGCAGGTGTTGTCCCCCCAGCCGATCTCGGCCATCTGCTCGGGGGCAAAGCCATGGGCAATGGTCAGTGCGCCGCGGATGGCCGAACCGTGGGTCACGACCGCGATCGCGCCGCCGTCATGCTGCCGCACCAGCGCGCGCACCCCGTCCAGCATCCGGCGGCCGGCCTGCATCACGCTTTCGCCGTGCGGCGGGGCGGCCTCCCACGGGCGGGCGCGCCACTGCGCGTATTCCTCCGGCCAGACGCGCGGCAGCTCGGCCCATGTCAGGTCCTCCCAGTCGCCCATATCGATCTCGCGCAGCACCGGACGGGTCTCGACCGAAAGCCCATGCGGTGCGGCAACCGCCTTCGCCGTAGTGCGCGCACGGAACAGGTCGGACGCATAAACCGCATCCAGCGGCACGTTTTCAAACCGTTTTGCCAGAAAGGGAAGCTGTTCATAAGCGCGCGGGGTGAGCAGGCTGTCATACTGGCCGTGGCAGCGGCGGTACACATTGCCCTCAGCCTCTGCGTGGCGGATGATGTAAACCGTGGTCATGCGTTACACCTCGACCGCGCCGGACAGCTCCCGCACGGATTTGACACCGTGCGCGTCCATCCACGCTTCCAGCTCGCGCAGCGCCTTGACCGGCGCCGTCGGGTCGGCAAACATCACCGTGCCCATGGCGACCGCATCCGCGCCCGCCAGCAGCATTTCCACAATATCGCGTCCCGTGCGGATGCCGCCCATGCCCAAAATCGGCACATCGACCGCGCGCCGCACCTGATACACCATGCGCACCGCCACCGGGAACACCGCCGGACCGGACAGTCCGCCCATCACGTTGGACAGGATGGGCTTTCTGGTCTCAATGTCGATCCGCATACCGAGCAGCGTGTTGATGAGCGAGAGCGCGTCCGCGCCGGCCGCCACCGCCGCGCGGGCAATTTCCGCAATATCGGTCACGTTGGGGCTGAGCTTGACGATGAGCGGCTTTTTCGCCTTGCGTTTGGCTGCCGAGACCACCTCGGTCACCATATCCGGCTGCGTGCCGAACGCCATGCCGCCGCATTTGACGTTCGGGCAGGAAATATTCATCTCGATGAGGTCAACATCCGCATCCGAGATCTTCTCGATCATGCCCTCGTATTCCTCCACCGTGTTGCCCGACACATTGGCGATGATCTTGGTATCATACTGCCGCAGGAAGGGGATCTGTTCCTCGATAAAGCGGTCGATGCCCGGGTTTTGCAGGCCGACGCAGTTCAGAATACCGGACGGCGTCTCCGCAATGCGGGGCGCGGGGTTGCCGAGCCGCTCGGTCGGCGTTAAACCCTTGACGCCGATGCCGCCAAGCTGGGACAGATCGAAAAATTCGCCGTATTCATGGCCGAAGCCAAAGGTGCCCGATGCAGTCGTGATGGGGTTTTTCAGCTCCACGCCGCAGAAATTAACTTTCAAATCCGCCATTACCAAACGACCTCCTCTGCATCAAATACCGGACCGTCCTTGCAGACATGGCCGTAACGCACGCCCTGCTGCCCGTCCTTCAGCTTGAGTTCGCACGCGCACACCAGACAGGCGCCGATGCCGCAGCCCATCCGCTCTTCCATCGAAACCTGACAGGGCACGCCTGCCTCCCGCGCCAGCGCGGCAATCGCCCGCAGCATGGGCTTGGGGCCGCACGCGGCAACACCCGTAGCGTCCGCCAGCTGCTCTTTGAGCACGTCGGTCACAAAACCGTGCCGCGCGTAGGAGCCGTCGTTCGTTGTAACAAAGGTCTCACACACCGCACGGAACGCCTCTTCCAGAATGACCGCGCCCTGATTGCGGAAGCCGAGCACCGCGCGCGGCTGCGCCCCGGTCTGCGCGGCGCAAACGGCGGTTTGCAGCATGGGCGGCACACCGATGCCGCCGCCGATCAGCACAGGCTTTGCGCCGAGCGCCGCCATATCGAACCCGTGGCCGAGCGGCCCGAGCACATCGAGCGTATCGCCTTCCCGCCGGGCGGAAAGCCAGCGGGTGCCCTCGCCCTTGACCTGATAAACAACGGTGAGCTTATCCGCCGCCGCGCGGCAGATCGAAATCGGGCGGCGCAGCAGATTGCCCTCGCCGCAGGCGATGTGTACGAATTGTCCGCACTGTGCCGCCGCCGCGATCTGCGGCGCTTCCAGCACTGTTTCATATAATCCTTCTCCCAGCCGCGTCTGCTGTGCAACGCGGCAGATCTCCTGCATCGACATATATTTTCCCCTTTCGGTGATACTGCTTCTATTGTACAGGAAAACCGCATAAAAAGGAAGCCCTTTCCCTTTTGTACGCACCGCAGGATGTCTTTGCTCTTGTCTTTTCCCGCTTTGCATGTTACAATCAAATTGCGACACAACCGAATAATCATCTGTACGAGTGTGTATTTTACTATGGTAAAAATGCATGCTCTGCTTTCGCATTCGTATGGATGATCCGGAAGGTTGTGTCGCAGCAATCGGAGCAATGCGTTTTTCAGCGCACGGCTTCGGCTGTGCGCTTTTTTATTTGCATCACAAAACGAAAACGGAGGGAAAACGATGAAAAAACATTGGATCATGGCGAGCATAGTGCTGGCGCTTCTGCTGCTGCCGGGCTGCGGCAGCACCGCTGCCAAACCAGTGGATGAAGCCGGAACGGATACACCGCAGGCGGACGGCCGCACCCCTGCGGCGGAGTACAGCTTTACGCTCGAAGAGGACGAAAGCCGCGTAGTGGAAAACACGGTATTTGAAAAAGATATGACGGTTGGCGGCGCGCGGGCGCAGATCGTATTTGACAACTGCGTTTTTAACGGCGATATCATCAACACCTCTGAAGCGGGCGCCAGCGTTACCATCACCGGCTCGGAAGTCAACGGCACCTGTATTTTGCGCAACGGCAGGAAAGAAGCGGTGATGGAAGACCCCTTCCCCAAATTTCTGCTGGACGCACCGGCCGAGGTCGTGTGCGAGGACTGCTTTGGCGGCGCGGTCGCGCTGGGCGATTTTGCGCTGCACTTCAACGGTGAGACCTATACCATGCAGGACGCTTCGCTTTTCTTCGATATGACCGATCCGGAAGCCGGTTTTGTGCCGTATGAAGGGCAGCAGGCTTCTCTTCTGGCAGCTGCGCAATGGTGGGAAAACGGAGAACCACAGCTGCTGATCGAATGCGAATTTGATCCGAATTTATAAAAAAAGTGTGCACTGCCGAAGCAGCGTAAGAAAAACAGCCGCCCCGAAACCATAGGTTGCGGGGCGGCTGAGCTTGTCAAAAAACCGCGTTTTTCCGTTAAACTGTGTTGGTCTGCGCGGGTCACGGACGAGAAAAAGTTTCCATGCGGGATCTTTCCCCCTCTCGAAAAACAAAAGCTGAGGTACACGCTCTCAGCTTTTGTGCATTTTCGGTGCAAATGGTGTTTCATACGCGCTGCCGCGCGTATTCGGAATACGCGTCGGCACGATACCTCGTTTCGGTAAGTGGTCAGCCCTCTGTGATCGGAAAAACGGCTGTCCGGCTGTTTGCGCCCTTTTGCCGGAACCTTTTCCCTTTCCGACCGTCTAACACAGTAAAGGAGGGATTTATGATGAAAAAGCGTATCTTCACCGCGATGCTTGTTCTGCTGCTCGGCACGGCTGCCGGCTGCGGCGGTCAAACGGCCGCCTCTGCCCTGCCGGAAAACATGCCGGATGATTTCGCCATCCGCTATGCCAACTGGATCGATCCCGCCGCACCCAATGTATATGATACCGGCGCCGGACTGGTGCAAAAGGATCTGGCTGACCCGCAAGGACAACCCACCGCGCAGGCCGCTCTCACCGTGACCGACCAAACCCGGCAGGCGATCTACGACAAGCTGCGCGCCTGCGCACTCGACCGCCTGACCGATGCACCGCTCCACGCCGCCGATACAGGTATGAGCCCGCTGACCGAATATGAGATCACCTTCACGGCGGGCGGGCAGTCCTACACCGTTACCGGTGACAGCACCGCCCAAATCCGCGCGGAAAACGACCCCGATGCTGCAGCGTTCTGCGATTTTGTGCAGTATATGGACACGCTGTACCGGGACAGCCCGGCTTATCAGTCCCTGCCTCCGGCCGTGGGCGGCTATGACTAAGCGGCGGCAAAACAAAAGAGGATGTGCTATGCACATCCTCTTTCATTCGCTTGTAAAAGCTGAACTTACTTCAGCTCAACCTTCGCGCCGGCAGCTTCCAGCTTCTCCTTGATCTCGTTAGCCTCAGCCTCCGGAGCAGCCTCCTTGATGGTCTGCGGAGCAGAATCAACCTTCTCCTTCGCTTCCTTCAGGCCCAGGCCGGTGATCTCGCGAACAACCTTGATAACATTGATCTTGGAAGAACCAGCGTCAACCAGAACAACGTCGAAGTCGCTCTTCGCATCAGCAGCGGCAGCGCCGTCCGCAGCGCCGGCACCGGCACCTGCAACAGCTACGGGCGTAGCGGATACGCCGAATTCCTCTTCCAGAGCCTTTACCAGCTCAGAGAGCTCCATAACCTTGAGCTCTTTTACAGCATCCATAATCTCCTGAACAGTCATGGGATAAACCTCCATTATAAGTTATTTTTGAAATTAAAAATTTTGAATTATTCCGCAGCGGGAGCTTCCTCTGCGGCGGGAGCGGCAGCGGCAACCAGATCGGCTACCCTCATCTCCTCGTTGCCCTCAGCCTTCTTAACGATGGCATCGCAGGCAATAGCAAGCTGCATAATAGGATAGTTGAAGCTGTACAGCACCTGTGCAACCAGAACTTCCTTGCTCGGCATATTGGCCAGCTTCTTGACCTCGTCCGCGTCGATGACCTTGCCTTCCAGGTAACCGGCCTTGATCACAAAATTCTCGTGGGTCTTGGCAAACGCGCCCAGGATCTTGGCGGGAGCGATCACGTCGTCCGATGTGGAGATCGCCAGAGCGGAAGTACCGTTCAGGTGCTCGTCCAGACCTTCAAAGCCCAGCTCCTTGGCAGCAAAGCGGATCAGGGTGTTCTTGATAACCATGTACTCAACGCCTGCTTCACGCAGTTCGCGGCGGAGCTTGGTATCATCCTCTACGTTGATGCCCTTGTAATCGACCAGCACACCGGCCGGAGAATTCTTGATCTTCTCTACCAGAGAAGCGACAAGAGCCTTCTTTTCTTCCAGAACCTTTGCATTCGGCATCTTTTTCACCTCCTAAAAAATAAAAGTACCCTCCCGGTGCAAAGACACAGGGAGGGTACACAGAAAACCTTATCAGCGATCGGAAGCGATCGTTATAGCCGTTTCGTGTTGACCTCGGCGGGCGGCGGAAATGCCTTTCAAGCCATGCGGCTGCCAGCTGTCTTTGACCAAGCTCTTATATTATATGCGCTGCACCCGGTTTTGTCAAGCTTTATTTTGCATAATCTCTTCTTTTTTGGTTTTGTGCTGCCAAGCGCCCGCAGCGGGCTTTTTCTTGCATATTTGCACGCCCTGCGCTATCATAATAAGGTATTGAAAACACGATAGGAAAGGAAGGATTTCCATGCATACCAATCATATCCCCGCCCGTGCGGACGTTCCCGCGCAGGATCAATGGTCGATCTGCGACCTGTTCCCCTCGGATGACGCATGGCGCAGCGCACTGGCGCAGGCGCGTGAATTCATTCCGCGCATCACTGCCTGCCGCGGCCGGCTGGGCGAAAGCGGCGATGCCCTGCTTGCCTTTTTCCGTTTGAATGACGAGGTCAGCCTTGCCTTTGATGCGCTCGTGCACTATGCCCAGCGCAAAAGCGACGAGGACACCCGTGCCGCCGCCTATCAGGAAATGGTCAGTCAGGTAACACGCCTTGCCGTTGAGCTGCAGTCCGCCGCGGCCTTTGAAACCCCCGAGCTGCTCGCCATTCCGGATGAGGTACTCGCGCGCTTTTATCAGCAAACACCTGCGCTTGCAGGCTACCGCCTGTGCATCGACCGCGTGCGCCGCCGCCGCGACCACGTGCTTTCAGATAAGGAAGAGGCGCTGCTGGCTGCCGCCGGGGAAATGGCCGCCGCACCGGATGAGATCTATTCCATGCTGAACGATGCCGACCTCACCTTCCCGGATGCGGTGGACGGAGACGGTGTACCGCATCCGGTGACGCACGGTACCTTTATCCCGCTGATGCAGTCCTACGACCGCGTGCTGCGCCGTGCCGCGTTCGATTCGCTTTATACGGTATACGGTAAGTTCCGCAATACCGCGGCGGCTACCCTGTCCGCACAGATGAAGCAGCTGCTGTTTTTTGCCAATGCCCGCCGCTATCCTTCCACGCTGGACGCTGCGCTGGACGGCACCGAAGTACCGCCTGCGATCTACCACAACCTGATCGACGCGGTGCACCGCTCGTTCGCGCCGATGTACCGCTACGTTGCGCTGCGCAAAAAGCTGCTCGGTGTGGACGAGCTGCATATGTACGATCTGTATGTGCCGGTTGTCGGAGGGGTGGAAATGCGGTTTACCTTTGCAGAAGCCAAGGAGATCGCCTGCAAGGCGCTTGCCCCGCTGGGCGAGGAATACCTTGCCATCCTGCGCGAGGGGTTTGAAAACGGCTGGATCGATGTATACGAAAATCAGGGCAAGCGTTCGGGCGCCTACTCCGCCGGTGCGCGGGTGCACCCCTATGTGCTGCTCAACTTCAAGGGCACACTGGACGATGTGTTCACGCTGGTGCACGAAATGGGCCACGCGATCCACTCCTACCTGTCCAACAAAACGCAGCCGACCGCTTATCAGGACTATGTGATCTTTGTGGCAGAAGTCGCCTCCACCTGCAACGAAGCGCTGCTGATGGAATACCTGCTCTCGGTGACCGAGGATAAAACCCAACGTGCCTACCTCATCAATCATTTTCTGGAGCAGTTCCGCGGCACGCTGTACCGCCAAACCATGTTCGCGGAATTTGAGCTGGAGGTCAACCGCATGACCCAGCGCGGCGAGGGCACGACCGCAGAGGCCCTCTGTGCCCTGTACAAACGGCTGAACGAACAGTATTTTGGCCCGGATATGGTCATCGATGAGCAGATCGCGCTTGAATGGGCGCGTATCCCGCATTTCTATTACGATTATTACGTTTACCAGTACGCCACCGGCTATGCCGCTGCGATCGCCCTGTCGCGCCGCATCCTGCGCGAAGGCGCACCCGCTGTGCAGGATTATCTCGGCTTCCTGTCGGGCGGCTGCTCGGCCGACCCGATCACGCTGCTGCGCGGCGCCGGGGTGGATATGGCGGCCCCACAGCCGATCGAGGACGCCACCCGGCTGTTCGACGAGCTGCTCGGCGATATGGAAGCGCTGCTGATATAAGCTGTTTCCTGCCAACCGGCAGTCATGCGTGCTGCCGTGCGTATTACTGACACCCATCGCCACAATACTTTTTTCAACAGCCTCTGCCGCCCCGCATACCGCGGGGCGGCTTTTGTGTCCGCAAAATGTGTTTTTGAAAATCGAACAAATTTTCGATAATTTTCTTGCAAATGATTCGGCATCCTGTTATAATGAACCTAATCAAACTGATGTGCAGGAGGCTACTATGGCTACCAAAAAACAGCTGGAAACGGTCGCGCCCGCGGCCGATAAAAAGAAGGCGCTCGCCGCCGCCCTCGGCCAGATCGAGCGGCAGTTTGGCAAAGGCTCGGTCATGTGTCTGGGAGAGAACGCCGGTATGCAGGTGGACCATATCCCCACCGGCTCGATCGGGCTGGATCTGGCGCTCGGCATCGGCGGTCTGCCGCGCGGCCGTATCGTCGAGATCTACGGGCCGGAATCCTCGGGTAAAACCACAGTAGCACTGCACTGCGTGGCAGAAGCGCAAAAGCTCGGCGGCACCGCCGCATTTATCGATGCGGAGCACGCGCTCGATCCTGTCTATGCGCGGGCGCTGGGCGTCAACATTGATGAATTGCTGGTTTCCCAGCCGGATACCGGTGAACAGGGATTGGATATTGCGGAAGCGCTGGTTCGTTCGGGCGCAATCGATATCGTTGTCATCGACTCGGTTGCGGCGCTTACCCCCCGTGCCGAAATCGAAGGCGAAATGGGTGATTCCTTCGTCGGCCTGCACGCCCGCATGATGAGCCAGGCCATGCGCAAGCTCGCCGGTTCAATCGCCAAAAGCCAGTGCGTTGCCATTTTCATCAACCAGCTGCGCGAAAAGGTCGGCGTCATCTACGGCAGCCCGGAGGTCACGACCGGCGGCCGCGCCCTCAAATTCTACGCTTCGGTGCGCATCGATGTGCGCCGCATGGAGCACCTGAAAAACGGTACTGAGATGATTGGCAGCCACACGCGCTGCAAGGTGGTCAAAAACAAGGTCGCACCTCCGTTTAAGGAAGCCGAGTTCGACATCATGTACGGCGAAGGTATCTCCCGCACGAGCGAGCTGGTCGATCTGGGCGTGAAATACGGCATTGTCACCAAGTCCGGCGCGTGGTTCTCCATGGGGGATATCCGGCTGGGTCAGGGCCGCGATGCTGCCAAGCAGTATTTTAAGGATCATCCCGATCAGGCTGACGCCGTGCAGCAGCAGATCATGGAAAAGGTCGAAGAAGAGCGCCGCAAGGCGCACCAGTCGGCTGCGGCCAAACCGGCAGCCGAGCCTGCGCCTGCCCCGTCCGCACCCAAGGCCAGCTCGGCCAAGGCTGTGTCGATCGACGCGGATGATTTTGACGACCTCGACGACGAATGAGTACGCAGCGCAGCCGCGCGGTGCTTGATGCCGCCGCCAAGCAGCTTTCCTACCGGGCGCTCAGTGCAAATAAGCTGTATGAAAAGCTGACCGAAAAGGGATTTTCCGAACAGGAAGCCGCCTATGCAGTCGCGTGGATGACCGAGCACCGGCTGCTGGATGATACCGCTTATGCAGCAGGCATTGTCCGTTCCTGCACCCGCAAGGGCTACGGCGCGCCGCGCATCCGGCAGGAGCTGACGCGCCGCGGTATCGAACGGGAAATTGCCGATGCCGTCCTGCAGGACTTTTCTCCCGCCCCCGGCGTACTGCACGCCCTGCTCGAAAAACGTCTGCACGGCGACGTATCCGACCGGCGGCAGGTCGAAAAAGCGGTGGCCGCTTTGCAGCGGCGCGGCTTTGGCTGGAACGAGATCCGTCAGGCACTGGCGGACTACGGCGACAGCCTGCCGGAAGACGAAATATCCCCATAGCAGAAAATCCACCGTATGCGTGTGCATACGGTGGATTTTTAAGACTGTCGAAAAACTTGCGTTTTTCCGACAATACGTGTTTGGACAATGCCAAACACGGACGAGAAAAAGTTCCTGTATAGAAACTTTTTCTCTCTCAAAGTATAAAAGCTGAGGTACACGTCCCCAGCTTTTATGCATTTGCGCTGCAAATGCTGTTTGATGCGCGCTGCCACGCGTATTGTGGTCATCCACACCGGAAAAAGACTTTTTCGCTTCACATTCCGCATCTTCGCTACGATGCGCTGCTCCAGTAACCGAATACAATGCGCGGCACACCGGCCAGATCTTCGGTAATGCCGATCCCGGCAAACCCGTGTTCGTCCATGATTGCCGCGACCTGCGTGGCCTGCTGCCAGCCACACTCAAACAGCAGCACACCGCCCGGCACCAGCAGTCCGCTCCACCGCTGGCAGATCGCACGGTAAAAATCCAGTCCATCCGCCCCGCCGTACAGTGCCTCATGCGGCTCGTAGCTGTATACGCTGCGGTCCAGCTCGTGCATTTCCGTGCGGGTCACATAAGGCGGATTGGAAACCATGATATCGAATTGCCCCATGCTGTTCGGCGGCGCCTCCAGCACATTCGCATAC
This sequence comes from Agathobaculum desmolans ATCC 43058, assembly GCF_000701665.1. Lineage (GTDB taxonomy): Bacteria > Bacillota > Clostridia > Oscillospirales > Butyricicoccaceae > Agathobaculum > Agathobaculum desmolans. The sequence goes on along the minus strand of NZ_JNJN01000003.1, from coordinate 6,348 downwards.
ACCGCCACCAGACGGTTCTGCACCCCCAGCCGGCGTGCATTTTCCCGGGTGATGCGCAGCGCACCCTCCGAATTGTCGATGGCAGCCACGCGGGCATCCCCGACCGTGTGCGCCGCTGCAATGCCGATGCAGCCCGAACCGCAGCACAGATCCAGAATACGCGGCGAAACCTTCTGCCGCGCCCGCTCGATCACGAGTTCACACAGACGCTCGGTATCCGCGCGTGGGATGAGCACCGAACGATCCACCCGAAAGGTCAGGCCGTAAAAATCCCACTCCCCCAGAATATAGGCCAGCGGTTCGCCGTCCAGACAGCGGTCGCACAGCAGGTGGGCATAATCCACCGTTGCATCGTCCAGATAGATGTGCCCCCACTCCGCCGTGCGGTCCTTGTCCACCCGGCAGGCACAGGCGGTCAGCTCCCGTGCGGAAAGCGACGGCTGCGGATCGTCTGCCTCCTTAAAGCGATGGTATAACTGCATGTACACATCATTGATCGTCTTGGTCAAGGATTGACCCACCCCTCTTTCTGTTCTGCACCCCCCCCTTGGGCGCACCACGATATCAAATCGCAGCAGCCGGAAGACATCCCCCCGGTTTTCGGATACAGGTGGATGGACACCCCCTGTACGGTTTACCAGTTGTCCGACCCATCCTCCGGAATGACCGCCTTCATGCCGGTGATCGCCACTTCGATCATCGCGTCATCCGGCTCAAACACCGTCAAGTGCTGGATCATCAGGCCGGGCCAGCGCAGAACACGTGAAATCAGACTGTCCGACCGGCCGGCATAACGGTTGAACTCATAGCTGATACCAACCACCAGCGGCAGCAGCAGCAGATGCGCCAGCATCCGCAAAAACGGATTGACCACATGGACAAAGGAAAAAACGATCGAGGAAACGATCGTCGCCACGATGATAAGCACAAACATAAAGCTTGTGCCGCAGCGGGGATGATACTTTTGCTGCCGGCGGACGTTTTCCACCGTCAGTTCCTCCCCTGCTTCGTAGCAGAAAATGGTTTTATGCTCCGCCCCGTGGTATTCAAAGGTGCGGTGAATGTCCTTCATGTGCGACACCGACCACATGAACAGCAGAAACAGCGGAATGCGCACCGCACCCTCTGCAATGTTGCGCGCCGGCATGCCCCAGCTTTCCGGCACGAACCCGCTGAGAAAGCTTGGCAGCAGCATAAACAGGCCGACCGGCATCGCGATCCCGAGCACGGTGGACAGGCCGAGGATCATTCGGTTCAGCCGCTCGGAACCGAATTTGTTTTCCAGCCACGTTTCGAATTTGGAAGGCGGCACATCCGCCTCTTCGTCCTCAAAGAACGAAGCCGAGTAATTGATGGCCTGAATGCCCTCCTTCATAGCGGTAAACAGATTATATGCCCCGCGCAGCACCGGCACCTTCCACAGGGCAGAGGGCTGGTGTGTAGCCTCTTCCTTCACGACCAGCTCGCCGTTTGCCCGGCGCACAACCGTGCAGGTCTTTTTCGGTCCTTTCATCACGATCCCTTCAATGATGGCTTGACCGCCGATCGTGGTTTTCTTTTGCGTTGTCATTGCTTTTCTCCTTCGGGTTCCGGGCTGTACGCAGATTCCGGCACTTTGGGAATCGCCCCGGTAATGCCGAGCGCTTCCTCCGCCTCGGCGGCGGGCAGCGTGATCGTAACCGTAGTACCGGCGCCCTGTGTCGAGGCGATCTCCAGCGTACCGCTGTGCAGGGATACGATTTCCTCGGTTACGGCAAGGCCGATGCCGCTGCCGCGCTGCTTGGATGAGCCCTTATAAAACTTTTCCTTCACAAAGGGCAGCTCCGCTTCCGGAATGCCCTGTCCGTAGTCACGCACCGCGGCAACGATCTTCCCGCCGTCCCGGCGCAGGGTGATATCGATTTTTTTGCCGTCCGCCCCGTATTTGGCGGCATTGTCCAGAATATTCAGGAACACCTGCTTCATGCGGTGACGGTCGCCGTTGATATAGTAGTTTGCTTCCACATCCTCATCATAACTCAGATGGATGCCGCTTTTGCGCAGCAGGTTTTCATACATGTATACCGCTTCATACAGCTCGATCGACAGGTCGAACAGCTCGACCTCAAGCTTCATGCGGCCGGATTCGATGCGGGCAAAGTCCAGCAGCTCCTCGACCATGCGGGTCAGACGGCCCGCCTCCTTCTGGATAATGGTCAGTCCCTGCATAACCTCCTCCGGGTCCTCGCCGCCGCCCGCGAGCAGCGTTTCGCTCCACCCGCCGATGGCGGTGAGCGGGGTGCGCAGCTCGTGCGAAACCGAGGAGATAAAGTCGTTCTTCATGCGCTCGGCACGGCTGATCTCATCCGACATATAATTGATCGTATCGCACAGCTCGCCGATCTCGTCGTCATAGGTTTTTTGCAGCCGCACGCCATACCGGCCCGCGGCAATTTCCTTGGCAGTCGTGTTGACCTTGAGGATGGGATCCACGATCGACTTGATAAAATAGCTGTTGGATGCAACGACCAGCATCAAAAAGATCAGGCACGCCAAAATCGCAATGCCGATGATGATCCAGATCTGCCGCTCAACCACGCGCAGCGAAGTGATGAACCGCACGCCGCCGATCATATCCCCGCGGGAGGAAAGCAGCGGTACGGTCACGCTCATCACACGCTCATCCGAGGTCGGGTCCCGTCCGGTAAATACCTGCGTGGTCTGTGTCGAGAGCGATTTGGACACATCCTCGGTCGATGCCATGCTGCCGCTCGTCAGCCCGGAAGTGGACAGCAAAATGCGGCCGCTGCTGTTGACAAACTGCTGCTCCATTTTGTCCTGCTCCTGAAAGGTCGCAATCGCGGCCTCGGCCTGCGTATAGAACTGGTCGTAAGATTCGGTGAAATACTTACGGAAGGTATCGGCTACTGTTGTTGCGCGGGAAACCAGATTATTCCGCACGTTGGCATAAAAATATCCCGAGATCCCCACCGATACCAAAATGACGACCGCCGCCAGAATGACCAGCACAAAGGAAAGCGAGTTCATCATCCAGCGGCCTCTAATGCCGCCCGGCGAATGCAGCACCTTGGGCGGCATGGGCTGCGGCGGCGCCTCGGGCTTTTTGATGTGTTTGCGATTATTCATTGTCATAAGAAAGACCTTTCGTTGGCGCCGTCCCGCATCCGGGCGGCGGAGATGCCCGCTTTACAGGCGGGCGAAAGTGCGGAAAGGATGTGCAGCCGCCAAACCATGCTCCCCTTCAAGGGGAGGCAGTCATCTGGTGGTGCCGACGGCATCAGCGGCAACGCGCACGCGCGGGCTTGTTCGCTCCACTTCGTTCCGCTCAGAATGACAAATAAATGATCATCCTGAGGAGCGCAGCGACGAAGGATCTCGCGCGTGCGCGTTTTTTGACCGCACCTGCCCCTTTTCAGGGAAAGGAAGGGGATCTTACCCCTCCCACATATACCCATAGCCGCGCACCGTAACGATATGCGTCGGCTCCGCCGGGTCATCTTCGATTTTGATACGCAGGCGGCGGATGTTGACATCGACGATTTTCAGCTCGCCCACATAGTGATGGCCCCACACCATCTCAAGCAGCTCATCGCGCGACAGCGCCTTGCCGATGTTCTCCATAAACGCCTTCAAAAGACCGTATTCGATCTGCGTCAGCTCGATCTTGATGCCGTTTTTCAGCACTTCACGCGCGCGCAGGTTGAGCTTGAACGGGCCGGACTTGATGACGTCCTCTTCCGCAAAAGGCGAACCGGATACGCGGCGGTACAGCGCATCCACACGCGCGGCCAGCTCGATAACGGAAAACGGCTTGGTCACATAATCATCCGCGCCGTTCATCAGACCGGTCACCTTGTCGGCTTCCTGCGTGCGGGCAGTCAGCATGATCACACCGGCCTGATAGCCCGCAGCTCGCATCGCACGGCAGACCTCATATCCATCGATGCCGGGCAGCATCACGTCAAGCACCGCCACTGCGATGTCCTGATTGACGTGGTATTTCTCAAGCGCCTGCTCTCCGGTTTCCGCCTCGATCACCTCATAGCCGCTGCGCTTCAGGTTGAGCACCAGAAAGGAGCGGATATTCTCCTCATCTTCCAGCACCAGAATTTTCCGTTTCATTTACAGCTTCCTCCTTTTATTTGCACGCCCGGCCGCGCCCTGCGCCCCCGGCGTCTGCCGTTTTTACTCATTCCAATCCTGCTTCACCAAAGAGAAGCGCTTGCGCACATCCTCGGGCGTAACCGCCAGCGTGCTGTTCCGTGCTTCCTCGGCAAACTTGGCAAAGTAAACTGCCTGTGCGGTCTGCCCAAGCTGAACCAGATCGGTCCGCCCGGCATAATATTCGCGCGCCGCACCGGTGGCACAGTACACAATAAACAGCGGAACGCGCTGCGTGCCGCCCAGATATTCCGAAAACGTCACCAAGCTAAGGCCGGTATCATTGGATTTGACCGCCGTGATACGGTCACGCCAGGCGGGGTCGATCGTCAGGCTCCACCCGTCCGAAATATTCTGATAAGTCGTCATCACCCGTTCCGGGATCTGATCGACGCCGTAGGCATACCAATCGAGCATAAACACCGCGTCAGAGGCCGCCGCGTCCGTATATCCTGCCATCAGCACAGCACGGGGCAGCTCGGTCATGCCATCGCCATTGACATCTGCCGCGTAAACTGATACCGGGCGGTAGGTGCTGCGCGTGATGGCATTTTCGCCGTCCAACGCCAGATTGATCAGCAGATCATCTGCATAAACAAAGATATCGGTCGTTAGTCCAACGCCGCTGGCCATCTTTTCCTCAGCAAACACCGCTGTATGGTTATCCAACACACGGCCGGTCTGCATCCGCTCAACCGAAACGGTTTCCGGGCTGGTGCCGGTCTCGCCGGCCAGTGTCAGCGCACCGCTGTGATACTGATACAGCCGCGCCACGCGCCTGCCTGCGGGATCCGTGGTCAGCAGCAGCAAATCGCGCGCGCCGTCCCCGGTCATATCGGCCAGTTCCATGGCGGAGTATTCGGTTTCCAGCAGCACACTGGGCACGCAGTCCTTATTAAAATCACACACGGTCAGTGCGCCGGTGCCGTCGCCGCCCAGCCGCCAGCTAAGCACCATACCGCGGCGGCCGTCCGGCGTGATCACCGGATAATCGACTGACTCGATCGCCATTGCCTGCCCTTCTACCGAACCGGTGCAGACATAGCGCTCCTCCTGCTTGCGGTAAACGTAAACGCTGAAATTGCTGCTGGTTGCCGCAGAGGAGCCGCGGAAAAACGTAATGGCTTCCTCCACGCCGTCACCGTCCAGATCGACCAGCTGGATCGAGGAGCGGTTTTCACCCTCGGCCGGTGCGGTATAGGACACGCCCGAAGCGAGCAGCTCTTCCAGCTCGGCTTGCAGGGTGCGGTAGTTGGTGGAGGGTTTGGGCGCAGCGAGCAGATCGTCGCCCGAGGGGAACGTGCAGCCGCCCAGCAGCAGCAGGGACAGCAGCGCGGGAATAATGCGGAACGATTTCATGGATCTCTCCCACTTATCATACGGAAAATATTTATACAGTTTAAGTATAGCACAATCCCACCCCCTTGGGTACTGGCATTTACAGAAATTTTACGCTTTCCGGCAGTCTTTTCTGCGCCGTGCGCAGACAGTCCTCCGCCCTTCTTTCCCATCCGGGGGAATTGACAAAATCCCCCCGAACAGGTATACTGGTAACGCATGTGTGCAGTGTGTTGCTGCGCCGTGTGCCGCTCTTTATCCAAAGCCACGGCAAAGAATATGATCGGCGGGTATGGCGGAATTGGCAGACGTGCAGGATTTAGGTTCCTGTGCCGCAAGGCGTGTGGGTTCGACCCCCACTACCCGTACCACACCGGAGCAAGCATTGTATCGCTTGCTCCGGTTTTTCGTTTGTGGAAAAACTTGCGTTTCGAGCGTTTTCTCAATCGCATACGCGCTGCGGCACGAAAACTTTTTCTTTCTCAAAATATAAAAAGTCAGGCGCATTGATATGATCCTCCTAAAGTAGACCATGGAAAAAACCAAAATCTACTTTAGGAGGATTTTTTATGGGCAAAATAAAATTCACTCCAGAGAAGAAAATAGAAATCATAGAAGCGTATAAGTCGGGTAAGGTTGCCTATTCTCAATTACAAGATGTTTATGGAATGAATCGTGACGAGATATATAGATGGATATCCAAGTACGAAGCGAACGGTATTGAAGCCTTTGTAAGTGGAAACAGAAGGTATTCCAAGGAATTTAAGATTCATTGCATTGAAGAGTATCTTAGCGGAATTGGCAGTGTGGATGATATCGTAGCCAAATACAATATTTCAAACAGAGGGG